>OX352322.1:4407250-4711500 GCA_947090765.1 Pseudomonas sp. MM223 | reverse complement strand
CTGCCATCAGATCGGAGTTTCGAAGACCATGACTGTGGAAACACAAAAGGAAACGTTGGGCTTCCAGACCGAGGTAAAGCAACTGCTGCACCTCATGATTCATTCGCTGTACTCGAACAAGGAAATCTTCCTGCGGGAACTGATTTCCAACGCCTCGGACGCCGTGGATAAACTGCGTTTCGAAGCCCTGGCCAAGCCAGAGTTACTTGAAGGTGGCGATGAACTCAAGATTCGCCTGAGCTTCGACAAGGACGCCGGTACCGTCACCCTTGAGGACAACGGCATCGGCATGAGCCGCGAAGACGTTATCGCTCACCTGGGCACCATCGCCAAGTCCGGCACCGCCGACTTCATGAAGAACCTCACCGGTGACCAGAAGAAGGACTCGCACCTGATCGGTCAGTTCGGTGTGGGCTTCTACTCCGCGTTCATTGTGGCCGACAAGGTCGACGTGTATAGCCGTCGCGCCGGTCAGCCTGCATCCGAAGGCGTTCACTGGTCGTCGAAAGGCGAGGGCGAGTTCGAGGTCGCCACCATCGACAAGCCACAGCGCGGTACCCGGATCGTCCTGCACCTGAAGCAGGAAGAGAAGGAGTTCGCCGATGGCTGGCGCCTGCGCAACGTGGTCAAGAAGTACTCCGACCACATCGCCCTGCCAATCCAGCTGCCGAAAGAGCAGGCTACTGCCGAAGGCGAAGAGCAGCCAGCCGAAGAGTGGGAAACCGTCAACCGCGCCAGCGCCCTGTGGACCCGTCCGCGTACCGAAATCAAGGACGAGGAATACCAGGAGTTCTACAAGCACATCGGCCACGACTTCGAAAACCCGTTGGCCTGGAGCCACAACAAGGTCGAAGGCAAGCTCGAATACAACTCGCTGCTGTACGTGCCGGCCCGTGCACCGTTCGACCTGTACCAGCGCGAAGCGCCACGCGGCCTGAAGCTGTACGTGCAGCGTGTGTTCATCATGGATCAGGCAGAGTCGTTCCTGCCGTTGTACCTGCGCTTCATCAAGGGTGTGGTCGATTCCAACGACCTGTCGCTGAACGTTTCGCGTGAAATCCTGCAGAAAGACCCGATCATCGATTCGATGAAGACCGCGTTGACCAAGCGCGTGCTGGACATGCTGGAGAAACTGGCGAAGAACGAACCCGAGCAGTACAAGGGCTTCTGGAAGAACTTCGGCCAGGTGCTGAAGGAAGGCCCGGCCGAAGATTTCGCCAACAAAGAGAAAATCGCCGGCCTGCTGCGTTTTGCCTCCACCCAAGATGACAGCGGCGAACAGAGCGTTGCCCTGGCCGACTACCTGGCCCGCGCCAAAGAAGGCCAGGACAAGATCTACTACCTGACCGGCGAGTCGTACGCGCAGGTCAAGAACAGCCCGCACCTGGAAGTCTTCCGCAAGAAAGGCATCGAAGTGCTGCTGCTGACCGACCGTATCGATGAGTGGCTGATGAGCTACCTCAACGAGTTCGACGGCAAGGCTTTCGTCGACGTCGCCCGTGGCGACCTGGACCTGGGCAACCTGGATTCGGAAGAAGACAAGAAAGCCCAGGAAGAAGTCGCCAAGGACAAGGAAGGCCTGGTCGAGCGCCTGAAAAGCGCACTGGGTGACAGCGTGGCCGAGGTGCGTGTGTCGCACCGCCTGACCGATTCGCCGGCAATCCTCGCCATCGGCGAGCAGGACCTGGGCTTGCAGATGCGCCAGATTCTGGAAGCCAGTGGGCAGAAGGTGCCGGAGTCCAAGCCGATCTTCGAGTTCAACCCGAGCCACCCGCTGATCGAGAAACTCGACAACGAACAGAGCGAGGACCGCTTCGCCGAACTGTCGCACATCCTGTTCGATCAGGCGGCCCTGGCGGCCGGTGACAGCTTGAAGGACCCGGCGGCCTACGTTCGTCGCCTGAACAAGCTGCTGGTCGAGCTGTCTGCTTGAGTTGATGTAAAGGAAAGCCCGCTTCGGCGGGCTTTTTTCATGGCGGGCTTTTAATAGAAAGTGCCTAAGGAGTGCTTGATGAGCAAGGTAATCGTCGAATCGCTGGTTTATCACCTGTCTGGCAAAGCCTACGAAAGCCGCCTGGTCTATGAGCCAGGGGCGCTGGGCCGCCCAGGCCTGGTGATGGCGCCAAACTGGATGGGTATTGGCGAAGGGGCTGAGCGCATCGCCAAGGAAGTGGCCGAGAAGGGCTATGTGGTGCTGATTGCCGACCTTTACGGGCAATCGGTGCGCCCGTCCAATGCCGACGAGGCCGGTGCGGCGATGATGCCGCTGAAAAACGACCGTGGCGAGCTGCGCAAGCGTATGGGGGAAGCCCTGGCGCAACTGCTGGGGCAATCGAAGGCGCTGCTGGAGCCTGGCAAGGTTGCCACGTTCGGCTTCTGCTTCGGCGGCTGCTGTGCCCTGGGCTGGCCCGTACCGGTGCCGACCTGCGTGCGGCGGTGTCGTTCCACGGCACGCTGGACACGCCGAACCCTGAAGATGCCAAGCACATCAAGGGCTCGGTGCTGGTGTTGCACGGTGCCTCCGACCCGTTGGTGCCGAAAGAGCAGTTGCCGGCGTTTGAGGAGGAGATGAACGCGGCCAAGGTCGACTGGCAGTTGCTGAGCTATGGCGGGGCAGTGCACTCGTTTACCGACACGAATGCCAATGTGCCGGGCAAGATGCAGTACGACCGCCGCACCTCGGAGCGGGCGTTCCGCTCGATGCATAACCTGCTGACAGAAGTGTTCCAGCGCTGAGTCTGTACGGGGCTGCTTTGCAGCCCATTCGCGGCACAAGGCCGCTCCTACAAGGGTTACGCGTTCCTTTGTAGGAGCGGCCTTGTGCCGCGAATGGGCCGCAGGGCGGCCCCATATCAGCGAGGCAACTCGATTCTTGAGGTTTCCCCGGGCACCACCGGCCAATCCCCCGCAGCCCACCGCGCCCTGGCTTGCTCGATTAGCTCCGGGTCACTGGCCACGAAATTCCAGTTCATCCGCCGCGGCCCATCCAGCGGCTCCCCGCCAATCAGCACCAACTGGCACTCGCCCTGGGCATACAGCGTCACCTCCTCGCCCTCCGGCAGCACCACCAGGCTGCAAGGCTCCACATCCTCATCGCCAAGCAGCAACTCGCCATCCAGCAGGTAAAGTGCCCGCTGCACGTGGTCACTCGGTATCAGCAGCGTCGTCGCCGGTTGCATCTGTACGTGCGCATAAAGGGTAGGGGAGAGCACCGGCACCGGTGACGCCAGGCAGAACCCGGTGCCGGCAATCATGCAGATGCGCACCCCCAGGTGGTCACTGACCGGCAGGCTCGTCGCCGGGTGGTGGCTGTAACTCGCCGGGCCTTGTTCATGCGTGCGTGGCGAGGCCAGCCACACTTGCAAGCCGTGCAGGCGCGAACCATGGGCCAGGGCATCTGCAGGCGTACGTTCGACATGGGCCACGCCGCTGCCAGCGGTCATCCAGCTGACATCGCCGGGGAGTACCTGCTGTTCCGAGCCGAGGCTGTCCTTGTGCAGGATCGCCCCCTCGAACAGATAGGTCAGGGTCGACAGGCCGATGTGCGGATGCTGGCGGATGTCCATACCATGCCCCGGGGCATAGTCGGTTTCGAGCATATGATCGAAAAACACGAACGGGCCGACGCTGCGGCACTGGGCTGCCGGCAGCGGGCGCAGGATCGGCTGGCCCTCAACCGATTCGGCGCGTGGGCGGATGATCAGGGGGCTGCTCATGCGGTTGGCTCCAGGCGAGGTGGAAATGCCTCAAGCATAGCGGTTTGCCCGCTGCGGCTGAACCGTCTCGTTTGCCGGCTGGTCTACTGTTTCCATACTCGTAGAAGGAAGCTACCCATGATTGCCAGAGCGCTGGCCTGCGTGTTGTTGTCTGGCTGGCTATGCCAGGTCGCACAGGCACGCGACTACCGCTACAGCGATGCCCACCTGCACTACGTCGACTTCTTCCAGGAAAGCGAAGGCATGCCGGCGTTGCTCAAGGCCATGGATGCGGCAGGCATTGAGCAGTCGATGATTTCCGGCATACCGGTGGCCAAGAAGTGGCATGAAGACGAGCCCAAGCGCCCGCGCTATTACGCCGGTGATGATGCCGATGCCTACTGGTACAGTGCCACCGATACCTACGTGGCGGCCGCGCTGCAGCAGTTGCCAGCAGAGCAGCGTAAACGCTTTCATCCGTTCCTGGCCGGCTTCAACCCGGTGGACAAGAACGCTGTCAGCCATATCGAGCGCATGCTCGATATGTACCCGGGGCTGTGGCAGGGGATTGGCGAAGTATTCACCCGTCACGATGACCTGACAGCGCTGACCAGTGGCGACACCCCGCGCGCCAACAACGAAGCCATGACGCGCATCTACCACCTGGCGGCCGAGCGAGACCTCCCGGTGCTGCTGCATTCCAATATCACTTCAAAACGCGAGCGTAACCCGCTGTACCTGGCGGAAATCGAAGAACCGCTGCGCAATCACCCGCACACGCGGTTTATCTGGGCGCACGCCGGCAGCAGCATGGAGATTCACCGGCACCAGACGCAGATGGACTTTCTGCTGCCGGTGCTGACGCGGTTGCTGGAAGATTACCCGAACCTGTATGTGGACCTGTCGTGGAGCGTGCTGGAGCCGTATCTATTGGACGACAAAGGCGTGCCGCGCAAGGCGTGGGTGGCATTGGTCGAGAAATACCCGCAGCGGTTCATGCTGGGGTCGGATGTGGTGGGGCGGTTTGGCAGCCTAGGGGAACAGATGCACGGGTTCAGGCCGTTTCTGGATGCGTTGCCGGAAGCGGTAGCCAACAAAGTGGCTCGGGATAACTTTCTGGCAGTGCTGCCAAAGCAAAAATAAGGGTTGCCTTTACTGGCCCTATCGCCGGCAAGCCAGCTCCCACAGGACCCTGCATGCCTCGAAGCCTATGTAATACGTGTGGGGCTGGCTTGCCGGCGATAGGGCCAGCCCAGGCCACAAATGAAAACGCCCCGAACCAGTCGGGGCGTTTTCGATTACCGCGTCAGCGAATCACTTGCCTTCCCAGCGCTTGAGCACCAGGGTGGCGTTGGTGCCGCCGAAGCCGAAGCTGTTGCTCATGACCGTGTCGATCTTGGCGTTTTCTTCGGTTTTGCGCAGGATCGGCAGGTCAGCGACCTCCGGGTCCAGCTCGTCGATATTGGCGGAACCTGCGATGAAGTTGTTTTCCATCATCAGCAGGCAGTAGATCGCCTCGTGCACGCCAGCGGCGCCCAGCGAGTGGCCCGACAGGCTCTTGGTCGAGTCTGATCTTCGGTGCCTTGTCGCCGAATACTGCGCGAACGCCCTTGATCTCGGCAACGTCACCGACCGGGGTCGAGGTGCCGTGGGTGTTCAGGTAGTCGATCGGGGTGTCGACGGTGGACAGTGCCTGCTGCATGCAGCGGATGGCACCTTCGCCGCTCGGGGCAACCATGTCGTAGCCATCGGAAGTAGCACCGTAGCCGACGATTTCGGCGTAGATCTTGGCGCCACGGGCCAGGGCGTGTTCCAGCTCTTCGACGACAACCATGCCGCCACCGCCAGCAATGACGAAGCCATCACGGTCGTTGTCGTAGGCGCGGGAGGCCAGTTCCGGGGTTTCGTTGCGTTTGGTCGACAGGGCGCCCATGGCATCGAACAGGAACGACTGGCTCCAGTGCTCTTCTTCACCGCCACCGGCGAAGACGATGTCCTGCTTGCCCCACTGGATCTGCTCCAGGGCGGTGCCGATGCAGTGTGCCGAGGTGGCGCAAGCCGACGAGATCGAGTAGTTGATGCCCTTGATCTTGAACGGGGTGGCCAGGCATGCCGAAACGGTGCTGCCCATGGTGCGGGTAACGCGGTATGGGCCGACGCGCTTGACGCCTTTCTCGCGCAGGGTGTCCAGCGCTTCCATCTGGTTCAGGGTCGAGGCGCCGCCGGAGCCAGCCACCAGGCCGGTACGCGGGCTGGAAACCTGCTCTTCGGTCAGGCCGGCGTCCTTGATCGCGTCCTGCATTGCCAGGTAGGCGTAGGCAGCGGCATGGCCGACGAAGCGGTAAACCTTGCGGTCGATCAGTTCTTCGAGGTTGAGGTCGATGGACCCGGAAACCTGGCTACGCAGCCCCATTTCCTTGTAATCCGGGTTGAAGCGGATACCCGGACGGCTGTTGCGCAGGTTTTCGGTGACGGTAGCTTTGTCATTGCCCAGGCACGATACGATGCCCAGACCAGTGATAACGACGCGGCGCATGCGAATAACCCTTAGAAATTGTCAGTGGAGGTGAACACGCCGACCCGCAGGCCTTCGGCAGTGTAGATCTCACGGCCGTCGACGCTGACCGAGCCATCGGCGATGGCCATGTTCAGCTTGCCCTTCAGGACACGCTTGATCTGAATGTTGTAGGTGACTTTCTTGGCTTCAGGCAGTACCTGGCCGAAGAATTTCACTTCGCCCGAGCCCAGGGCGCGACCGCGGCCCGGCAGGCCTTGCCAGCCGAGGAAGAAGCCGACCAGCTGCCACATGGCGTCGAGGCCCAGGCAGCCCGGCATGACCGGATCGCCTTCGAAGTGGCAGGCGAAGAACCACAGGTCCGGGTTGATATCCAGCTCGGCGACCAATTCACCTTTGCCGTACTTGCCGCCTTCTTCGCTGATATGGGTGATGCGATCGACCATCAGCATGTTCGGCGCGGGCAGTTGCGCATTACCTGGGCCGAACAGCTCACCGCGACTGCAGCGCAGCAGGTCTTCCCGAGTAAAGGCGTGTTGTTTGGTCATGCGAGCTCCTCAATAACCCCCTGCGGCAGGGGATGAATCTTCCCGGCCGGCCCGATACGCATCGCGTTCGAGACGGCAGCCTACAGGTAGACTATTGCGTTGTGGTGAAAGTCACAGCGCACCTGGTGAAAGAAGTACAGGTGTGCACTGAAACGTCTATTTTCAGGTCCGATGAAGGTCCTGTCCAGTCTTTAAGACTGCCGCACTTTAGCATTTATCGCCAGTCGCGGTTGTCTGACCGGGTAGCCAGCGTTGCAGCACCTGCTGCAGCTCGGTGCGGCGCAAGGGTTTGGTCAGGTAATCGTCCATGCCAGCGGCCATGCAACGCTCGCGGTCTCCCTGCAATGCATTGGCGGTCAGGGCGATGATCGGTAACCCGGCGCCGTTGGGCAGCTGGCGGATACGCCGGGTAGCTTCATAGCCGTCCAGGTGCGGCAGGCGGCAGTCCATCAGCACGGCGGCAAAGCGTTGCCGGCTGACCAGGTCGACAGCTTCAAGGCCATCTTCGGCTGTGCATACCGCCAGGCCCAGGCTGCGCAGCATGGCTTCGATGACACTCTGGTTGACCGGATTGTCCTCCACCAGAAGCACCTGATTGCTGTCTGGCGCCGTCGTTTTCCCGTCCATTGGCAGTGCCAGCGGGCTGGGTGGAGGGCTGGCCAGTGCCAGCGGCATCTCCAGGGTAAAGGTGGAGCCCAAGCCTTCGCGGCTTTCACCGCGCAACTTGCCGCCCATGCGTTCGGCCAGGGTGCGGGCGATCGACAGGCCCAACCCGGTACCGCCATAACGGCGGGAGATGGAACTGTCGGCCTGCTGGAAGGCCACGAACATCATTTCCAGGCGCTCGTTGTCGATGCCGATACCCGTGTCGCGCACACTGCAGGTCAGCCAGATCAACTGCCGGTCGAGCACCTGCCAGCGCGCCTCGACCTGCACCTGGCCGCGTTCGGTGAACTTCAGTGCATTGCCAACCAGGTTCAGCAGGATCTGGCGGATGCGCGTGGGGTCGCCGTTTACCTGCAATTGCTCGATGTCGTCTGGCAGTTGCAGGTGCAGGCCAAGGCCACGTTGCTGGGCGCTGTGCTGGAACGACTGGACGCAGCTGGTAATCAGCTCGCCCAGGTTGAAGTTGATGTGTTCCAGCTGCAGCGCGGCGCGTTCGATGCGCGAGAAATCGAGGATATCGTTGATGACCTTCAGCAAATGCCCGGTGGATTCGCTGGCCACTGCGGTGTAGTCGGCCTGTTCGGTGCTTAGCGTTGTGGTTTCCAGCAGCTGCAGCATGCCAAGCACGCCATTCATCGGGGTGCGCAGCTCGTGACTCATCATCGCCAGGAAGTCCGATTTGGCACGGTTGGCCTGTTCGGCCTCCTCGCGGGCCTGGATCAGTTCGGCAATGGCCTGCTTCTGTTCATCACTGGCCTGCTCCAGGGCGCTGGCCAGGTTGTTGATGTGGTGGGCCAGGTGCCCCAGTTCGCTGTCATCGACCACGGGTAGTGGGGTGTTGTACTCGCCCTGCTGAATGGCCTTGACCGCATGGCCCATGTCGCTGATCGGCTTGGCCAGGCTCAGGGCCAGGCGGCGAGCCAGCAAAAAGGTGAACAGCAGGGCAAACAGCGCCAGGATACCGGCCTTGATCACGATTTCCTGTTGGCGTTGGCTGAAGGCGTCGTCGGACATGCCGACGATAACGCGGCCCAGGTAGTCATCGCCGATGGCCGGTGTGGTGGCCTTGCCCTGCTGCAGGAAGTCGCTGTCCAGGCGGATTTGCTGCAGGCGTATGGGCGCCTGGAACACCTCGACGCGTTGCGCGCGGTTGGCGCTTTCGTCGGACTGCTCGACGTACACGAGGATGTGGTTGCGACTGTCCTGCACCTCGAGGAAGCGCACGTGCGGGATGCTGAGGGTGGCGCGCATCAAGCCTTCGAGCACTTCGTTGTTGCCCGAGATCACCCCGTATTCAGAGGCCGGGGCCAACTGGTTGGCGATCAGCTGCCCGGTGTGGTTCAGCTCCTGGCGCAGGTCCTGGATGCGCACGAAGGTGAAGAAGCTGATCAGCAGCAAAGTCAGCAGCAGGGCAGGGCCCAGGCTGATGATTTGCGTGCGGGTGTGGATGTCCCAACTCAGGCCTTTGCTCATGGGGTGGGCTCTCCTTCGGCCAGGGCCTTGGCGGCGGCGTTCGGATCGATCGGCTCCAGGCCCAGGGCGCGCGCCACCTGCTGGTTGCCACTGACGCCGAAGCGGGCCGGATACAGGCTGCGCGGCCAGTGCCCTGGCGGCTGGTCGAGCAACTGGTCAAGCACCGCCAGCCAGTCATCCTGGTCGCTGTAGGTACTGGCCAAGGCACCGGCGCGAACAAAGCCGGCGTTTGGGCCGATCAGCGCCATTTGCCGGCCATAGCTGCTCAACAAAAGGTTCTTTGCAGTCTTGGAGTTGTACAGGTCCGGGTCATCCAGGCCCAGCAGCACATCGCTGTTCCCCAGCAGGTGCTGCAGGGGCCGGCTGTCACGCAGGTCGGGCCAGCCCTGGGCAACGATCTCCAGGCCTAGCGGGCGGGCCGCATGGCGCAGCTCTTCAAGCAGGAAGCCACTGTGCTCGCCGTACAGCACGCCGATGCGCTGTGCCTGTGGAAGCAGGTAGCGCGCCAGGCGCAGTTGTCGGCCCAATGGTGGGTCGCTCCACAGCAGGGTGAGGAACGCTGGGCGCGACTTTCCCAGGCGTTGTTCAGCCTGTACCCGGCTGATCCGCATGGCCAGGGCTGGCGGGCCGGCGTTTTCACCCAAACGCCACTCAAGGGCGGCATTGTCGAGCAGAATCAGGCGCTGGTCGGCTTTAAGCTTGCCAGGGCTTGGCAGGTCGGCGGTGGTCTGGAAATGCACATGATCGTGCGGCCGACGGATTTCAAGCGCGGCGACGAAGCTGCGGATGCCAGGCTGGTCCTGCGCGCCTACCAGCAGGATTTCGCTGGCGGACAACGGCCCCAATGGCCACAGGCACAGCAGCAACAGGCGCAGCACCAGGGCCATCAGAACGCCAGCTCCGCACTGAAGCTGAGGCGGTGGCGGCTGTCGTAGCGGTTCTGCACGGTCGTGGTCGGCTCGTCGTCCAGGCGCTGTTGCCACAGCGCCGCCAGCTCCAGGTTGCTGCCCTGCACCCGAAAGCGCTTGGCCAGGCGCAGGTCCAGGCGCTCGTAGCGGTATTGGTTGAGCGCATCGTCGCCGTAGTAGAACAGGGCACTCGACCAGCCATCGCCCCATTCGCGCATCCACCCGGCAGAGCCACTGTTGCGGGCGCTGAGGCGGCGGTCGTCGGGGTTGCTGGCCCAGGCATCGACATAGGCGTAGGTCAGGCGCAGGCGGTCACGCAGGGTAGGGCGCCAGTCCAGTTGCGTCTCGCTGCCGCTGAACCGGGCCTTGTTGGCGTTGCTGGCAATGTACTGGTTGTTTTTCAGGGGCTCGCTGATCATGCCGGTGATCTCGTCGTAGAACAGCTTCACATCCATGCTCAGGTCGATGTCGCTGAAGTAGCCGTTGTAGCCGAGTTCGCGCGAACGCATGCGTTCCTGGTCGAGGTCGCCCGGGCCGCGGGTCTTGACGAAATACTCGCCGTGCTGCTGGCCGAACGCGTTGGGGCTGAGATTCTTGACCGTGTAGCTCCAGTTGATGTTGTTCTCGAACATGTCGGGCGAGCGCACTGCCTCGGAATACACTGCACGCAGGCCGTGGCGCGGGGTGATCAGGTAATTGACCGCTACGCGCGGGGTCAGCGAGCTGCCCGACAGCCGCGAATCCTCGAACATGGCGCCACCCTGCAGGATCCAGTGTTCGTCGGCGCGCCATTCCAGCTGGCCGAACAGGCGCCAGGTCTGGTCGTCGAGGCTGCCGTTGAAGTAGGTCTGCGAGTCGGCACGATCATAGCGGTAGTTCACGCCGCTGAGCAGGCGCAGGCTGTCGGTCAGGCTGAGGGTGTCCTGGATTTCCAGGTCGTAGCGGGTTTCGCGGGTGCTCTGGTCGACATCGCCGCACACAACATTGCTGCCGCCCTGGTTGTTCCATTGATCCTTGATGGCATCGACCAGCGCTTGTTCTGCCGGGTTGCTGCTGGGTGGCGGGTTGTTGGCCCCGCGTGCCACCAGCTCGGCGTAATTGGGGTTCATCTGCCACAGGCGGGTCAGCTCGGGGCTGAACGACAGTGCGGCATCACAGGCCCGCCAGACCTGTTGGCGGTCGAAGTGCTGTGCCGAACCCTGTACGTACAGGCTGTGGTCGGGGTTGAAATCGATGTTCCAGCGCACCGACCCTGCGTAATCCTTGGCATTGACGTCGGCATTGTCGCCGCGCTGGGTGACATAGGGGAATACTGGCTGGTAGGTATAGGGCCGCTGGTTGCTGCCTTCTTTTGCCGCCAGTTGCCACTCCAGGGTCTGGTCCGGCGACAAGGTGTGGCTGGCACTGAGGTTGAAACGGGTCAGCCGGCGGCTGTCCCGGTAGTCCTGGCCGAACTGGTCGTGGTCGAAGCCGTCGTCCTGCTGGCCCGACAGCGACAGGCGCATGTCGCCGCCGTCCCAGCCGAAGCCGTGGCTGGCATAGAAGTCGTTGATGCCATCCTCGCCGCGGGTCACTTTCAGCCGTGTGCCATGGCTGTCGGCGGGGTTGCGGGTGAGGATGTTGACCACCGCCATCAGTGCGTTGGCGCCATAGCTGACCGTGTTGGGGCCGCGGAACACCTCGATGCGCTCGATGTCTTCCATGGCCAGGGGAATGTCGCTCCAGTCCACCGTGGCCAGGCCTGCGCGGTACACCGAACGGCCATCGATCAGCACCTGCATGCGCCGCGCTTCACTGGCGTTGCTGCCGTGGTAGTTGACGGTCGGCTGGTTGCCGGCACCGTAGCCGATCATCATGCCTGGCACCAGGCGCAGCAGCTCGGGGATATCACGGGCGCCGCTGGCGCGGATCAGTTCGCTGTCGAGCACAGTCATGCTGCCCGGGACTGCCGCCGGGGATTGTTTCAGGCGCGTGGCGGTCAGAACCTGCGGCAGGTCACTGTTGTCGATGAACAGGTCGTCGGCCATGGCCGGGCCACCGAGCAGGGCAGTCAGTATCAGCAGGCGCGGGAACGGGGGCGTGCCAGGGAACACGGGGCGGCCTTGTATCAGGATTGAAACAGGCATGGTAACTGACCTTGGGCGTTTTGCCAGTGATCTGCGTTACCTGTAAGGGCCCTTTTGTGGGTGAACCCGTTCCCACAAGTCTTGATACATGTGCACATCCTGTGGGAGCGGGTTCACCCGCGAAGAGGCCGGTACTGACACTGGTTCTGTAGCGGGCGAGCCGTATAATGGCGGAGTCGCCACTTAACTTTTGGCTTTAACGGATTGGATATGACTGAACAGCAACCTGTTGCAGTTCTGGGAGGCGGCAGCTTCGGCACCGCCGTGGCGAACTTGCTGGCGGAAAACGGTGTGCCGGTGCGCCAATGGATGCGCGACCCGGCGCAGGCCGAGGCCATGCGCGCAAATCGCGAGAACCCGCGCTACCTCAAAGGCATCCGCCTGCATGATGGCGTGGAGCCGGTCAACGACCTGCTGGGCACCTTGCAGGCCAGCGCGTTGATTTTCGTCGCCCTGCCTTCAAGCGCCTTGCGCAGTGTGCTGGCGCCCCACGCCGAGCTGTTGCGGGGCAAGGGCCTGGTCAGCCTTACCAAAGGTATCGAGGCGCAAAGCTTCAAGCTGATGAGCCAGATCCTTGAAGAGATTGCCCCCGACGCCCGCATCGGCGTGCTGTCGGGCCCCAACCTGGCCCGCGAGATCGCCGAACATGCGCTGACTGCCACGGTGGTCGCCAGTGAGGACGAAAACCTCTGCCAGCAAGTGCAGGCCGTACTGCACGGGCGCACTTTCCGTGTCTACGCCAGTGCCGACCGTTTCGGCGTCGAGCTGGGTGGGGCGCTGAAAAACGTCTACGCCATCATCGCCGGCATGGCCGTGGCCTTGGGGATGGGCGAGAACACCAAGAGCATGCTGATTACCCGGGCCCTGGCCGAGATGACCCGCTTTGCCGTCAGCCAGGGTGCCAACCCCATGACCTTCCTTGGCCTGGCCGGCGTCGGTGACCTGATCGTCACCTGCTCCTCGCCCAAGAGCCGCAACTACCAGGTGGGCCATGCGCTGGGCCAGGGCCTGAGCCTGGAACAGGCGGTCAACCGCCTGGGCGAAGTGGCCGAAGGCGTCAACACCCTCAAGGTGCTCAAGGCCAAGGCGCAGGAAGTGCAGGTGTACATGCCGCTGGTGGCCGGCCTGCATGCCATCCTGTTCGAAGGCCGCACGCTGAACCAGGTGATCGAGCACCTGATGCGTGCCGAGCCCAAGACCGATGTCGATTTCATTTCCATCAGCGGTTTCAACTGAGCCCTTGGCGGCTCTGACACGAGCAAGGAGCAACACATGAACGATACGCCCGAACGCGCCCAGCGCGAGTCGATCATCCTGCGGGTGCTGTGGATGCTGGTGTTCCTGGTGGTTTGGCAACTGGCCGAGTTGCTGCTCGGCGGCCTGGTGCTGGTGCAGCTGATCTACCGCCTGGTGTATGGCGCGCCCAGCGCCAGCCTGATGAACTTCGGCGACAGCCTGAGCCAGTACCTGGCGCAGATAGGCCGCTATGGCAGCTTCCACACCGAGCAGAAGCCTTGGCCGTTTGCCGACTGGCCAGCACCGCGTGCCCCGGAAGGCGAGGCGCCGCATGCCGTGGCCCCGGCCCCGCACCCGGTGCGGGACGAGGAACCCAAGCTGTGAAGCTGTGGGTGCTGCGCCACGGTGAGGCAGAGCCGCGGGCCAATACCGATGCCGAGCGCCGCCTGACCGCCCATGGCCGCGAGCAGGTGCTGCACAGCGCTGCTCGCCTGTTGGGGCAGCCGCTGCAAGCGATTATTGCCAGCCCCTACGTGCGCGCCCAGCAAACGGCTGCGCTGGTGCATGACACGCTGGGTTTCAGGGAGCCGGTGCGGACCGTGCCTTGGTTGACGCCAGAGAGTGACGTGCAGCAGGCCATCGGTGAAATCGAGCGGCTGGGCCTGGAGCATGTACTGCTGGTCAGCCATCAGCCGCTGGTTGGGAATCTGGTAAGTGCGCTGGAGCACGGTCACCAACAGCATCCAGCGGCCATGAGCACTGCCAGCCTGGCGGAGCTGGAAGGGGAGTGGCCACTGGCTGGGCTGATGACCCTTCGGGCGATCAACCCACCGGCTTGAGCCCTTGGGGCGCCAGGCGCCCTCAACCTACGAAAAGGCAACTGGCATTTTTGTCAGTTGCCGCCGTTAACGGCCCCTTGCTAGCGTTGCCCAAAGCCAACAGGCAGGGAGCAGCGAATGAAGGGTGATAGGGGGAGCTGCTGAGCTCCGTGAATTTGCAGCCCACCCTGGACATGGTTGAGCAAGGCGTTGCACTGGACTTTGCCCGGTACAGCCTGCTGCGCGACTCGGCCGATGCCAAGCTTTATGGCCTGATGAAAACAGTCAACGATTGCGGCGTGCTGGAAGCCGCTGACCGGGACAACAGCCTGCAGGACCTGCTTATCCTTCAGGATGCCTGCCTGCAGGTGTCTCACTTGCTGCAAACCAGCTGCCTGGCCCTGCGGCGACTGCAACTTGACCATGAGGCGCAGCGCCAGGCCCGCGAAGCGCTGGAGAGCCAGCTGGGCTACGTGCAAGCCTGCCTGCGTCGTTCGCTGGCCAGTTTCGACCTGTCGTCGTGACCTGATAGCCCTCGCCGATGACCTTTCCGAATGTTGCTGAATGGCGCCCCGATGCCGACAATGGGCCATCATCTTCCGTCCGGACCAGGCGCCATGTCGCAGCAGATCTTCTTCGCTCATGCCAACGGCTTCCCCTCGGCCACCTACGGCAAGCTGTTCGCTGCCCTGGCGCCGGACTACCAGGTGCAGCACCTGGCCCAGCACGGGCACGACCCGCGCTTTCCGGTCGACGACAACTGGCAGAGCCTGGTCGATGAGCTGCTGCATCACCTGGCACAGCAGGACCAGCCCATCTGGGGTGTCGGGCATTCGCTGGGGGGGTGTTGCACCTGCATGCTGCCTTGCGCCGCCCCGAGTATTACCGCGGTGTGGTGATGCTCGATTCGCCAGTGCTCACCCGTGCCGACCAGTGGCTGCTGCGCACCGCCAAGCGTTTCGGCTTCATTGACCGTATTACGCCGGCCGGCCGTACGTTGGGGCGCCGCGAAGTTTTCAATGACCGCGACAGTGCCCGGGACTATTTTGCCGGTAAATCACTGTTTCGCCATTTTGACCCCGACTGCCTCGAAGCCTATGTAGAACATGGCCTGCAGGCGATGGAGCAGGGGCTGCAATTGCGCTTCGATCCTGCCACCGAAATCAGTATCTACCGCAGCATCCCGCACACCAGCCCCGCGCCTGCGCGGCAGTTGCAGGTGCCGCTGGCCATGGTGCGCGGCGAGCGCAGCAACGTCATTCGCCGTCACCACACCCTGGCGGTGCGTGGCATGCCCAAAGGGGAATACCACAGTGTGCCCGGCGGGCACATGTTCCCGCTGGAGCGCCCGACCGACACCGCCAGCCTGATCAAGGGCCTGTTCGACCGCTGGAGCCAGGCATGAGTGCGCAGGTGGAGGAAGTCCGCCTGAGCCTGGGCCATATCGAACTGGCGGCGCACCTGTTCGGCCCCGAGGACGGGCTGCCGGTGATTGCCCTGCATGGCTGGCTGGATAACGCCAACAGTTTCGCCCGCCTGGCGCCGCAACTGAAGGGCCTGCGCATCGTCGCCCTGGACCTGGCCGGGCACGGCTACTCGGAGCACCGCCCGCCGGGTGCCGGCTATGCCCTGGCCGACTACGCCCACGACGTGCTGCGGGTTGCCGAGCAGCTGGGTTGGCAGCGCTTCGCCCTGTTGGGCCATTCGCTGGGCGCAATCATTTCGGTACAACTGGCCGGCGCCTTGCCCGACCGGGTCAGCCAATTGCTGCTGATCGACGGCGTCATCCCACCGACCGGTGCCGAGCAGGACGCAGGCGAGCGTTTAGGCATGGCGCTGCAAGCCCAACTGCGGCTGGATGGCAAACGCAAGTCGGTGTACGCAACGCTGGAAGAAGGCGTGCATGCCCGAATGAAGGGCATGGTCGCGGTCAGCCGCGAGGCGGCCGAATTGCTGGCGCAACGTGGCCTGATGCCGGTGCCCGGTGGCTACAGTTGGCGCAGTGACAGCCGCCTTACCTTGCCATCGCCGCTGCGCTTGAGTGAAGCCCAGGCCATGGCCTATGTGCGCCGGGTAGCTTGCCCTGCACTGTTGGTGGTGGCCGCCGACGGCATGCTGGCGCGCCACACCGCGTTGCTGGAGCAGCTACCCTTTGAGCAGGCGACACTGCCCGGTGGCCATCACCTGCACCTGAATGACGAGCAGGGCGCGGCCCTTGTCGCAGACTGTATCAATCGCTTCTTGGGCTTTGCTTGACTTGCACCGGACAAGTGTCGAGGCTTGGCGGGTTGAACAGGGAGACAACCATGCAACTGCCAGACATCCTGGAGCTTCATTTCGGCGCCGTGCGCCGCCTGGTTCGCCAATGAGCGCGCCTGTTGCCATCCGTAATGCTGTCGCCGCCTGCCTGGCGCTGGCCAGCCCTGTGTTGTGGGCCGGCAGCCTGCCGGTGCCGGTGGACGCAAAGGTCGTCGACCAGCGCCCGGCCGTGGAGCAGGAACGCGTCTACCCCATGGGCCCACTGCGCAAGATCAGCGGCCGCCTGCGGGTCGAGGACAAGGTCGAGAGCCGCGGCCAGGTCAGCTCGGTAACCTACGAACTGCCGGTCGAACGCACGGCCCGTGAAGCCTTCACCAGCGCCCGCGAAGCACTGCAGCGCGACGGCGGTTACCCGTTGTTCTGGTGCCAGGGCCGCGATTGCGGCGAGGCCAGTTTGTGGGCCAACGATGTGTTCGCCAATGCCCGCCTCAACGGTGGCGACGAGCAGCAGGCGTTCATCTTGCTACGCCGCTCGGCAGAAGAGGCCGACACCCTGGTCGCACTGTACAGCGTCACCCGTGGCAACCGCCGCGCCTACCTGCATGTGGAAGAGTTCGTCGCTGGCAGCCCGCTGGGCGAGCTGCTGCCAACCGCCGCCACGGTGCTGCGCGAAATGCGCGACACCGGCAAGCTCGACTACCCTGACCTTGCTGCACCGCAAGACACCTGGGTGAACCTGCTGGCCCGTAGCCTGAACCTCGACAGCACCTTGCGCGCCAGCCTCAGTGGCGCCCAGGCCGAAGCCTGGCGCGAGGCGCTGGTCAAGGCGGGGGTGCGCAATGGCCGCATTGAGGTTGGCAGCGCGCCTACAGACGGCCTGCACCTTGAACTGATCCGTTGAACGAGCGCCACCATGGTTAACAATGATCGCCTGCTGGTCCAGATTCTGCTGCTGGCGTTGCTGGGTGCCGGCCTGTGGGTGATGGCACCGTTCATTTCGGCATTGCTGTGGGGCGCCATCCTGGCCTTTGCCAGCTGGCCGTTGATGCGCTTGCTGACGCGCCTGCTGGGCGGCCGCGAGACGCTGGCGGCCAGCCTGCTGACCACGGCCTGGATCCTGATCGTGGCACTGCCGCTGGTGTGGCTGGGGTTCAACCTGGCCGATCACATTCGCGATGCCACGGCGTTTGTGCGTGACGTGCAGGTCGACGGCCTGCCCGAGGCGCCGGACTGGCTGGGTGGCATTCCGTTTGTTGGCGAACGCCTGGTCACCTGGTGGCAATCGCTGGATCAGCAGGGCGCGGCGTTGCTGG
This sequence comes from Pseudomonas sp. MM223, assembly GCA_947090765.1. Lineage (NCBI taxonomy): Bacteria > Pseudomonadati > Pseudomonadota > Gammaproteobacteria > Pseudomonadales > Pseudomonadaceae > Pseudomonas > Pseudomonas sp. MM223. The sequence goes on along the minus strand of OX352322.1, from coordinate 4,693,943 downwards.
CCTCGGTCAAACCCTACTTCGGGCAGGTGGGCAACTGGCTGCTGGCGCGCAGTGCGCAGATCGGCAGCGGCGTGCTGGAGCTGACCCTGAGCCTGGTGTTCGTGTTCTTCTTCTACCGCGACGGGCCACGCCTGGCGGCATTCGTGTTGCGCTTGCTGCATCGGCTGATGGGTGAGCGCGCCGAGTATTACCTGGAGCTGGTAGCCGGTACCGTGCAGCGGGTGGTGAACGGGGTGATCGGCACGGCGGCCGCGCAGGGCCTGTTGGCGTTGATCGGCTTCCTGATCGCCGGGGTACCCGGGGCGATCGTGCTGGGCCTGGTGACCTTCATGCTCAGCCTGATCCCCATGGGCCCGCCACTGGCCTGGATCCCGGCCACCGGGTGGCTGGTATGGAAGGGTGAGTACGGCATGGCGGTGTTCCTGGGTATTTGGGGCACCTTTGTCATCAGCGGCGTGGACAACGTGCTCAAGCCGTACCTGATCAGCCGTGGCGGCAACCTGCCGCTGGTGATCGTGCTGCTGGGTGTTTTTGGTGGCTTGCTTGCCTTTGGCTTCATTGGCCTGTTCATCGGGCCAACCTTGCTGGCAGTGGGCTACAGCCTGCTGCTGGACTGGAGCCGTAACGCCGCCCAGCAGCCGCCTGCGCAGTAAGCCTGCGCCGGCCCTTTCACAGGTAGTGCACAGTCTTCAAGGCCTGTGTTGTACCTGTAGGAGCAGCCTTGTGCTGCGAAGAGGCCGGTAAAGCTAAAGATTGTCTTGGGTTGCAAGGGCCTCTTCGCAGCACAAGGCTGCTCCTACACGGCTTGTGTGTGCCTTGAAATAGACTGAAGAGGCCAGCACAGGCGGCCCCAAAAGCTGATTTTTACGCATTCTTTATACCCACCCCCATCCCCCGATCTCGCCCCTTTACGCCCCTCTCCAAGACAATTTCCCCAAAGCGGCCCAAGCCGCACCACGGGGAGAACCACTCATGAACATGCTCGACGGGCTGTCACTGCTGCTGGCAGTGGCCTTGGCGTTTTATCTGCTGGTGGCGCTGCTGCGCGCCGATCGCAGCTAGGGAGCGGCCATGCACAGTTATGATTTCGCCTTGCTCTTGGCGTTCTTTGCCATCGTGCTGCTACCGGCACCTTGGCTTGGGCGGTTCTACTTCAAGGTCATGGAAGGCCAGCGCACCTGGCTGTCGCCGCTACTCGGCCCGGCCGAGCAAGCCTGCTACCGGCTGGCGGGCGTGAACGCCAGCCAGGAGCAGAACTGGCGGCAGTACACCCTGGCCCTGCTGGCCTTCAACCTGGTCGGGTTCCTGCTGCTGTTCGCCGTGCTGCTGTTGCAGGGCTACCTGCCGCTCAACCCGCAGCACCTGCCGGGCCAGGAATGGTCGCTGGCGTTCAACACCGCCGTCAGTTTCGTGACCAACACCAACTGGCAGGCCTACAGCGGTGAGGCCTCTGTCAGCTACCTCAGCCAGATGCTCGGCCTGACCGTGCAGAACTTTGTCAGCGCCGCCACCGGCCTGGCCGTGCTGGTCGCGTTGTGCCGCGGCATCGCCCGGCGCAGCACGTCGACGTTGGGTAACTTCTGGGTCGACATGACCCGTGCCACCCTCTACGGCCTGCTGCCGTTGTGCGTGCTGCTGGCGCTGTTGCTGGTATGGCAGGGCGTGCCGCAGACCTTTGCCGACTACGCCCATGCGCTGACCTTACAAGGTACTGACCAGACCATTCCATTGGGCCCAGCCGCCAGCCAGATCGCGATCAAGCAGCTAGGCACCAATGGTGGCGGCTTCTTTGGTGTCAATTCGGCGCACCCGTTCGAAAACCCCACGGCCTGGAGCAACCTGTTCGAGGTGGCTTCGATCATCCTCATTCCGGTGGCCCTGGTGTTTACCTTCGGCCACTACGTGAAGGACTTGCGCCAGAGCCGCGCCATCCTTGCCTGCATGCTTGCCCTGTTCCTGATCGGTGGCAGCACCGCACTGTGGTCGGAACATCAGCCCAATCCAGCGTTGCAGAGCCCGCAGGTGCAGCAGACCGCCCCCCTGGAGGGCAAGGAGAGCCGCTTCGGCACCACCGGTTCGGTGCTGTGGACGGTTACCACCACCGCGGCCTCGAACGGCTCGGTCAACGCCATGCACGACAGCCTCAACCCGCTGACCGGCATGGTGGCGATGGTCAACATGATGGTTGGCGAAGTGATATTCGGCGGCGTCGGCGCGGGCCTCTACGGCATGCTGTTGTTCGTCCTGATTGCGGTGTTTCTGGCCGGGCTGATGATTGGCCGCACTCCGGAATACCTGGGCAAGAAGTTGCAGGCCCGCGAGGTGCAGTTGCTGGTGGCGACCCTGCTGGTGATGCCGGTCGGCGTACTGGTACTGGGCGCCATCGCCGCCAGCCTGCCAGGCCCGGCGGATGCGGTCAGCAACCCGGGGGCGCATGGCTTCAGCCAATTGCTGTACGCCTACACCTCAGGCACGGCCAACAACGGCTCGGCCTTTGCCGGCTTCGGCGCCAACACGGTGTACCACAACCTGATGATCGGCCTGGCCATGCTCATCGGCCGCTTCGGCTACATCCTGCCAATTCTGGCCTTGGCTGGCAGCCTGGCGGCGAAGAAAAGCGCGCCACAGGGGCAGAACAGTTTCCCTACCCACGGCCCGCTGTTCACCGGCTTGCTGCTGGTGACCATCTTGCTGGTCGGCGGCCTGACCTTCCTGCCCACCCTGGCCCTTGGGCCAATCGCCGAACACCTGAGCTTGGGTTTTTGAGGACCAATCATGAACATGCCTATTCCTGAAGTGAATACACGGCACACTGCCAAGGACCAGACCCGCTTCGCCGCGCTGTGGCGCCCGGCACTGGTGCAGGCGTTCGTCAAACTCGACCCGCGCCAGCTCAAGCGCTCGCCGGTGATGCTGGTGGTGGCCCTGACCGCAGTGCTCACCACCGTGCTGTGTTTTGCCCCCGGCAATGGCGTGAGCACGGGTGTTGCCGTGCAGATCGCCCTGTGGTTGTGGTTTACCGTGCTGTTCGCCAACTTTGCCGAAGCCCTCGCCGAAGGCCGTGGCAAGGCCCGCGCCGACAGCCTCAAGGCTGGCAGCCAAGGCCTGACCGCTCAGCGTCGCCAGCGTGATGGCAGCTACGAGACCGTCGCGGCTGGCGCGTTGCGCAAGGACGACGTGGTACGTGTGGTTGCCGGCGAAATGATCCCCGGTGACGGCGAGGTGCTTGAAGGCATCGCGGCCGTCAACGAGGCTGCCATTACCGGCGAGTCCGCACCCGTGATCCGAGAGTCCGGTGGCGACCGCTCGGCGGTGACCGGCAATACCCGGCTGGTCTCCGACTGGCTGCTGATCCGCATTACCAGCAACCCGGGCGAGTCGACCCTGGACCGCATGATTGCCCTGGTCGAAGGTGCCAAACGGCAGAAGACCCCCAACGAGATCGCCCTCGATATCTTGCTGATCGGCCTGACCCTGATCTTTCTGATCGTGGTGGTGACCTTGCAGCCATTCGCCCACTTCGTGGGGGGCAGCCTGCCGCTGATCTTCCTGGCCGCGCTGTTGGTGACGCTGATCCCTACCACCATCGGCGGCCTGCTGTCGGCCATCGGCATCGCCGGCATGGACCGGCTGGTGCGGCTGAACGTCATCGCCCGCTCGGGCCGCGCGGTCGAGGCGGCCGGGGACGTGCATACGCTGATGCTCGACAAGACGGGCACCATTACCTTTGGCAACCGCCGCTGCAGCGCGCTGCATGCTGCGCCGGGCATTACTGCCCGCGAATTGGGGGAGGGTGCCTTACTGGCCTCGTTGGCTGACGATACCGCTGAAGGCAAGTCGATTGTCGAGTACCTGCGTCAGCTGCACGACTTCGTCGAGCCAACCGTCGGGCAGTTCGAGGCGGTGGCCTTCAGCGCCGAAACGCGTCTGTCGGGTATCGACTTTCAGCAGCACCGCTACCGCAAGGGGGCCGTCGATGCCGTGCTGGCATTTGTCGGCATGCAACGCCTGGAAATGCCCGCGGCGCTGGCCCGCGAAGTCGAGCGTATCGCACAGAGTGGCGGCACACCGCTGCTGGTGTGCATCGACAAGCGCCTGCTAGGCGTGATCCACCTCAAGGATGTGGTCAAGCCGGGTATCCGCGAGCGCTTCGCCGAGCTGCGCAAGCTGGGCATACGCACGGTGATGGTGACCGGCGACAACCCGTTGACCGCAGCTGCCATCGCCGCCGAAGCGGGGGTAGATGACGTGTTGGCCGAGGCCACACCCGAGAAGAAGCTGGCGCGCATTCGCCAGGAGCAGAACGACGGCCGCCTGGTGGCCATGTGCGGCGACGGCGCCAACGACGCCCCGGCACTGGCCCAGGCTGATGTGGGCATGGCGATGAACGACGGTACCCAGGCCGCGCGCGAAGCAGCCAACATGGTTGACCTGGACAGCGACCCGACCAAGCTGCTGGACGTTGTACAGGTTGGCAAGGAGCTGTTGGTAACCCGTGGTGCGCTGACCACCTTCTCCATTGCCAACGATGTGGCCAAGTACTTTGCCATCCTGCCGGCACTGTTTGCGGCCATCTACCCGCAGCTGGGCGTGCTCAACCTGATGCACCTGGCCAGCCCGCAGAGCGCGATCCTGTCGGCCATCGTGTTCAACGCGCTGATCATCATCGTGCTGATCCCGCTGGCGCTGCGGGGCGTGCGCGTGCAGGCGGCCAGTGCGGCGCACCTGTTGCGGCGCAACCTGCTGATCTATGGGCTGGGCGGTATTGTGGTGCCGTTTGCCGGGATCAAGCTGATCGACCTGCTGCTCAATGCCCTGAACCTGGTCTGAGGAGGCCGCCATGAATGCTTATGTACGCCCGGCGTTGAGCCTGGCCTTGTTGATGACGCTGGTGACCGGCGCACTGTATCCGCTTGCGGTGACCGGCATCGCCCAGGTTGTGTTTCCGGAACAGGCCAATGGCAGCCTGGTGCGGGATGACCAGGGCCAGGTGCGTGGCTCGGCATTGATCGCCCAGGAATTCAAAGGCGATGGCTGGTTCCATGCACGGCCTTCGGCAGGCGCTTACGCCACGGTGGCCAGCGGTGCCAGCAACCTTTCGCCAAGCAACCCGGCGCTGGCGGAGCGGGTAAAGGGGGATGCCGCTGCGGTGTATCAGGCGCAGCAGGGGCCGGTGCCGCAGGCGTTGCTGACCACCTCGGGCAGTGGCCTTGATCCGCACCTTCCGCCAGAAGCGGTGGCCTATCAGATCCCGCGGGTGGCGGCGGCGCGGCAAGTGCCGGTCGAGCGCTTGCAAGCCTTGCTGGAAGAGGCCACCCTCCACCCATTGATCGGCCCGCCGGTGGTCAATGTGCTGGCGCTGAACCAGGCACTTGAACACCTCTGAGCATTCCCACCATCCCTTGTAGGAGCGGCCTTGTGCCGCGAAAGGGCTGCAAGGCAGCCCCAGTAACCCATGTGTAAATGCTGAAATCCCGGGGCCGCTTTGCGGCCCTTTCGCGGCACAAGGCCGCTCCTACAGAAACGTGCGCAGCAGGCCCCTTTGTAAAGGATGAAACATGAGTGATTCCGCCCGCGCAGATGCGCTGTTGGCTAACCTCCCGCGCACCGGCCGGGGCCGGCTGAAGGTATTCCTTGGCGCCGCCCCCGGCGTCGGCAAGACCTTCGCCATGCTCCAGGCCGCCCACGCCCAGCAGCGCCAGGGCGTGCGCGTGCAGGTCGGGGTGGTGGAAACCCACGGCCGCGCCGAAACCGAAGCGTTGCTCGGTGGCCTGCATCAGCAACCGTTGCTGCGCAGCCAGTACCGCGGCGTCACCCTAGAGGAAATGGACCTCGACGGCCTGCTCAAGGCCGCGCCGGCCTTGGCCCTGGTCGACGAACTGGCCCACACCAATGCTCCCGGCAGCCGCCACGCCAAGCGCTGGCAGGATGTGCAGGAGCTGCTGGCGGCCGGCATCGACGTGTACACCACGGTCAACGTCCAGCACCTGGAAAGCCTCAACGACAAGGTGCGCGACATCACGGGCGTACAAGTGCGCGAAACCTTGCCGGACTGGGTGCTGCAGGAAGCCTTTGAACTGGTGCTGATCGACCTGCCACCCCGCGAACTGCTCGAACGCCTGCGCGAAGGCAAGGTGTACGTGCCCGAGCAGGCGCGGGCGGCCATCGATGCGTACTTCTCGCAAACCAACCTCACTGCCTTGCGCGAACTGGCCATGCAAACGGCTGCAGCGCAGGTCGATGCCGACCTCGCCCACGGCTATCGGCAGCGTGGCCAAGAGGCCCCGGCCTTGCGCGGGCGGCTTCTGGTCGGCGTGGACGGCGACGACCAGGCCGAACGCCTGGTGCGCCATGCCAGCCGCGTGGCGCAACGCCGCCACCTGCCCTGGAGCCTGGTGCATGTGGACAACGGCCGCCTGCGCGACGAAACCGCACGTCACCGCTTGCAAGCCGCGCAGCAACTGGCCGAGCGCCTGGGCGGCGAGGTGGTGCTGCTCAGGGCTGGTGAAGTGGCGCGCACGTTGATCCAGCATGCTGCCGAACGGCGGGCCAGCCTGGTGCTGGTGGGGCAGTCCCGTAACCGCCTTCGCCGTCGCCTGTTCGGCGCCGGTGTGGCCGCGCGGCTGCTGCGCGAAAGCCATGGCCTGGAAATCAACGTGCTGGACCGCGATGTGCAGCCGCAGGCACCGCGCTCGGCGGTGCGGCGGGTGTGGGTCTGGCGCCACTATTTATTGGCGCTGCTGGCCACGGTCATGGCGGCGGGCCTGGCCTGGGCGGTGTCGAGCGTGCTGGCGCTGCCCAACATTTCGCTGGTGTTCCTGGCCGCGGTGTTGCTGGTGGCAGTACGCAGTAGCCTGGGGCCTGCGCTGGCTTGCGCCGCGTTGTCGTTCCTGACGTACGATTTCCTGTTCATCCCGCCTAACTTCTCGTTCAGCATCCAGCGCGAAGAGGATGTGCTGACGCTGGTGTTCTTCCTGCTGATGGCCGCGCTTACCGGCAACCTGGCCGCCCGCCAGCGCCGCCAGTTGCAGGCGCTGCGCGAAACCCAGGCGCAGACTAGCCAGTTGCTCGACCTGTCGCGTCGGTTGACTGTGGCCACTGACCGCCAAGCCGTGTTCAATGCAGCCGGCCAGCATCTGGACGGCTGGCAAGACATGCAGGTATGCCTGCTGGAGCGCAACACCGAAGGCCAGCTACAGGTGGCCAGCGGCGAAGCCCACGCCTTCAGTGACACCGAACGGGCTGCCGCCGATTGGGCCTGGCAGCACGGCCAGGCCGCTGGCCATGGCAGCGACACCTTGCCCAATGGCCGCTGGTGGTGGTGGCCGCTGGCGGTGGACGAACAACCTCTGGCGCTGCTGGGCGTGCGCCCGCGCAACGGGCAGCCGCTCAGCGACCCGCGCCGGCGCCTGCTGACGGCCCTTGGCCAGCCACTGGCCCAGGCCCTGGCCCGCGCCCGCTTGGCCGAACAACTGGAGGCCGCACGCCTGCACGGCGAAACCGAGCAACTGCGCAGTGCCTTGCTGGCCTCCGTATCCCATGACTTGCGCACGCCGTTGACCGCCATGCGCGGCAGTATCGACAGCCTGCTGGCGTTGGGCGAAGCGATCCCGCCTGAAGACCGCCGCGAGCTGCTGGAGGGCACCCGCAACGAGGCCGAACGCCTGGACCGCTATATCCAGAACCTGCTGGACATGACCCGCCTGGGCCATGGCGGCCTAAAGCTGGCCCGCGACTGGGTCGCCCCGGCCGACATCGTCGGCAGTGCACTCAACCGCCTGCGTGTTGTGCTGGCTGCGCTGCGGGTACACACCGACGTGCCGGCCGAGCTGCCGTTGCTGTTCGTGCATGCGGCCCTGATCGAACAAGCGCTGGTGAACGTGCTGGAAAACGCCGCACGCTTCTCCCCGGCCAATGGTCGGCTTGAGTTGCAGGTGGCCGTGCATGATGACCAGTTGCGCTTTACTGTCAGCGACCAAGGCCCCGGTATTCCGGTAGCCGACCGCGAGAAGATCTTCGACATGTTCTACACCGCCGCTCGCGGCGACCGGGGCGGGCAGGGCACCGGCCTTGGCCTGGCTATCTGCCAGGGCATGATTGGTGCCCATGGCGGGCAAATTCTGGTGGGTGAAGGCATTGATGGCCAGGGTACCGGCATCACTCTATGCTTGCCGCTGCCCCCTCAACCTGAAGCCGAAAGCGAAACCCCATGAGCCAGTCCGCCACCTTGTTGGTCATCGACGATGAACCGCAGATCCGCAAGTTCCTGCGCATCAGCCTGGCCTCGCAAGGCTACAAGGTGCTCGAAGCCGCCACGGGCCAGGAAGGGCTGGCCCAGGCAGCGTTGGGCAAGCCGGACCTGGTGGTGCTCGACCTGGGCCTGCCAGACATGGACGGCCAGCAAGTGCTGCGTGAACTGCGCGAATGGAGTGCGGTGCCGGTGATGGTGTTGTCGGTGCGTGCCAGTGAGGTGCAGAAGGTGGATGCGCTGGACGGCGGTGCCAATGACTATGTGACCAAGCCGTTTGGCATCCAGGAATTTCTGGCGCGGGTGAGGGCCTTGCTGCGCCAGGTGCCACAGGCCGGTGGCTCGGAAGTGGCGACCACCTTTGGGCCGCTGACTGTGGATTTTGCTTTTCGCCGGGTGACCCTGGACGGTGTGGAAGTGGCGTTGACGCGCAAGGAGTATGCCTTGCTGGCGCTATTGGCCGGGCACCCGGGGCGGGTGATTACCCAGCAGCAACTGCTCAAGGACATCTGGGGGCCTACCCATGTGGAAGACACCCACTACCTGCGGATCGTGGTGGGGCACCTGCGCCAGAAACTGGGAGATGACCCAACGACGCCGCGGTTCATCATCACCGAGGCGGGGGTGGGGTACAGGTTGGTGGCGCCGACCACATAATCCCCTGTGGGCTCAGGGCGCTGTTCTCGACTCCAGGTCCATTGCTGCGGGCCACACTACCCGGGGTGCCAGGCGCAGGGCGAACTCACACCAGAGCACATCGTTATGGTCCTTGGGCTCCCCGGGTGGGGGCAGTGCTGAGGGGCCTTCCTGCATATAGGTGCAGATGTAGGCCCAGGCGTGCTGGTCGGCACCCATGGTACTCAAGTGAAAGCGGTCGATGACGTTGTTCGTACCCGGCGCGACGATGGAGAGCATGACGCCCCATTTGAAAATGACCCCACCGTTTGGCAGGGCGCCGGTTTGTGACCAGCGCTCGGCGCGGACTTGGGACCAGTCGTAGCAGACTGGTTCGACCTTCCATGTTGCGAAGGGATTCCACCAGCAGTACTTGAAGTTGTATGCATAGATTTTTTTACGTGCGCGATTGAAGCGAAGAGGTTCGTCTCGGGGGGGAGATATGCTTGCTCGAATAAAAAAAGTCGATGACCATATTCCGCAGGCGAATATTAAAATATCAATGAATGCGAATTCGAAGTCTCGGTGCTCAAAGCTGGATTTTATGAGAAAAGGCTGGAGGATGGTGAAGGCGATGTTTGGTAATGATAATAAAGCCAGAATTTCTCTCGCCCATCCAAGTGTTCTGGGGATCTCAAGGTAGATCGGACCTTGGTGGTTTGCACTCTGATTGCCTAATGTGGCTTCGATAGTTGAAGGAGTTTCCGGGCAGGGGAGGTCTTCCATCCAGCCTGTGCAGGGCGGGTTTAGGCGCGGGCGCGACATTAGAATAGGCACCTTAGGGAGGATAGATTGTTCTCTCTCGCTGTCACTTTTGCGTAACCTGACGTGTCCCGCTTGTCGGGCCAGTAAGTGAGAGTTAGTTCGATGGATTTTATGCAGTGGTTTTCGTGTAGTGGGATTGAGCTGTTGATGTGCAGTGTTTCATTGGTGATTTTGGAGTGCAAACAATCGCTTACGCTGTTCGGGCTAGAAAAAGCATTTTTTGTTTGTTCGGGAGTGTATTTGATTGTGTTTGGGCGAGAACTATTGCCGGAGAGATGAAATGGCTGGCTGTTGAGCCCTCCTGGGTACACTGTCAGCTGCCATTCGTACTGTGCGGCCTCAGTACTGAAATTTGGCAGGCTAATGTACAAGTCTAGATCGAATCCTGCTGCGACAGCAGCGCCATCGCTGATTAAAGTTCCAGTTTGGCCTGGCGTTTGCGTACGGTGAGATTGTTGAAATCTGGTTTCAATTGAGGCATGCGCCTGAATACCTAGCGCTGCCGCGTTCAGCGCACCAATCGAGGTATCTAGGTCTTGTGGATTTACCCAGCGTCGATGTACCTCTGGTGTACCCCATCTACTATGCCGAGACCACAGTTCCAGTAATGAAGACTCTTGATTTTTGGCATGCGTCGCCAGCGTATAGGCGGCCAGACCAAGAACTATCGCGAAGCCTAGAGGGGTTAGCAGGGAGCTAGCGAATAGCGCGGAGTAAACGCCAAAGCCTGCGGAGATTGTAGTCAATGTGGCAGCACGAAAGTAGCCTTTGGCAGAGGCGTGGTCTCCTTGTCGTTTAGTCCGGGTGTATGCGTTCAGGTATTGCGCTGCATCCATAGTACTGGCGAGTGCGGTTATAGCGCCGCCATACTTGGCAATGCTGCTTCCCAGCGAAGTCGTTGTTACCATTCCGGACCAGGGCATCTTCGGCCGTATAAGTCCGATAGCAAGCCCTGCCGCTTCAATGCCGACACCCAACAACCCAAGCGATGAAGACCAGACCGCCGCAAGCGCCTCTGGATTATTCTGATTAGTTTCCTGCAACGTTCGATAGTTCTTTTCCAGACTGTCTTGCTGAAACCACATACTGCCCAAGGCAAGGAGCAAGCGTACGCTTCCCGAGCTAGCTGCCGCATCCCGCAAGCTGCGCATGGCATCACTTGCCACGCTCTGCGCGGCCATCGAACTGACTTTCAATCCGCCGGTAACCTGAGCGCCCAGCGTACCCGCGCCAATCGCCACACTCCTTACAAGCGCCCCGACGCCACCGGCCGCACCTTCCCGTAACTGCACCAACCGCGCCTGCAAACTCTCGGCACTTTCAAACGTCCAGAGCACTACTTCGATCAGTTGGTTGCGGTTGCCCGCTGCCGCAATATTGATCGCGCCACTCAGCACCATGGCGCGCACCTTCCGCCCCACGGGGTCCCGGAATTGGTTGTCTACCTGCTGGAGAAACGCATCAGTCCTTAGCTGCACGGCTTCATTGAGCAAGCTCATGTATTCGCCCACTGTCAGCGACACCCACAGCGGTGTCACCTGCTGCCCGGCGAACAGTGCAAATGCCGAACGATGCACATGGCCGACCAGGGTCTTGGTCCGTTCACTGATGTGCTGACTGAGTGCGTTCCCCGCGCTGTTGGTCGCGGCCAGCAACTGGCCAATGGCATCCTGCATCGGCTTGATCATCAGCAACTGGCCATCGGGAGTGCCGGCGATGCCTTTGATGATGTCGTACACCTTGCCGAAGTCATCCCCCGACAGCGCACCCGCCAGCTGCTGCATCAAGCCCCGGTTCTTGGCCAGTAACGCCTGATACAACAAGCTCTGCTCATCCTCCAGCAATTGCTGCCAGACGTGCTGGGTCATCCCGAGCGGTTGTCCAGCCTGGGGCAATTCTTCGGTGGGCCCGCCGGCCAGGCAGGCGGCCATCATCTGGATGAAGTGCTCGACCGAAACAGGATCTTTCGCGTCATAGTCGAAATAGCCGATTTGCTGAAACGCACGTTTGGCGTAGTGGTGTGCATACAGCTTGCCGACCTGGTCGACCATTGACTGCCAGTTTTTCAGTTCGCGGTCGTAACCGGCCTGGAAGGCCGCGCGGGCGCTTTCGTCGTAGCGCTCTTCCAGCCGCTCACGGGCTTCTTGCTGTTTGCGTGCAGTGTTGCGCGCGGTCTGTGCTTCGATATCCACCGCGGGTAGATGCGTTTTGACCGCGAGTGGGGTTTTGTTCCACTGCTCGACCTGCCGGGCCTCACGCTCAGCGTCCTCGGCCCCTTGCGCGGCGGCGGTGGCGGCGTGTAGTTGCTGGATGCCCAACAACGCCTGCGAGGTGAAGTACTCGAAGTGCCGCTGCGGTTGCGCCCGCCATTCCTGCATGGCCCGCACCCACCCCGCGCGTTGTGCGTTCAGTTCCATCACCAGGCCGACCGGGTCGGGCAGCGTCAGTGCCAGCACGCCATTGGGCAGTTGTTCCTGCGCGATGACCTTGCGCACGTGATTATTGGTTTCAGACCATTTGCCAAAACGGCTGTAAAAGCCATGGGTGCTGGTAAACCTGGCTGAGGAGAACGTGGAGAACTCCAGCACATTTTCCATGCCGAAGCGGAAGCTGTCGGTCATGGCGATGCCGATGCTGGCGGGGTCGTCGCGTGCGGTCTCCAGGTCTACCTCGACGAAGCGGGCGAGGGTGCCCGGGTCACCGTCGGCAATGCCTTTGCGATAACGGTCGAGTACGGCAAGGGGCCAGGGATCGTTGGCGAAGGCGATCCAGGCTTTGCGGTAGAGCAGGGTATTGATGTTGATGAATGAGGCGATCACATCGTGCCCTTCGGTGGCGCACACCTTGGGCAATGACCTGGGCGGCCCCAAGGGTATCTGCGACACAGGGAAGCGCTGCAAGGTGCCTTCTGCCGCCACTGCGTAGGCCTGCCAGATTTCCTGGTCGAGCAGCACGTAGACATAACCTTGGCGCAGCAGGCGCAACTGGTCGGTATGCATCGGGTGGAAGATGATTTCGCTGTCGTCCGCCAGGCGATAGGGAAGCCCTGTATCAGGGCGCGGGGCGTAGGCCTCGCGCAGCAGCATGATCGGCAGGCCGGAGCGTTCGCAGGCATTACAGCTGCCGTATGTGTTGGGTATCTCTTCCTGCATGGCAATGTGGACGGCTTTGCTGATGCTCATGAATAACTCCTTGCCTGCGGCAGGGCCGCCACGATGCGCGACCAGGCGCGGTCGTCGTAGTGGGCAAAACGGGACGCCAGGCGTTGTACGCCGGCCGCTGCCTGTGCCACGTCGTGCTGGATGGTGGGGTGTTGAAGCAGCAGTGGGTGGACCATGACCATGTGCAGGCACATGCACTGGATATCGGCACGGTCGCGAAGGCCCTGCCTGAAGGCCTTGAGCAGCAGGTTCATGGCATGAACGGGCGCGTTTTCCGGCAGGCCGGATGCGCCTGTGAATTGCCAGGGGGCGCCGGTTTGCTGCACGGCATTCAGCCGGCGCCAGGCGCCGAGCAGTTGAATGATCTGTGGCGCAACGTGCTGGGTAGCCCTTGCCGCCTCGGGGACGACCAGCTCGCCAGCCGGCGCTTGTCGTTCGAATACCGCGCAACTGCCACAACCATCGGGGTGCAGCCAGCTGCGAATGGGCCCAAGTACCTGGGCGGCGTCGCGCAGGGTCGCGCGCAGCAACACCAGGCGTACAGGTTCGAACCAGGCCGTGATGCCGTGCGGCGGCGGTTGGTGCAGCACATGGCATTGCTGGCTGATGTGTCTGGCGATGAGGTCGGCGGGTTGCTCGCTGACTAGCCAGCCACACACATAGTGCCAGGTGGCCGTTGCCTCACGGGCAGCGTAGGTGGCGCTGAGTGCAGCAAGGGCTGAGGGCGCTGCGCCGGGTTTGGCAATCTGGATCAGGGCTGGCCAGTCGTGCGGGCTTTGGACTAGCCCGTGGCTATCGACACGCACTACTGCGTCGCTACCCAGTGTCTCGGTGAGCGATGCAATGCTTAACGGGTGCTCTGGCATACACCCGGCAAACGGGTCCAGTAGAAGATAGAGGGCTTCCTCTGGTTGGCGCAGTTGGGTCGCGAAGCGATCAACCCACTGCAGGTAGCCCTGCGCGGACTGGCTCGACATGAGAAGTTCCTTTGTCTTCTTGATGGCGAGCAGAAATCTAACGAGGAATCAATTCTGTAGGGAGTTATCGGCTTCCTAACGTGCTGTAGGACTTTTCGCTTTCGGATGATTCGGCTCAGGACCTTGGCGATTCTGTTTCAAAGCATTGGCGCATGACGTCCAGGTAGCGCCTGGCGCCCAGGCCCAGCGGGCGTGACTTTATCCAGATGATGTCCACCCACAGGCGCAGGCGGCTGGCCATGTTGTCAAAGCGCACCTCAGCCAGTGCGCCCGAAGCAATGAGCGGTTCAACCAGTGGCTGCGGCAAGTACGCCCAGCCCAGCCCGGACTGCACCAGGTCCAGCGTGGCCAGGTAACTGTCGGTCAGCCAGATACGCCGCGACAGCACCATGCGTGGGTCCGACCCGGTGGCCTTGCCCGAGGCCACGATGATCTGCCGTTGTTCGGCGAAGGCTTCCTCAGGCATCGGCGTACCGCTGTTCTGCCCGGCCGGATGGCGTGGTGAGGCGACGGCCACCAGCAGTTGGCTGCCGGCTTCGAGGAACGACTCACGCTCGTCGATGCCGGGCCGCTCGAACACCAGTGCCAGTTGTACACTGCCGTCATGCAACAGGCGAATGGCTTCGGTCTGGGTGGCCGAACGCACCTCGATTTCCAGGCTGGGGAATTCCTGGGCGAGGGTTTCCAGTGGCTGGCTCCAGCGGCCGGTCTGCGAGCTCGGGCGCCATGGCGATGGTCAGGCGTTTTTCCAGGCCCTTGTGCAGTTGCAGGGCCTGGGCATCCAGCAGGTTGAGCTGGCAAATCACCTGCCTGGCCTGGGGCTCCAGCGCCAGGGCGGCGCTGGTGGGCAAGGCTTTGCGTGTGGCCCGGTCGAACAGCACCAGGTCCAGCTCTGCTTCCAGCTGGGCGACCGCCATGCTCACGGCGGAAGGTACACGGCCCAGCTTGCGCGCGGCGGCGGAGAACGACCCGGCATCGAGCACGGCGAGAAAGATTGCCAGGGAGTCGCTGGAAAAGGCCATTGTCAGTAAACCTGATAACGAGGGAGCATCAAGGCCGAAAAGTATGATCACTCAACGGCCCACGGCACAATCCCCTACAGCCCTTCGCCCAGCACCCGGTCAATACAGTCGACAAAGTAGTCCACGCTCGCCCGGGTGGTGCACATCGGTGGTTTGATCTTGAGAATGTTCAGGTAGTCGCCGGTCGGCTGCATGAAGATGCCCAGGTCACGCAGTCGATTGCACAGCGTCATGGTTTCTTCGGTGGCCGGCTCCAGGGTTGCGCGGTCGCGCACCAGTTCCAGCCCCAGGTAGAAACCAGAGCCATGCGCCGCGCCCGCCAGCGTGTGCTTGTCGACCAGCGCCTGCAGGCGGGCCTTGAAGTAGCGCCCGGTGTCGCGGGCGTTATCCCACAGGCCTTCTTCCTGCATCACGTCCAGCACCGCCATGCCGATGCGGCAGCTGACCGGGCTGCCACCGGCCGAGGAGAAGAAGTAGCCCTCGGCCTCCAGCGCCTCGGCGATTTCGCGGCGGGTGATGACCACGCCCAGTGGCTGGCCGTTGCCCATGCCCTTGGCCATGGTGATGATGTCGGGCACCACGCCTTGCTCCTCGAAGCCCCAGAAGTACTCGCCCAGGCGGCCATAACCCACTTGCACTTCGTCGGCGATGCACACCCCGCCGCGGGCGCGGACCTTGGCATAGGCATCGCTCAGGTAGCCGGCCGGCAACGAGATACCGCCGGCATTGCCGTACACCGGTTCGCAGATGATGCCCGCCAGCTGGCGGCCACGGGCATCGAGGTCAGCCAGCTTGGCGTCGACGTCCTTCAGGTAGTCGGCGGCGCTGTCGGCACCGCGGAAACGACCGCGGAAGGTATTTGGTGCCTCGACCGGGTGTACCCAGTCCGGGCGGGTTTCCAGGGCTTGCGGGTTGTCGGCGATGGACGTGGAAATAGCGTCGGTGGCCACCGACCAGCCGTGGTAGGCCTCCAGCACGCTCAGCAAGTCACGCCCACCGCTGTAGGCCCAGGCCAGGCGAATCGCCAGGTCGTTGGCTTCGGTGCCGCTGTTGACCATGAATACCCGGTCGAAACCTTCGGGTGCCAGGTCCAGCAGGCGTTCGGAGAACTCGGTGATGGCGGCGTAATGGAAGCGCGAGTTGGTGTTCAGCAGCGACCACTGCCGCGCCGACTCGGCCACCATGCGCGGGTGGCCATGGCCCAGTACCGCGACGTTGTTGAGCATGTCCAGGTACGAACGGCCCTGCATGTCGATCAGGTAGTTGCGCCAGCCGCGCTCGATGTGCGGCGGCTGTGCGTAGTAGTGTTTCTGCGAGCGGGCGAAGCTGGCATCGCGGCGGGCCAGCAAGGCCTGCGGGTCGGGCAGCGGATCGGCATCGCAGTCCAGGTCCAGCATCGCGGCTGGTGACGGGCACAGGGCGAGCCAGGCATCGGCTTGGGACGGGGTGGCGAAGAAGGGGGGCTGGATACTGAGGTCCAGGCACAGCTGTACGCTGAGGAAACCACAGCTATGGCCAAGCGACTGGCCCTTTTCCATCGCCTGCCCGTCAGCGGGTGCATCTTCCAGGCCCTGCAGCCACAAGGCCCAGTGCGCGGTACGCAGGCAGCCGCGGCCGTCGCCATGCCGTAGCCAGGTGCCGGCTTCTGGCGCTTGTACCTGGCTGCCGTTAGGCACATGCAGCTCAACGCCGAGGGCGCAGGTAGCGGGCTCTTCGGGGCGGTCGATATGGGTTTGCGACAGGCGATACTGCGCGTGCAGGCTGCACGCCGGGGCTGCTTGCGAGGCCAGCAGTTGCTGGTCGAAACCGGGTTGCTCCCAGTTGCCCGCTTCGCAATGGCTGCTGAGCACGCCCAGGTCGACCCGCGTTACAGCCTGGCCGGCCAGCTCAGGGAGCAGGGGGGCGCAGTTGTTCAAGTCTGGAGCGTCGACCTGCAAGCCTGCCGCTTGCAGAATGGCGGCCTCCATCAACGCGAAAGGCACGGCGGTTGCGGTGTCGAAGATTTCCCATTCATGGGCCACGTTGTCGCGGGTGTACTGGTTGCCTGGGTCCACGGCCAGTTGCTGCGCGCTGCTCAACACCAGCACCGCGGCACGGTTGACCACCAGTGGCCATAGGGCGCGTAGCTCGGCCTCGGTCAGTGGGTTGAGCACCTGGTAGGCGCTGATCGCCGGCAGGATACGCAGTGGGTCGCCCTCGGCGTGGTGCAGCAGTGCTGCGCAGGTCACTGACAGGTCTGCGATGCGCCAGGTACGCAACAGGTCGCCGAAATCGATCACGCCTTGCAGTTGCCATTGGCGCTGGGCATCGCGAGCCCAGACAGTGTTGTCGTCGGTGATGTCCAGGTGTACGGGCTGACTTGGCAGCTGGACTATCAGCGGCGCCAAGCGCTCGCTGGCCTGGCGGGTGGCGTGTTCGATGCGGGCGCGCTGCCCGCTGTCATTCAGCACCGGCAGCAGGTGATCGATCAACGCCCGGGCATGTTGCGGGTCCCATTGCAGGGTGCGCACCAGGCCGGGGTGGTCGAAGTCGACCAGCGCCCTGTCCAGCTTCGCACAGAGCCCGCCCAGTTCAGCGATCAGGCGTGGCTCCAGGTGTTTGAGGCGGGTCAACGGTTGGCCTTCGATGTAGTCGAGCAGGCGCAGGCGCAGGGGTTGCCCGTCATTGTCCAGTGCCAGCAAGCCTTCGCCGTTGCTGGCGGGGCGCACGGCGGGTACTGGCAAGCCCTGTTCGCGCAAGTAGGCCAGGGCGGCATGTTGTGCTTCAAGCTCAAGCTGGGCATAGCTACCGTGGCAGGCCTTGAGCACATAGCGGCCTTCTGGCGTGTCGACGCGGAAGTTGAGGTCCTGTTGGCTGCCCAGTGCCGTCAGGTCACCGTCGAAACCGTAGTGAGCCTGCAATACGGCGTGTGCCTGCGCCTCGCTGAGTGAAGGGCTGGGCAGGCCGGAGCGGCTGATCAGCGTGGTCAGGGCAGGAGAGGCGGACGGGTGCTGTGGGCTGGACATAGGGCTCTACCGTTGCTGCTGGGAGTGGACGGTGGAGAATTTATGTCTGATCTGGCTGATGATGAAAGACGATTGTTGTCAGTAAAATTGATTACCCCGCACTCCATCCATGTTTGCATGGCACTCTGTGTGACTTTACATAAAATTATTCTCTGCCAATAATTATTGGTATTCAATAATTCTGGATAAAGCCATGTTCGACCTTTTTCCACGCCGAGAGCTGGCTGCCGACATGGCCAGGCAGCTGCTGAAACCGTCCGCTCTGGATATCGGGCTGCGATCTGGTTTGTTCTTCTCGGGGCTGCGCCGGACTGGCAAAACCACCTTCCTGAAGAACGACCTGATCCCTGCACTGGAGGAAATGGGTGCGCTGGTGATCTACGTCGATCTCTGGAGTGATACCCAGACCAGTCCGGTGGTACTTGTGCTTGCCGCGGTGCGCAAAGCCCTTGCTGATCTGCAGAACCCAGGCTCGGCGTTCTTGCAGAAGTTGAAAACCTTGCGGGGCGCGGCAGTCGAAATGGCCGGGCTCAAGTTTGGGTTCAACCTCGATACCTTGGGCGCCGAAGGTGGTGTGACGCTGGCAGAAGCGCTAGCTGAAGTCGTCGACCAAGCCCGGACGGACGTCGTGCTGGTTGTCGATGAGGTACAGCAAGCGATCACCACCGAGGACGGGCAGCAGATGATGCTGGCGTTGAAGGCTGCACGTGATGCCATCAACCCGCGGCCGAACACACCAGGGCATTTCCTGTTTATCGGTACCGGCTCTCACCGGGCAATGGTCAACGAATTGACCGCTCGACGTAACCAGGCTTTTGCTGGCGCTACCAACGTGCCCTATCCGGTACTTGGCAGAGACTATGTCGAATTCTGGCTCAAGCGACTCGCGAATGATGGACTGGACAACTTACCGTCGTTGGATGTTGCTGCACTCGCATTCAAAACACTGGGTAGCAGGCCAGAGGAATTCATCCGTGCACTTCGCCAGCTGATCCATTCGCCTGCGTCGGGTGCCGGGCCGGATGATTTGCTGCCAGTGATCGCAGCTACTTTGCGTTCGGCTGCTGCCGACCTGGAACTGATGAAGGTAGAAGAACTGGGCGTTCTGGCTGAAGCGATTTTTGCCCGGATTGCGTCGGCCGTAGGTGATGTGCGTGGGGTGTTTTCCAATGAGGCGGCAGGGGAATACTCGAAAGTCGTTGGGCGAGAAGTTCGGGTTGAAGAGATACAACCGGTTGCCAACGAGTTGCTGGCGGCCAACCTGATCATGCGTCGCGGGCACGGGGTGTACGGGGTGACCGATCCCTTCGTACAGGAAATCTGGCGCGAGCGGCAGGAACTGTTGAGGCGCCTTTGAGTGGCGCGATGCTACGGCGAGCAGGGTCCCTGAGGTTCGACATGGTCTGGTCGCAACGGGCAAGCCAGCGTCAAGCGCTGCATCAACGTCGTTCGTAACAGCTGCAATTCCTCAAGCCGCTGCTCAACCAGTGCAAGCTTGTCACGTAGTAATGCCTCTACTGCGCGGTCTGGCTCGGCGGACTGCCACAGTTGCGCCACGTTGCTGCCAATTTCGTTCAGGCTGAAGCCCAAGCGCTGTGCTGTGCGGATGAACATCACTAGCTGCGCGGTTTCATCCGGGTAGTCGCGGTAGCCGTTGGCTAACCTGCGGGCCTGGATCAGCCCCCGCTCTTCGTAGAAACGCAGGGTGTCACGGCTGATGCCACACACCTGGGCGAGTTCACCAATACGCACAGTTTTGTCCTTGTTCGGGCTTGACCCTGGAGCATACTCCACGGTTTAGCCTGCTGCCTTCGTTGATTCAGAGGGCAGTGAACATGTGGAGCAAGACGCAGTATCGCAAGCTGGTGCGGGCCAGCGGGGTCTATGACCTGGTTGTTACCATCGGCTTCGCCACGCCCTGGAGCTTTACCCTGTTGCATGGGTGGTTGAGCGGGCTGCATGACGGGCTTGGCTTGGCGGGTGACATACCTGTGTTTGGGCCGATGCACATGATGATGGCCAACCTGATGGGGTCGATCGTGTGTGTCTGGGCGTGGTTGCGGATTCGCCACCCGGAGCAGCGGTTCGGGCGATACGATGCGGCGGGGAGGGTGCTGTTTTCGGCGTGGCAGGTGTATGCGCTGGTCAATGGTGGGTCTGTGTTGATTTGTGGCATCTTGCTGCTGGAAGTGATGTGGGCGATTGCCCAACTGGCTCCGGTTTCAAGGGTGCACGCAACTCCTGTAGGAGCGGCCTTGCGCCGCGAAAGGGCCGCATAGCGGCCCCCCGGGTTTCAGCGGCGCTGCATAGATTGCCGGGGCCGCTTTGCGGCCCTTTCGCGGCGCAAGGCCGCTCCTACTAAGACCGTGAAGCGTTCAGGCGTTTGTGTGTGTCTTGGTCGATAGCGCGCCTCAGCATGGCCAGGAATGGAATGGCATCGGTATAGCGGCGGCCGTATTCCAGGTTGAACGCGTAGTCGAAGCCAGGCGGGTTGTCGCCCTGGGTGTGTTGCAGGATGGTTTCGATCTTGTCGAGTGCCTTGACCACCTTGGCTTCGGGCGAAGTGGCCGCTTCGTATTCGTCGAACAAGGCAACGATGTTATCTTGCATCGAGGGTTGCAGCGTCGATGTGATGGCTAGCAGGTCCTGCCGTTCACCCATACCCTTGTCGGGCATGGCCTGCGCCTCGGGGGCGGGGACATCGCCATTCAAGGCCTCCCCAAGGTCATGGACAAGGCAAAGCTTCAGCACTTTGCAGATATCGACATCACCCAGGTCTTCCTCAAACACCAGTGCCAGCAACGCCAATCGCCAACTGTGCTCGGCGGTACTTTCGCGTCGGCCCGTTGAGGTATGAGCACTGCGGGTCACGCTCTTGAGCTTTTCGGCCTGGCGCAGGAATTCGAGTGTTCCATGAAGGTTCTGATCTGACACGGCGGGTGACCTCTGGCTATTGCAGAGGTAGATCTTCGGCTCGCTGCTTACGGGCGTCCACGCATTAAATATGCGAGAGCGTTTCGACCAGCCGGGCAGTCGAGCCATCCGACAGGGTGAGCCGTGTCCAGCGGCACAGGCTGTGCTGGATAGGCACCAACGCGGAGCCGTTCTCGCCAGTGGCAAACTCCAGTGCCGGGGAGGTCAGGTTTTGTCGCCAGCCTATGTCGGCCAGGCGCTGTTCCTGGGTGGCGATTTCCTCTGTAGCGAAGGGCCACAGCGAAACGCCCAGCAGCTCGCTGACTGGGACGTGGAATTCGGTTTCACGGGGAGCGGAGCAGGCCAACAGGCGGTGGGTGAGGTCGCATACCAGGTGCACAGGCTGCGAGCCTGCCCGATACAAGCCGCGCCAGTGCATGGTCGGCAGCACTGCTGAGCCTGGCTTTGAGCAAGGCTTCGATACGCGCCCGCTGCTCGGGCTCGGCGTCCTGCACGCCGGATTCCCAGCGAGAAATGGTCGACTGGCACACCCCGAACATCTGCGCGGCGTGCAGCTGTTTGACCCGGTTCAACAGGCGCCAGTGCTTTAGCATCGGGCCAAAGGGGGTGTTGCGAAGTGAAGGTGAGAGATTCATGTCTATCTTCCAGGCAACCCATCAATCACGCCTTGGTGGCAGCACCTAAGATGCCTCAACCTTCAAAAACGCCGCCTCCAACAATTGCCGCGTATACGGATGTTGTGGCGCATGGAAGATCGCCTGTGCATCCCCTTGCTCCACCACCTGCCCATGCTTGATCACCATCAACTGGTGACTCAGCGCCTTCACCACCGCCAGGTCATGGCTGATGAACAGGTAGGTCAGGTTGTACTTTTGCTGCAAATTACGCAGCAACTCCACCACCTGCCGTTGCACCGTACGGTCCAGCGCGGAGGTAGGCTCATCCAGCAGGATCAGCGCCGGCTTCAACACCAACGCCCGTGCAATCGCAATGCGCTGGCGCTGCCCACCCGAGAACTCATGCGGATAGCGATGCCGCGTGCGCGGGTCCAGCCCCACTTCCTCCAGCGCGGCAATGATCGCCGCTTCCTGTTCATGCGCGGTGCCAATGCCGTGAATGCGCAGCCCTTCACCCACGATGTCCGCCACGCACATGCGCGGGCTCAGGCTGCCAAACGGGTCCTGGAACACCACCTGCATCTCACGCCGCAGCGGCCGTACAGCCTGCTGGTTCAGCCCTTGCAGGTCTTGCCCATGGAAGCGGATGCCGCCCCGGCTGGAAATCAGCCGCAGGATCGCCAGGCCCAAAGTCGACTTGCCCGACCCGGACTCGCCAACAATCCCCAGCGTCTGCCCCTGCGGCAAGCTGAAATTGACCCCGTCCACCGCCTTCACATGGTCGACCGTGCGCCGCAGAAAGCCCTTCTTGATCGGGAACCACACCTTGAGGTCGTCCACCTCCAGCAGTGGCGCGCCTACCGGGTTGTGCGCCGGCAGCCCGCTGGGCTCGGCATTGATCAGCATCTGCGTGTAATGGTGCTGCGGAGCACTGAACAGTGTGGCGCATTCGGCCTGCTCGACGATCTGCCCGCGCTGCATCACGCACACACGGTGGGCGATGCGGCGCACTAGGTTCAGGTCATGGCTGATCAGCAACAGCGCCATGCCCAGGCGCGCCTGCAGTTCCTTGAGCAGGTCGAGAATCTTCAGCTGCACAGTCACGTCCAGCGCCGTGGTCGGCTCATCCGCAATCAGCAGCTCCGGTTCGTTGGCCAGCGCCATGGCGATCATCACCCGCTGGCGCTGCCCGCCTGACAGCTCATGGGGCAGGGCCTTCAAGCGCTTGTGCGGGTCGGGGATGCCGACCAGCTCCAGCAGCTCCAGGGTGCGCGCGGTCGCTTCCTTGCCGGTCAGGCCCTTGTGCAGCAAAAGGATTTCGTTGATCTGCTTCTCGATGCAGTGCAGCGGGTTGAGCGAGGTCATCGGCTCCTGGAAGATCATCGCAATGCGGTTGCCGCGAATGCGTTGCAGGGTCTTCTCGTTCTGCTGCAACAGATCCTTGCCTTCGTAGTGGATGCTGCCGCTGGGATGGCGGGCCAGGGGGTAGGGCAGCAGGCGCAGGATCGAGTGTGCGGTGACCGATTTGCCCGAGCCGCTTTCGCCCACCAGTGCCAGCGTCTCGCCTTTGCGGATATCAAAGCTGATGCCGTCCACCACCCGGTTGACCTGGTCCCCGGTCACGAACTCCACGGCCAGGTCCCGCACTTCGATCAGGTTCTGTTCACTCATGTCACTTCCTCGGGTCGAAGGCATCGCGGGCGGATTCGCCGATGAACACCAGCAGGCTCAGCATCAGTGCCAGCACGGCGAAGGCACTGATGCCCAGCCACGGCGCTTGCAGGTTGGACTTGCCCTGCGCCACCAGTTCGCCCAGCGATGGCGAACCGGCGGGCAGGCCAAAGCCGAGGAAGTCCAGGGCGGTGAGGGTGCCGATGGCACCAGTGAGGATGAACGGCATGAAGGTCATGGTCGAGATCATGGCGTTGGGCAGGATGTGCCGGTACATGATCGCGCCGTTGCGCATGCCCAATGCACGGGCGGCGCGTACGTATTCCAGGTTGCGTCCGCGCAGGAACTCGGCGCGTACCACGTCCACCAGGCTCATCCACGAGAACAGCAGCATGATGCCCAGCAGCCACCAGAAGTTAGGCTGCACGAAGCTGGCCAGGATGATCAGCAGGTACAGCACCGGCAGGCCGGACCAGATTTCCAGAAAGCGTTGCCCAGCCAGATCGACCCAGCCGCCATAGAAACCTTGCAGGGCGCCGGCGATGACGCCGACGATGGAGCTGGCCACGGTCAGGGTGAGGGCAAACAGTACCGAAATACGGAAGCCATAGATTACCCGCGCCAGCACGTCGCGGCCTTGGTCGTCGGTGCCCAGCCAGTTGTCCGCCGAAGGTGGGGCAGGGGCGGGGACACGCAGGTCGTAGTTGATGCTCTGGTAGCTGAACGGGATTGGCGCCCACAGCACGAAGCTGTCTTTCTTCGCCAGCAGTTCGCGGATGTACGGGCTTTTGTAGTTGGCCTCCAGCGGGAATTCGCCGCCAAAGGTGGTTTCCGGGTAGCGCTTGAACGCCGGGAAATACCATTCGCCGTCGTAACGCACGGCAACCGGCTTGTCGTTGGCGATCAATTCCGCGCCCAGGCTCAGGCCGAACAGGATCAGGAACAGCCACAGCGACCACCAGCCACGGCGGTTGGCCTTGAAGCGCTCGAAGCGCCTGCGGTTAAGGGGGGACAAGGCCATGTCAGTGCTCCCGGCTGGCAAAGTCGATGCGTGGATCGACCAAGGTGTAGGTCAGGTCGCCGATCAGTTTCACCACCAGCCCCAGCAGGGTGAAGATGAACAGGGTGCCGAAGACCACCGGGTAGTCGCGGTTGATGGCCGCCTCGAAACTCATCAGGCCCAGGCCGTCGAGGCTGAAGATGACCTCGATCAGCAAGGACCCGGTGAAGAAGATACCGATGAACGCCGATGGGAAGCCGGCGATCACCAGCAGCATGGCGTTGCGGAACACGTGGCCGTACAGCACCCGTGGCCGGCTAAGGCCCTTGGCCTTGGCGGTGACCACATACTGCTTGTTGATCTCGTCGAGGAAGCTGTTCTTGGTCAGCAGGGTCATGGTGGCAAAGTTGCCGATGACCAGCGCGGTGATCGGCAGTACCAGGTGCCAGAAGTAATCCAGCACCTTGCCGGTGGTGCTCAGTTCGTCGAAGTTGTTGGAGGTGAGGCCGCGTAGCGGGAACCAGTCGAAGTAGCTGCCACCGGCGAACAGCACGATCAGCAGGATGGCAAACAGGAACGCCGGGATGGCGTAGCCGACGATAATGGCCGAGCTTGTCCACACGTCGAAGTGGCTGCCGTGGCGCACAGCCTTGGCGATCCCCAGGGGGATCGACACCAGGTACATGATCAGCGTGCTCCACAGCCCCAGCGAGATCGACACCGGCATCTTCTCGACGATCAGGTCAATGACCTTGGCATCACGAAAGAAGCTGTCGCCGAAGTCCAGCTGGGCGTAGTTCTTGATCATGATCCACAGGCGCTCGGGCGGCGATTTGTCGAAGCCGTACATGCGCTCGATTTCGGCGATCAGTGCCGGGTCCAGGCCTTGGGCGCCGCGGTAGTTGGAGCCGGCCACGGAAACCTCGGCGCCGCCACCGGCAATGCGGCTGGTGGCGCCTTCGAAGCCTTCGAGCTTGGCGATCATTTGCTCGACCGGGCCGCCGGGGGCAGCCTGGACGATGATGAAGTTGATGATCAGGATGCCAAACAAAGTCGGGATGATCAGCAGCAGGCGGCGCAGGATATAGGCCAGCATCTTAGTTGGCCTCGTCCGCAGGGGCTTCACTGACCGCCGGGGTTACCCCGGGCTTGATCCACCAGGTGTCGATGCCGATATCGTACTTGGGCGACACTTTCGGGTGGCCGATGTGGTTCCAGTAGGCCACGCGCCAGGTCTTGATGTGCCAGTTGGGGATCACGTAGTAACCCCACAGCAATACGCGGTCGAGGGCGCGGCAGTGATCGACCAGGCTCTGGCGCGAATCGGCGTTGATCAGTTGTTCCACCAGCTGGTCGATGGCCGGGTCGCGCAGGCCGATGAAGTTGCGGCTGCCGGGGTTGTCGGCGGCGGCACTGGACCAGAACTCGCGCTGTTCGTTACCCGGCGAGTTGGACTGCGGGTACCCGCCGACGATCATGTCGTAGTCACGTGAGCGCAGGCGGGTGATGTACTGGGAAACGTCGACCCGGCGAATGTTCAGGTCGATGCCGAGGTCGGCGAGGTTGCGCTTGAACGGCAGCAGAATGCGTTCGAACTCGGTCTGTGCCAGCAGGAACTCGATGGCCACCGGCTTGCCTTGGGCGTCGACCATCTTGTCGTCGACGATTTTCCAGCCGGCCTCCTGCAGCAGTTTGTAGGCCTGGCGCTGTTGCTCGCGGATCATGCCGCTGCCGTCGCTCACCGGGTTTTTGTAAGCCTCGGTGAATACCTGATCGGGGACTTTGCCACGCAGCGGTTCGAGGATTTTCAGTTCGTTGGGGCTGGGCAGGCCGTGAGCGGCCATTTCCGAGTTGTCGAAGTAGCTGCCGGTACGGGTGTAGGCGCCGTTGAACAGCTGCTTGTTGGTCCACTCGTAGTCCAGCAACAGGCTCAGTGCCTGGCGCACGCGCACGTCCTGGAACACCGGGCGGCGGATGTTGAAGATGAAACCCTGCATGCCGGTGGGGTTGCCGTTGGGCAGCTCTTCCTTGATCAGGCGGCCGTCACGCACAGCGGGTACGTTGTAGGCGGTGGCCCAGTTCTTGGCGCTGACTTCCAGCGCGTAGTCGAACGCCCCGGCCTTCAGTGCTTCCAGGGCGACGGTGGTGTCACGGTAGGAGTCGAAGGTCATGACGTCAAAGTTGTAGAAGCCGCGGTTGATCGGCAGGTCCTTGGCCCAGTAGTCCTTGACCCGCTCGTAGCGTACCGATCGCCCGGCCTTGACCTGAGCGACCTTGTAGGGGCCGCTGCCCAGCGGTATTTCAAGGTTGCCGCGGTTGAAGTCGCGGTTTGCGTACCAGTGCTTGGGCAGTACTGGCAGCTGGCCGAGGATCAGCGGCAGCTCGCGGTTGTTCTTGTGCTTGAACGTGAACAGCACCTTCAATGGGTCTTCGGCGACTACTTCGGCGACATCGGCGTAGTACTGGCGATACAGCGGTGCACCGTCCTTGATCAGGGCGTTGAAGGTGAACACCACGTCCTCGGCCCGCATCGGATGGCCGTCATGGAAGCGCGCTTCGGGGCGCAAGTAGAAGCGCACCCAGCTGTTGTCGGGGGCTTTTTCGATCTTGCCGGCCACCAGGCCGTACTCGGTGAACGGCTCGTCCTGGCTCTGGCGCATCAGGGTGTCGTAGATGCTGCCGATGTTCTCGGCCGACACGCCTTTGTTGATGAACGGGTTGAGGCTGTCGAAACCGCCGAAGCTGGACTGGCGGAAAGTGCCGCCCTTGGGCGCGTCGGGGTTTACGTAGTCGAAGTGCTTGAAGTCGGCAGGGTACTTGGGAGGCTCGTCGTACAGGGTGAGCGCGTGCTGCGGTGCGGCCAGGGCGGGAAGGCTCAGGCAGGCGAGCAACAGGCTGCCAGCCAGCCGGCGCAAGCGGTGCGTTGGCGTCATTGGGCTTTCTCCGAAGTCTTGATCCACCAGCTGTTCAGCCCAAGGGTATAGGGCGGTGTGGTGACGAAGGCGAACCGGTTGCGGTAGGCCAGGCGATGGTTGTCGAGGTACCAGTTGGGGATCATGTAGTACTGCCATGAGAGCACGCGGTCCAGGGCGCGGGCGGCGGCGACCTGGTCGTCGCGGGTGCGTGCGGCCAGCAGCGTGTCGAGCAGGTGGTCGACCACCGGGTCCTTGACCCCAGCATAGTTCTTGCTGCCCTTGGTGGCGGCCTGGCTGGAGTGGAAGTACAGCCACTGCTCAAGGCCGGGGCTCAGGGTCTGGTTAAGGGTCATCAGAATCATGTCGAAATCGAACTGGTCCAGGCGTTGTTTGTACTGGGCACGGTCCACGGTGCGCAAGCGCGCATCGATACCGATGCTGGACAGATTTTCGACATAAGGTTGCAGGATGCGTTCAAGGTTGGGGTTTACCAGCAGCAGTTCCATGCGCAGTTGCTGGCCCTTGCTGTCGACCAGGCGCTGGCCGTTCAGCTTCCAGCCAGCTTCGGCGAGCAGGCCCAGCGCCTGGCGCAGGGTCTGGCGGTTGATGCCGCGGCCATCGGTTTGGCTGACCTTGTAAGGTTCGCTGAACAGCTTGGCCGGCAACTGGTCGCGGAACGGCGCCAGCAACAGCCACTCCTTGCCGGTGGGCAGGCCGCTGGCGGCGAATTCGCTGTTGGGGTAGTAACTGGTCGAGCGGCGGTAGGCGCTGCTGAACAGGGCACGGTTGGTCCACTCGAAGTCGAGCATCAGCCCCAGCGCCTGGCGCACCCGCGGGTCGCTGAAGGTGGCCCGACGGCTGTTCATGAACAGGCCCTGGGTTTGCGTGGGGATGCGGTGCGGGATCTGCGCCTTGATCACTTCGCCACGGCGCACGGCCGGGAAGTTGTAGCCGTTGGCCCAGTTTTTTGCCTGGTGCTCGATGTAGATGTCGAATTCGCCAGCCTTGAACGCTTCGAAGGCCACTGTGGCGTCGCGGTAGAACTCGTACTCCACGCGCTTGAAGTTGTATTTGCCACGGTTGACCGCCAGGTCCTTGCCCCAGTAGTTCTTCACCCGTTCGAACACCAGCCGGCGCCCGGGCTGTACCTGGGTGATGCGGTAGGGGCCGCTGCCCAGGGGCGGCTCGAAAGTGGTGGCCTTGAAGTCGCGCTTTTGCCAGTAGTGCTTGGGCAGCACCGGCATCTCGCCCAGGCGCAGGATCAGCAGCGGGTTGCCGGCGCGCTTGAACACGAAGCGGATGCGCAGCGGGCCGAGGATGTCTACCCGCTGCACTTCCTGCAGGTTGGTGCGGTAGATCGGGTGACCATCCTTGAGCAGCGTGCGGTAGGAAAAGGCCACGTCTGCCGAAGTGATCGGCTGGCCGTCATGCCAGCGGGCTTCCGGGCGCAGGTTGAACACCACCCAGCTGCGGTCCTCGCTGTATTCCACCGAGCGGGCGATCAGGCCGTAGCTGGAAGTCGGCTCGTCACCAGAGGGATCGTACTGGCCGGTGCCAACCATCAGCGGTTCGTTCAGCTCGCTGATGCCGTACTGCTGGAAATTGGGCGTGGTAATCGGGCTCGACCCCTTGAAGGTGTAGGGGTTGAGGGTGTCGAAGGTGCCAAAAGCCATGGCACGCAAGGTGCCGCCCTTGGGCGCTTGCGGGTTGACCCAGTCGAAATGGGTGAATGTGGCTGGGTACTTGAGCGTGCCGAACTGCGCGTATCCGTGGCTTTCGCTCACCATCGCGGCTGCGGGAAAGCTCAAGGCCAGGCTGAGTGACAGCAGGAGGGGACGTATCAAGTCGGCATCCGATCCAGAGGCGTTGGGCTTTGATCGGGTAACAGTAACAGCTTGGTGGGGTTGGAAAAAGAGTGCCGCCCAGAGGATTGCAAGGGGCTGCTTTGCAGCCCATCGCCGGCAAGCCAGCTCCCACCCCGATCGCACCGACTTCAAGCCATATGCAGTACCTGTGGGAGCTGGCTTGCCGGCGATGGGGCGCGGAGCGGCCCCGGCCTTTTTATCAGTGCGAGAGGTAGACGGTCAGGGTCTGGCCTGGCTTGAGGGCATGGCCGCTGCGTGGGTTCCAGCGCTTGAGGTGCTGCATTTCGACGTTGAAGCGCTTGGCCACCAGGTACAGCGAGTCGCCTTTGCGTACCTTGTACTGGGTGGAGCGCTTGCCGGATGCAGCAACCCGGTTGCCGGCGGCGCTCGGTGCGTTGCCACCACGCAGGGCCAGCACCTGGCCGGCCCGCAGGCTGTTGCCGGACAGGCGGTTCCAGCGCTTGATGTCTTTGACCGAAACGCGGTTAGCCTTGGCGATGGCGCCCAGGTTGTCGCCGCGCTTGACCCGGTAGCTGCGCGCAGCCACCGGTGCCTTGGCTTCGGCCACGGCGCGGGCGAACACGGCCTTGTTCGGTTGCAGGCTGACCAGTTGCTCGGGCTTGAGGTTGGACAGGCTGTCGCTCAGCAACTGCGCCTTGGCGGTTGGCACCAGCAGTTGCTGCGGGCCGTCCACCGTCATGCGCTTCTTGAAAGCCGGGTTGAGCTGGATCAGTTCGTCTTCGTCGATGTTGGCAAAGGCTGCCACCCGCGACAGGTCCAGGCGATCGTTGATGGCGACCGCTTCGAAGTAGGGCTCGTTGGCAATCGGGTTCAGGTTCACGCCATAGGCTTCAGGTGTGAGCACCACCTGCGACAAAGCCAGCAGCTTGGGCACATAGTCGCGGGTTTCCTGAGGCAGCGGCAGGTTCCAGTAGTCGGTTGGCAGGCCGAGCTTTTCGTTGCGCTCCATGGCCCGGCTAACCGTGCCTTCGCCGGCGTTGTAGGCAGCCAGGGCCAGCAGCCAGTCGCCGTTGAACATGTCATGCAGGCGGGTCAGGTAGTCCAGTGCGGCGTTGGTCGACGCGGTGATATCGCGGCGGCCATCGTAAAAGTTGGTCTGGCGCAGGTTGAAGTGGCGACCTGTCGCTGGCATGAACTGCCACATGCCCGCAGCGCTGGCGCGTGAATAGGCCATTGGGTTGTAGGCGCTTTCGATGGCTGGCAGCAGGGCCAGCTCCAGCGGCATGTCGCGCTCTTCAAGACGCTCGACAATGTAGTGCAGGTAGAGGCTGCCGCGCTCGCCGGCGCTTTCGATGAACGTCGGGTTGCTGGCGAACCACAGGCGCTGCTGCTCGATGCGCGGGTTGACGTCGATGCTGTCCTGCAGGGCAAAGCCCTGGCGCATGCGCTCCCAGACATCCTGTGGCGCCTGCTCGGCCGGCTTGACCAGCAGCGGTGAAGGCTTGTGCTTGATCCGCGCCTGGTAGTTGTGCGCGCGAACGCTATCGGATTCGTCAACCTGACGGGTGCTCTGGCAACCCACCAGGGTGGCGGCCAGAGCCAGCGCACTGATTTGGGCCAGGCGCGTCAGGGCGACGGAATGAGAGGTTCTGCGGCTACGGGAAGACATCGGCTGAGACGGGTATCCGGGCGAAAAATTTCGGCGATTCTAGAAACCGCTCCGGGCCTGGTCAACCTTTGACCATCGATTGCGATATATCTTGAGGTTATCAGAAGGTGTCCTTCCAAGACCTCAAGGCAGCAAAAACAGTGACCTGCGAGTCGTTTGGATGTCCCTTCCATTCGTCTGCTTTTTGTTTAACTAATGTTTCAGAGGTAC
This sequence comes from Pseudomonas sp. MM223, assembly GCA_947090765.1. Taxonomy (NCBI): domain Bacteria; kingdom Pseudomonadati; phylum Pseudomonadota; class Gammaproteobacteria; order Pseudomonadales; family Pseudomonadaceae; genus Pseudomonas; species Pseudomonas sp. MM223. The sequence goes on along the minus strand of OX352322.1, from coordinate 4,663,248 downwards.
GCAGAAAGGGATTGGTCAGGCGTTCCAGGCCAATCGTTGATGGCAAGGTGATGCGATTGTCGGCGCGCATACGGGTAACGTCCTCGAACCGCTGCAGAACGTGCAGATTGGTGGGTTCCACCGCCTTGGCAAAGCGCAGGTTGCTGAGGGTGTATTCGTGGGCGCAGTACACCTCGGTTTGTGCAGGTAACGCCGCCAGGCGGGCGAGCGCCGGTTGCATCTGTTCGGGTGTACCCTCGAACATGCGCCCGCAACCGGCGGCAAACAGGGTATCGCCACTGAACAGTACTGGCGTTGCCGGTTGGTCACTGAAAAACGCGATATGCCCCAAGGTGTGGCCAGGCACTGCCAGGACCTGGAACGTCACGTCCAGCACCGTCACCTTGTCGCCGTCGTCCAGTGCCAGGTCGCGGCAGGGAATACGCTCGTGGGCCGGGCCGCACACCCGTGCGCCGGTCAGTTGCTTGAGCCGTTCCACACCGCCGACATGGTCGTTATGGTGGTGGGTGATCAGGATGTCGCTGAGCACCCACCCGGGGTTGGCCGACAGCCAGCGTTCCACCGGGCCGGCGTCACCCGGGTCGACCACCGCGCAGCGGCGTTTGGCAGTATCCTGTAACAACCAGATGTAGTTGTCGGAGAAAGCGGGGAGAGCATCGATCTGTATCATGGTGCGGATCCGATTCGCCAAGCGTGGCACATGAAGGCATCTTAGCCGCGATGGCGCGGTGCGAGAACCTTCGAGGGAGAGCGCAATGACCGACCAAGCCTTTGCCCAGGCTGACCCGGACTGGGTCAAGCTGATCAGCCTGGCCCGTGAGTGGTTCAATGGCCCGATCGGCCAACTGATGCTCAAGGAAGAGGAAAAGCTGCTGGAAGAAGAGCTTGGCCGCTTCTTCGGGGGCTACCTTGTGCACTATGGCCCCTGCGCAGAGCCGCCGCCCAGCGCCCCCCAGGTACAGCGCAACGTGCGCCTTGGGGCGCCGCTGCCGGGGGTGGAAATTGCCTGTGAAGAACAGGCCTGGCCGCTGAGCGAGCACGCCGCCGATGTGGTGGTGCTGCAGCATGGCCTGGATTTCAGCCTGTCGCCCCACGGCTTGCTGCGCGAGGCCGCCAGCGCCGTGCGCCCGGGCGGGCACCTGCTGATTGTCGGGATCAACCCGTGGAGCAGTTGGGGCATGCGCCATTTCTTCAGCCATGGCGCCTTGCGCAAGGCGCGCTGCATCTCGCCGTCGCGGGTGGGCGACTGGCTCAACCTGCTGGGCTTCGCGCTGGAGAAACGCCGCTTCGGGTGCTATCGTCCGCCGCTTGCCTCACCGGCCTGGCAGCAGCGTCTGGCGGGCTGGGAACGGGTTGCCGGCGGCTGGCAGAGCTCCGGTGGCGGGGTGTACCTGCTGGTGGCGCGCAAGATGGTGGTGGGCCTGCGGCCGTTGCGCCCGGAACGCCGCGAGCCGATGGGCAAGTTGCTGCCGCTGCCGCTGGCCAAGGTAAACCGCACGGCGGCCAACCCTGATACTGACAAGCACTGAATTCAAGAGTGGTACATGAGCGATAGCGTCGAAATGTTTACCGATGGTGCCTGCAAAGGCAATCCTGGCCCAGGTGGCTGGGGGGTGCTGATGATCTACAAGGGCGTCGAGAAGGAACTGTGGGGCGGCGAACGTGAAACCACCAACAACCGCATGGAACTGATGGCGGCCATCCAGGGCCTGATGTCGCTCAAGCGTGAGTGCGACGTGGTGCTGACTACCGACTCGCAGTACGTGATGAAGGGCATCAACGAGTGGATGGTCAACTGGAAAAAGCGTGGCTGGAAGACCGCGGCCAAGGAGCCGGTAAAGAACGCCGACCTGTGGCAGCAGCTCGATGAGCAGGTCAACCGCCACAAGGTGAGCTGGAAGTGGGTGCGCGGCCATATCGGCCACCCCGGCAACGAGCGCGCCGACCAGCTGGCCAACCGTGGGGTCGATGAGGTGCGCGCCCAGCGTTGAGCTGGGGTACAATCGCGGCCTTTGTAACTGATGCAAGTTGGAGCGCCCCGCGTGGAGCAGCAGCAAGATAAACGGTTCGTCATTCTCGATACCGAAACCACGGGTATGCCGGTCAGCGAAGGCCACCGGATCATCGAGATCGGCTGTGTCGAGGTAATCGGCCGGCGTCTGACCGGGCGGCACTTCCACGTCTACCTGCAGCCGGACCGCGAGAGTGACGAGGGCGCTATCAACGTCCACGGTATTACCGACACCTTCCTGATCGGCAAGCCACGCTTTGGCGATGTAGCCGAGGAATTCTTCGAGTTCATCCAGGGCTCCACGCTGGTCATCCACAACGCGGCGTTTGACGTTGGCTTCATCAACAACGAATTCGCCTTGCTGGGCCAACAGGACCGCGCGGACCTCGCGCAGCATTGCACCATCCTCGACACCTTGCTGCTGGCGCGCTCGCGCCACCCGGGGCAGCGCAACAGCCTCGATGCGCTGTGCAAACGCTACGACATCGACAACTCGGGCCGTGAGCTGCACGGCGCCTTGCTCGACTCGGAACTGCTGGCTGACGTCTACCTGGCGATGACCGGTGGCCAGACCAGCCTGTCGCTGGCTGGGCATGGCGCAGATGCCGAGGGGGATGGGCAGGGCAGTGGTGGCAGCGAAATCCGCCGGATTACCGGGCGCGCGCCTGGGCGGGTGATCATGGCCAGTGCCGAGGAATTGGAGGCGCATGCCGAGCGGCTGGCCGCCGTTGCCAAGTCGGCGGGTGGGCCATCCATGTGGCAGGCCCTTACCGAGACACCTGCTGGCTGATGTTCAGCCTATACGGGCCTCTTCGCGGGTGAACCCGCGAAAGGGCCAGTACAGGCAATGCAAGGCTCAACTACCCTGAAATGGACGCCATGTCCTTCGGAGGTAGTTGCCTGATGTACAAGGACCTCAAGTTCCCGATCCTTATCGTCCACCGCGCCATCAAGGCCGACAGCGTTGCCGGCGAGCGCGTGCGGGGTATAGCCGAGGAACTGCGCCAGGATGGCTTTGCCATTCTCGCCGCCGCTGACCACGCAGAAGCCCGCCTGGTTGCCGCCACCCACCACGGCTTGGCCTGCATGCTGATCGCTGCCGAAGGCGTTGGCGAGAACACCCACCTGCTGCAGAACATGGCCGAGCTGATCCGCCTGGCCCGGCTGCGCGCACCCAACTTGCCGATCTTCGCCCTGGGTGAGCAGGTAACCCTGGAAAACGCCCCGGCCGAGGCCATGAGCGAGCTTAACCAGCTGCGTGGCATCCTTTACCTGTTCGAAGACACCGTGCCGTTTCTTGCGCGCCAGGTGGCGCGTGCCGCACACACCTACCTCGACGGCCTGCTGCCACCGTTTTTCAAGGCCCTGGTGCAGCATACCGCGCAGTCCAACTATTCCTGGCACACCCCGGGCCATGGTGGCGGCGTGGCTTACCATAAAAGCCCGGTGGGCCAAGCGTTTCACCAGTTTTTCGGGGAAAACACCCTGCGCTCGGACCTGTCCGTTTCAGTGCCGGAACTTGGCTCGCTGCTCGACCACACCGGGCCGCTGGCTGAAGCCGAGGCCAGGGCGGCGCGCAACTTCGGTGCCGACCACACCTTCTTCGTCATCAACGGTACTTCCACCGCCAACAAGATCGTCTGGCACGCCATGGTCGGCCGCGACGACCTGGTGCTGGTGGACCGCAACTGCCACAAGTCGGTGGTGCACGCGATCATCATGACCGGCGCCATTCCGCTGTACCTGTGCCCGGAACGCAACGAGTTGGGCATCATCGGCCCGATCCCGCTCAGCGAATTCAGCCCCGAGGCCATCGAGGCGAAGATTCAGGCCAACCCCCTTGCCCGTGATCGTGGGCAGCGCATCAAGCTGGCGGTGGTGACCAACTCAACTTACGACGGGCTGTGTTACCACGCCGGGATGATCAAGCAGAGCCTGGGTGCCAGTGTGGAGGTACTGCATTTCGACGAAGCCTGGTTTGCCTATGCGGCGTTTCATGACTTCTTTACCGGGCGTTATGCCATGGGCACCGCCTGCACGCCAGGCAGCCCATTGGTGTTCAGCACCCATTCCACTCACAAACTGCTGGCCGCGTTCAGCCAGGCCTCGATGATCCATGTGCAGGACGGGGCCAGGCGCCAACTGGACCGGGACCGCTTCAACGAAGCGTTCATGATGCATATCTCTACCTCGCCCCAGTACAGCATCCTTGCCTCGCTGGACGTGGCCTCGACCATGATGGAAGGGCCGGCCGGGCATTCACTGTTGCAAGAGATGTTCGACGAAGCGCTGAGTTTTCGTCGTGCCCTGGCCAACTTGCGCGAGCACATTGCTGCGGATGACTGGTGGTTCAGTATCTGGCAGCCGCCGAGCACCGACGGCATCCAGCGCCTGACCGCGCAGGACTGGCTGCTGAAACCGGGGGCGGAGTGGCATGGTTTTGGCGAAGTGGTGGACGACTATGTGCTGCTCGACCCGCTCAAGGTGACCTTGGTGATGCCGGGCCTGAGTGCGGGTGGTGTGCTGGGCGAGCATGGCATCCCGGCGGCGGTGGTCAGCAAGTTTCTATGGGAGCGGGGGTTGGTGGTGGAGAAAACCGGCCTGTACAGCTTCCTGGTGCTGTTCTCCATGGGCATTACCAAAGGCAAGTGGAGCACTTTGCTAACGGAATTGCTGGAGTTCAAGCGCCACTATGATGGCAACACAGCCCTGAGCAGTTGCCTGCCAAGTGTGGTGGCAGCTGATGCTTCACGCTATCAGGGGATGGGGTTGCGCGACTTGTGTGAGCAGTTGCATGACTGCTACCGCGCCAATGCCACGGCCAAGCAACTGAAGCGGCTGTTCACACGGTTGCCGGAGGCGGCCGTGAGCCCGGCCCGGGCCTATGACCAGATGGTGCGTGGGGAGGTGGAGGCGGTGCCGATCGAGGCGCTGCTGGGGCGTGTGGCGGCGGTGATGCTGGTGCCGTATCCGCCCGGTATCCCCTTGATCATGCCGGGCGAGCGGTTCACCGAGGCGACCCGCTCGATACTCGACTACCTGGCCTTCGCCCGGGCATTCAACCAGGGCTTCCCCGGTTTTGTCGCCGATGTGCATGGCCTGCAGAACGAGAGCGGCCGTTACACCGTGGACTGCATCACGGAATGCGAATGATCTCGACGCCGCTGCGCGCCAGTTCGAAGCGGTTTTCACCGAGGTGGTTGACCTTGTCGCCGATGGCCAGGCGGTAGGTGGTGATGGGGGCGCCCAGCGTGCTGCCGTCGAGTTGCAGGGTGGACTCCTGGAACTCGTGCACGGGGTAGATACGGCCTTCGGCGTCACGGGCGTGGAACTGGCCGACCATTACTGCTGCCATTTGGGTGGAAACCTCTGAATTACGTAGAAAATGTCTGAAGGCATAGACCGTGGAACAGCCTCGGAAGTTTTCACCCTGCGGAAAAAAAACCAAAGCGCCGAGGAACGGTCATCTATAACTACAACGTCCCTTTACCCAGCAAAGGTTGGAAATTGCCATGAGCCAGGTGTATTCGGTAGCGGTTGTCGTGGGTAGCTTGCGCAAGGAGTCCTATAACCGCAAGGTTGCCCGCGCACTTTCGGCTGGCGCCGTCCAGCCTTGCCTTGAAAATCGTCGAAATTGGCGATTTGCCGTTGTATAACGAGGATGTCGAGGCCGAAGCCGTGCCCAAGGCCTGGGAGCGTTTTCGCAAAGAGATCCGCGACAGTGATGCGGTGCTGTTCGTTACGCCAGAATACAACCGCTCGGTGCCGGGTTGCCTGAAAAACGCCATCGATGTGGGTTCACGGCCCTACGGGCAAAGTGCCTGGAGCGGCAAGCCGACGGCGGTGGTCAGTGTATCGCCCGGGGCTATTGGCGGCTTTGGTGCGAACCATGCCGTACGCCAGTCGCTGGTGTTTCTGGACATGCCGTGCATGCAGATGCCCGAGGCCTATATTGGCGGGGCAGCCAGCCTGTTCGAGGATTCGGGCAAGCTTAACGACAAGACCCGGCCGTTCCTGCAGGCGTTTGTCGACAAGTTTGCGTCGTGGGTGAAGTTGAACAGGGCGGTTTGATCCGCAATTGTTGGATGAACGCGCTCTTTGTAGGAGCAGCCTTGTGCTGCGAAGAGGCCGGTACAGAACACACACCAGAATGGTCTGTACCGGCCTCTTCGCAGCACAAGGCTGCTCCTACAGAAACAGTACGCTACATGTTCTAGCGGAAGCTGTAGGAAACGCCTGCGTAGACGCCAAACCCTTCGCCCGGCGTCGAGCGGGCATTGTCTTTGCCGGCATCGTTGTAGGCCGGCGTCACCGTCGCCGCATAGCGCTTGTTGGTCAGGTTGCGCAGGTCCAGCCAGGTCTGCCAGTCCTGTTTCGGTGAATTCCAGCCCAGGCGCGCGCCGAGCAAGGCATATTCATCGGCGTGATAACTGTTGGCATAGTCCACCTGCACTTTCGACGCCATTTGCGTGTTGACCCCTGCGTAGAACCCGCTCGGCCAGTCATAGCGCAGTTCGGCCTGGTAGTAGTGCATGGGGATGCCGGGCAGGCGGTTGTCGCCAAACGTGTCGTCATCACGGTAGTGGAAGTCGCTGAAGGTGTAGGCCTGGCGCAAGCTGAGCTTGCCAGTACCTGCGTGTTCCCACAGGGTGCTGTCGAGGCCGGCCTCCACGCCCTGGTGCACGGTAGCGCTGGCGTTGAACTCCGAAGTGAAGTTTGGCACCACTTCCACCGCCAGCAGTTCGTGGCGCACTTGCGAGTAGTACCAGGCAAGGTCCCAGCGGCCGAGCGCCGAATCGCCACGTGCGCCCAGCCCAAGGTAGTGGCAGTCTGGTTTTGCATCTCGATCGGCTGGATCTGCTTGCCGCCTGTGCTCGGTGCGCTCCAGATCAGCGACCACGGGTGTGGCGGTTCTACCGAGCGGCTGAGGTTGCCATACACCTGCAGGTCCGGGCGGATGTCGTAGCGCAGCCCCAGGCGCGGTGCATAGTCCCAGTCATGCATGCTCACCTTGCCGCCTTCGGCCGGGTAGGTCACGTCACTTTCGCGGCGGGTGTAGATCATTGCCAGGCCGGTGGTCAGCCACAGGTCGGGGGCCAGTTCCAGGTCATTGCCAACATGCAACACGGTGTCCGAACCCTGGTAGGTGAAGTCCCGGGTGCGCGCGCCAGACACATCGCCATTGCGGGCAAATTGTGAAGCGCCGCTGTTGGGCAGGTGCTTGGTGGTACGCCAGCCGACGGTGGTCTTGCTCTCGTGGCCGAAGAGGGTGTCACGGCGGAAGTAGTTCAGCGTGCCGCTGACATCCGTGTAGGCCACCTTCAGGCGCATCGGGCCTTCACGCAGGTCCATCGGGTAGTCGTGGTAGACCAGGCCGGCTTCCAGGCGTGCATCGTCGTCGAGGTAGAAGGTGGTCTTGTTGCCCACCCAGGTGCTGCCTGGTTGCGGGCGGCTGTCGTCGCGGGCCAGATAGGCCGGGTTGGCTGCGCGCGGGTGGTGCTTGATCTGGTCTTTGGTCAAGCGCCCGGCCAGTTCGTTTTCGGTTTCCCGGTAGCGCAGGTAGAAGCGGGTTTCCAGGTTCGGGTTGAAGCGGTAGCCGACGTTGGCCGCAAAGCCTTTCGCACTGCCGCTGCTGTGCGCCTGGTAGCCGTCGTACTCTGAATCGGTCAGGGCTACGTAGTAGTCGAGGTTGCCCAGCACTTGCCCCGGCTCGATGTGCCGGTGCTGGTAACCGCGGCTGCCGACCTCGTAGCGCACCTGCAGCGGCGCGGCGTCGTAGCCGGTGTGGGTGACGTAGTTGATCGCGCCGCCCAGCGCCAGGGCGCCCTGGTCGAACCCATTGGCGCCGCGCAGCACTTCGGCACGGCTCAGCCACAGTGGCTCGAACAGCTCGTAGGGGGTACCGCCCGGGCCAGTCAGCGGCAGGCCGTCGAACATCGTGTATACCCCGGAGCCGTGGGCCCCCGGTGCGCGGTTGATGCCCGAGCCGCGGATTGACAGTTTGATGCCATCGTTGCCCGCCGATTGGGCGAATACGCCGGGCTGGTAGGCCAGCACATCCTGGTTGCTGGCCACTCGACCTTGCCCTGCGCGTTGCATGTCCACCAGGTTGCTGGCGCCTGGCACCTCGCGCAGGCGTTCGCTGGCTGCTGTCAGGTCGTTCTGCTCCTCATCGGTGATCAGCACCTGGCCCAATTCGACCGAAGATGCCGCCATGGCGGGCTGGGTGGCAGCTAAGGCAGCCAGCAGGCCAAGGCAAGGTGATGGGGAAAAAACGGAACGCATTGTACGACTCCAGGCGAAAGACGAATGGACAACGGCGTTGAGACGAGCGAAATGCCGCTTGGAGCACGAAGAAAGTCAGCAAATCTTGCATGACTTTCGTCAGACGGTTTTGTACGAAAGTTCTTTACAAGGTGCGGCGGTGGAGCGAGATGGCATGGGCTTCGTAAGGTGGCTGCAGATCGGCAGCGATGCCTCGCTCAATCACCCGTGGAGTACATGCATGACTGACAATACACGACACCCGCAGCAACCCCCGGCGCACACCCCGGTGCGCCTGACGCCACGTGAACACCAAGTGCTGTTGTGGTGTGCCTACGGCAAGAGCTCGTGGGAGATCGGCCGCATCCTTGAATGCAAGGAGTCGACGGTGAACTTCCATGTGTCCAACATCCTGCGCAAGTTTGATGTGCCGACCCGTGTGGCGGCGGTGATCAAGGCCATTCGCTACGGCATGCTGGCCGAGCAATGAGGGGGTGAGGTATGAACAACGACCCTCGGTTCCCGCGTTATGCCGACAGCCATGACCCGTTCTGGCCACGGGTAGACCTTGGCAGGCTGCGTGAGCGCCTGAACCTGACGTGGCCGGTCAGTGAGGCCGCGCTGGAAGTGGCCGCACGCTGTGCCGCCATTGATGCAGCACGAGAGTTCGCGCGTTGGCGCGCGGTGCTGCGAGAGCGGGGCTACAAGCGCCTTGAAGATGTGGCCGGGCATGACCAAGGGCGCGCATTGCGAGTGTGCTACATCCGCTTTGTCGAAGCCGCGGTCATGTACAGCCTGGGCGCATGCTCATACCTGACCACTGTGCGTCGGAGGGCTGCTGATGCATGATGAATCTGTTATCGACCGCGTGGCCCCTGCGCTGATCGAACTGCTGGGTGTGGATGGCCGCGTGTTGTTTGCTGCGCTGCTGGGGGCTTTGCTGGTGGGCGCGGCGCGCGACCGGTTGATTACCAATACGAGCAGGCGCCTGACACTGGGCAAGAAGCTGTTGCTGGTGTTTGTGACCGTGGGTGTGGGCCACCTGTTCGAGCCGCTGGTGTCGTCATGGGCGCCCTTGCTGACCCGTGAAATGGCGGCATTCGTCGCTGCCGTGGTGGTGATCCCCATCAGCCTCAAGGTCATGGTCTGGCTGGATACACTCGACCCGCGCGAACTCATACAGCGCTGGCGCCGCCGGGGTTAGCTGCTGGCGGCTTTGGGCAGGTGGCTGGTCAGCTCGCTCAATTGTTGTTCCAGCTGCCGGATGCGTTGCTTGTCCTTGATGAGCAGCAGGATGGCCTGGCGATCAGCTGGCGACAACGTGCGCAGCCGGTCGAGCATGTCGAACTCCCAGCCTGCTTCATCCTGGTGTGCCGGGCGTTGGTCCACTTCGCCTAGTAGCAACCAGTCCAGCGAGCAGGCGTGTTGCTTGGCCATTTCTATGCAAAGTGAGTAAGGGATGCTATCGCGCACCTTCCAGCTGCTGAGCGTCTGCGGGCTGACAGACAGTGCGCGTGACAAGTCGGCATCGGACTGGGCGCCGGTAATCAGCTTGAGGCGCGTGAGCACCGCAGCAAGCACGTGAGTACTCATAACAAATATCCATGACTGGTTTAATGATATTCCATGGGCTTAAACTACTCGTTATGAATACAGCCCTGCGTTTTAAGGAGCACTTCTGCAATGAGAACCATCAAATTGAACAATACACCCACAGTTGCAGCCAATACTGACACACAAACTGGCCTGGGTAATGCTAGCAGGTACTTGCCGTGAGTACTTACAAGCTGGTTTGCCCGCATTGCCACAGCCGGATGCGCATACGCACTAGCGAAGGGCGTCATGTTTTCCTGCGTATCGCTTATTTGCAATGCACCACCGAGGCGTGCGGCTGGTCGGTACGCGCCGAGTTCGAAATGACCCACGAACTCTCCCCCAGCGGGATGCCCAACCCGGAAGTGTACCTGCCTTCGGCCAATGGTGATTTGCGCAAGGCTGCCCTGCCTGGGGCAGGCCAGGGTAGCCCCATTGAGTGAGGCGCCTTTGGGGGCTGGCAAAAAAAAGCGCAGATAAAAAAACACCCCGCATAAGCGGGGTGTTTTGTTTTGCCGGGGCGATCAGCCGATCAGTTGCAGGCCGGCTTGCTGAACCAGTTCCAGCAGCGGCTGCGGGTAGACGCCGAGCACGAAGGCAAGAATGGCGATGGCCAGCAGCATGACGCCACCGGTGCGCTGTTCCCACTTCAGCGGTGCGTCGTGGCGACGCAGGTTCGGCTCGACCAGGTACAGGGTGACCATGACGCGCAGGTAGTAGTAAACACCGATGGCGCTACCGATCACCAGGGCACCGACCAGCCACCACAGGTGCGACTCGACGCCGGTGGCGATGATGTAGAACTTGCCGATGAAGCCAGCAGTCAGCGGGATACCCGCCAGCGACAGCATCATCACGGTCAGTACCGCGGTCAGGTACGGACGGCGCCAGAACAGGCCGCGGTATTCGTACAGGGCATCGGCGTCACGGCCGCCGTAAGGCGAAGACATCAGGGTGATGACCCCGAAGGCGCCCAGGCTGGTGATCACGTAGGTAACCAGGTACACGCCCATGGCTTCCAGGGCCAGGCCCTTGCTGGCCACCAAGGCAATGACCAGGTAGCCGAAGTGGGCGATGGACGAGTAACCGAGCAGGCGCTTGAGGTTGCTCTGGGTCAGCGCCAGCAGGTTGCCGACCAGAATCGAGGCTACAGCGATCACGGCCAGCACGGTGCTCAGCACGCCGCTGCTGGCAGCAGGGGAGAGCATGAACAGGCGCACGACCACGGCAAACACCGCAACCTTGCTGGCGGTGGCCAGGAATGCGGCGACCGGTGCCGGAGCGCCTTCGTATACGTCTGGGGTCCACAGGTGGAACGGTACCAGCGACAGCTTGAAGGCGAGGCCGACCAGCATCATGCCCAGGCCCAGCTGGGCCACCAGGCTTGGCATGCTGGTGGTTGCCAGGGCTTTGCCGATCTGGTCGAAGCTCAGGCTGCCGGCATCGGCGTACAGCAGGGCCATGCCGAACAGCAGGAACGCCGAGCCTGCGGCCGACAGCACCATGTACTTGATGCCGGCTTCCAGTGAGCGCTTGTTGAAGAAGGCATACGCCACCAGGCCGTAAACCGGTACCGACAGCAGCTCCAGGCCGATGAACAGGCCGGCCAGGTGGTTGGCGCTGACCAGCACCAGGCCACCGAGGGCCGACATCAGCAGCAGCAGGTACAGTTCTTCACGGTTACCCGGGAAGCCCTTGGAGCCTTCGCCGAGGTAGGCGTGGGCCAAGGTGACGCACGCCAGCGTCGCCACCAGGATGATCGCCATGTACAGGCAGGCGAACTTGTCGATGGTGATCAGCGGGGTGACCGCCAGCGGCGCGACCTTCAGCGCCGGCAGGATCGACAGCAGGGCCAGGTTCAGGCCCACGGTGGACAGCAGGAAGGTCTGCGAGTGGTTGCGCTTCCAGGCGATCGCCAGCATCACCACCACCGTGGTGATGGTGGTGATCAGCATCGGCGCCAATGCGATGAAGTGTTGAGTGGTGAATTCCATAGCGCTCTTACCGGGCCGAAGCGAGTTGAGTGAAAGCGGAACCGAGCCACTGCTGCACACCACTCATGGTGGCTGCAGAGGTGTCGAGGAACGGCTGCGGATACACGCCCAGCAGAATCAGCAGTACCGCCAGGCCCAGCACCATGATCAGCTCGCGGCCGTCCATGCCAGCCAGCACGGTGTCGGCCTTGGCCGGGCCGAAGTAGGCGCGGTGGATCATGATCAGCGAGTAGACCGAACCGAATACCAGGCCGGTGGTGGCGATGACGGTGATCCATGGTACATGCGCGAAGCTGCCGATCAGGATCAGGAACTCGCCGACGAAGTTGCCGGTACCTGGCAGGCCCAGCGACGCTGCGGCGAAGAACAGGCTGATGGCCGGCAGGTAGGCGATGCGGTGCCACAGGCCGCCCATCTGACGCATGTCACGGGTGTGCAGGCGCTCGTACAGCTGGCCGGACAGGATGAACAATGCGGCAGCCGACAGGCCGTGGGCCAGCATCTGGATCACCGCGCCTTGCAGGGCTTGCTGGCTGCCGGAGTAGATACCGATCAGCACGAGGCCCATGTGCGAAACGCTGGAGAAGGCGATCAGGCGCTTGATGTCGGTTTGCGCGAAGGCCAGGAAAGCACCGTAGAAGATACCGATCAGGCCCAGGGTCATGGCGATGGGCGCAAACTCGGCCGAGGCGTTCGGGAACAGCGGCAGGGCGAAGCGCAGCAGGCCGTAGGCCGCCGTCTTCAGCAAGATACCGGCCAGGTCCACGGAGCCTGCGGTCGGTGCCTGGGCGTGAGCATCAGGCAGCCAGGAGTGGAACGGCACTACCGGCAGCTTCACTGCAAAGGCGATGAAGAAGCCCAGCATCAGCACGTACTCGACACCGGCTGGCAGTTCGGCCTTGAGCAGGTCGCTGTAGTTGAAGGTGAGCACGCCGGTGGTGTTGTAGTTGACCAGTACCAGGCCAAGGATCGCCACCAGCATGATCAGGCCGCTGGCCTGGGTGAAGATGAAGAACTTGGTCGCCGCGTAGATCCGGGTCTTCTTGCCGTCTGCCGAGCCAGTGACCCCAGAGCGCGATGAGGAAGTACATCGGCACCAGCATCATTTCCCAGAAGAAGAAGAACAGGAACAGGTCCAGGGCCAGGAACACACCGACCACGCCGCCGAGGATCCACATCAGGTTGAGGTGGAAGAAGCCGACGTGGCGCTGGATCTCTTTCCAGGAACACAGTACCGACAGCACACCGAGCAGGCCGGTGAGCAGGATCATCAGCAGCGACAGGCCGTCGAGGGCCAGGTGGATGCTGATGCCGAAGCGCTGGATCCACTGGAGTTTGTATTCCAGGGCCCAGGCAGGCTCGGCGCCCGGAGCAGGGGCGAGGGTGTAGTCGCCGGTCGCCCACAGCCACAGGCCGATGCCAAGCAGCAGGGACATGGTCAGCAGCGCGATCCAGCGCGGCAAGGTGGCGCCGAAGCGCTCACCCAGCCAGCACAGGAAGCCGCCGATGAAGGGGATCAGGATCAGCCAAGGCAAAATCATGACGGGTTGGTTTCCTTTGGCAAAGTCGCAAGATTCATTGTCATACCGCAGCCACTAGCACGGCACCGAGTACCAACACGGCACCGACGGCGATAGAGGCGGTGTACCAGCGCAGTTGGCCAGTCTCGGTCTTGCTCATGGCGACATGGCCGCCACGCGCCATCCGAGGAATCAGGCCGATGCTGCGGTCTACCGGGTCCTTGCGCAGGATGTGGCAGATCAGCAGGTACGGTTTGACGAAAAGCTTGTCGTAGATCCAGTCGAAGCCCCAGGCAGCGAACCACCAGGCCGACAGGGCGCGGCCGATGCCGCTGTTGGCGACTGCGCTGACGAAGCTGCGCTTGCCCAGGAACAGCAGGGCCGACAGCAGGATACCGGCGATGGCTATGGCACCCGAGGTGATCTCCAGCGCGTGCTTGGCTTCGCCACCGGCGTGGCCGGCGCTTTCAGGCAGCACGCCTGCCAGCGGCGGGGTGATCCAGGCGCCAACGAAGGTCGACAACACGATCAGCACGCCCAGTGGCAGCCAGTGGCTGATGCCGTGGCCGGCGTGAGCTTCGGTCTTGGCCTCGCCGTGGAAGGCGATGAAGATCAGGCGGAAGGTGTACAGCGAGGTCATGAACGCACCCACCAGGCCGGCGTACAGCAGGCCGGTGTTGCCGCTGGCGAAGGCTTCCCAGAGGATCTCGTCCTTGGAGTAGAAGCCCACGGTCACGATCGGCAGTGCAGCCAGGGCAGCGCCACCGACCACGAAGCTGGCGTAGGCCAGTGGCAGTTTCTTCCACAGGCCGCCCATCTTGAAGATGTTCTGCTCGTGGTGGCAGGCAACGATCACCGCACCGGAGGCAAGGAACAGCAGGGCCTTGAAGAAGGCGTGGGTCATCAGGTGGAAGATCGCCGCGTCCCAGGCGCCAACGCCCAGGGCCAGGAACATGTAGCCGATCTGGCTCATGGTCGAGTAGGCGAGGATCCGCTTGATGTCGGTCTGTACCAGCGCGGCGAAGCCGGCCAGTACCAGGGTCACGCCACCGACCACACCTACAAGGTGCAGGATGTCCGGCGCCAGCAGGAACAGGCCATTGGTGCGGGCAATCAGGTACACGCCCGCGGTCACCATGGTTGCAGCGTGGATCAGTGCCGAAACCGGGGTCGGGCCCGCCATGGCGTCGGCCAGCCAGGTTTGCAATGGCAGCTGGGCCGATTTACCGACCGCACCGCCCAGCAACATCAGCGTTGCCAGCACCATCCAGGTGTCGCCAGCCTGGAACTTCTGCGGTGCCAGCACCAGCAGTTCCTGCACGTTCAGGGTACCCAGCTGGGCGAACAGGATGAACAGGCCGATGGCCAGGAACACGTCGCCGATGCGGGTGACGATGAACGCCTTGAGTGCCGCGTTACCGTTGTTGCGGTTGCTGTAGTAGAAACCGATCAACAGGTACGAGCACAGGCCTACGCCTTCCCAGCCGAAGTAGATGAACAGCAGGTTATCGCCGAGGATCAGGAACAGCATGCTGGCGATGAACAGGTTGGTGTACGAGAAGAAGCGCGAGTAGCCGGCTTCGCCACGCATGTACCAGGACGCGAACAGGTGGATCAGGAAGCCGACACCGGTGACCACGCCGAGCATGGTGACCGACAGGCCGTCCAGGTACAGGGTGAAGTTCGGCGCGAAGCCGTCCACCGACATCCACTGCCACAGCAGTTGGCTGTACGCGCCGCCTTCAGGTGGCGCGACATTGAACTGCCAGATGACATAGGCGGCGGTGGCGGCCGAAAGGCCCACCGAGCCGACGCCGATCAGGGCGGACAGGTTCTCCGAGAACCGCCCGCGCGAGAACGACAGCAGCAGGAAGCCGACGAGGGGGAAGACGAAAGTCAGGAAGAGAAGGTTCATCCGCGCATCTCACTGGCAGCATCGATGTCGAGAGTGTGGAAGCGGCGATACAGCTGCAGCAGGATGGCCAGGCCAATACTGGCCTCGGCGGCTGCCAGGCTGATCACCAGAATGAACATCACCTGGCCGTCGGGCTGGACCCAACGGGCGCCGGCGACGACGAACGCCAGGGCAGAGGCGTTCATCATGACTTCCAGGCTCATGAGCACGAAGAGGATGTTGCGGCGGACCATCAGGCCAACCAGACCTAAGCAGAACAGGATACCGGCGACTGCCAGGCCATGCTCGAGAGGGATAGCACCCATGATTTACTCCTTCGCCTCGTTGCGGCCCAGGTGGAAGGCGGTGACGGCTGCAGCCAGCAGCAGCATCGAGGCCAGTTCGACCACCAGCAGGTACGGGCCAAACAGGCTGATGCCCACTTCTTTCGGGCCCACGGTGGTGCCGCTGATGCCAGCGCCGCTCGGGGTGACGAACAGCACGTACAGCAGTTCCAGCAGCAGCAGGGTGCCGAGAATCACCGGCCCTGCCCAGATACCGGGCTTGAGCCAGCCTCGTTCCTGGGCGACCGAAGCCGGCCCCAGGTTGAGCATCATCACCACGAACACGAACAGCACCATGATGGCGCCGGCATAGGCGATCACTTCCAGGGCACCGGCGAACGGCGCACCCAGGGAGAAGAAGATCATGGCCACGGAAATCAGCGAAATGATCAGGTAAAGCAAGGCGTGCACGGGGTTTGTGCCGGTCACCACCCGAAGGGTGGAGACCACGGCGATCCCGGATGCGAAGTAGAAAGCGAATTCCATCTTTCTGTCCTTATGGGAGCAAGCTCTTCACGTTGATCGGTTCGGCTTCGTTCTGCGCAGAGCCTTTCGGCTTGCCAGCGATCGCCATACCCGCAACACGGTAGAAGTTGTAGTCAGGGTTCTTGCCGGGGCCGGAGATCAGCAGATCTTCTTTCTCGTACACCAGGTCCTGACGCTTGAACTCGGCCATTTCGAAATCCGGAGTCAGCTGGATCGCGGTGGTCGGGCACGCTTCTTCACACAGGCCGCAGAAAATGCAACGCGAGAAGTTGATGCGGAAGAATTCCGGGTACCAACGACCATCCTCGGTCTCGGCCTTCTGCAGCGAGATGCAGCCGACCGGGCAGGCCACCGCGCAGAGGTTGCACGCTACGCAGCGCTCCTCGCCATCGGGGTCGCGGGTGAGGACGATGCGGCCGCGGTAGCGCGGCGGCAGGTACACGGGCTCTTCGGGGTACTGCAGGGTGTCGCGCTTGCGGAACCCGTGGGAGAACACCATTGCCAGGCTGCGCAGCTGAGTGCCGGTGCCCTTAACGATGTCGCCGATATACTTGAACATGGGTCAAATCCTCACTGGGCCGCGACGGCTGGCGTGTTGTAGAGCACGATCGCAGCGGTCACCAGCAAATTGATCAGGGTCAGCGGCAGGCAGAACTTCCAGCTGAAGTCCATCACCTGGTCATAGCGTGGGCGCGGGATCGAGGCGCGCAGCAGGATGAACAGCATGATGAAGAACGCGGTCTTCAGGGCGAACCACAGGAACGGCAGCTGCGGCAGGATGCCGAACGGGCCGTGCCAGCCACCGAAGAACAGGGTTACCAGCAGCGCCGAGATGAGGATGATGCCGATGTACTCACCGACGAAGAACATGCCCCATTTCATGCCGGCATACTCGATGTGGTAGCCGTCGGCGAGTTCCTGTTCTGCTTCCGGCTGGTCGAACGGGTGACGGTGAGTCACGGCGACGCCAGCGATGAAGAAGGTGCAGAAGCCGAAGAACTGCGGAATGATGAACCACAGGTTCTGCGCCTGGTACTCGACGATGTCGCGCATGTTGAACGAGCCCACCTGCACCACCACGCCCATCAGCGCCAGGCCCAGGAACACTTCGTACGACACGGTCTGTGCCGAAGCACGCAAGCTGCCCAGCAGGGCGTACTTGTTGTTCGACGACCAGCCGGCGAACAGCACCGCGTAGACCGACAGGCCGGCCATGGCGAAGAAGAACAGCAGGCCGATGTTCAGGTCGGCAACGCCCCAGCCCGGTGTGATCGGGATGATCGAGAAGCCGATCAGCAGGGCGCTCATGGCCACGACCGGCGCCAGGGTGAAGATCATCTTGTCGACGAAGGGCGGGTTCCAGTCTTCCTTGAAGAACATCTTCAGCATGTCGGCGGCGATCTGGAACATGCCGAACGGGCCAACACGGTTCGGACCGTAGCGGTCCTGCCACCAGCCCAGCAGGCGGCGCTCGACAAAGCTGAGCAGGGCGCCACAGACCACCACGGCCAGCAGCACCACGATAGCCTTGACGACCTGGATGATCACATCGATCACTTCGGGGGTGAACCAGCCATTGTGCTGCCTCCTGCAGGCCTTCAACGGATGCACCGAAGATGGCAGGCGGAATGCCGGCCAGGCCTTTCGGCAACGCGACCAGGCCAGCGCCCAGCTCTTCATTGATGCGCAGCGGCAGGCGCAGGGCCACACCGGCAACGTTCAGGCTCAGCAGCGCACCGTCATTGACACCCAGGCGGTCGGCTTCGGACTTGGCCAGGGCCACATAGGCAGCCGGGATGCGCTGTTGCACCGGGGCGGCGCGCGACGAGCTTTCCTCGCTGCCGAACAGGTGGAAGAACGGCACGGCAGTCCAGGTGCCACGGGTCGGGTTGAAGGCACCCGGGATGGCGTTGAACCAGTTCAGGCGGTCGCCTTGCGATTCGATCAGGCGCACGCCCGGGTCACCGGCACGCAGGTGGCCACCAACCTCGTCCTGGAACTTGTTCCAGGCTTGCGGCGAGTTCCAGCCCGGCGACCAGGCGAACGGCACCTGCTGGCGCGGTTCGGCGGAGCCCGAGTAGCCTTCCATGGAGAAGGCGAACGCGGTGTCCTTGTCTTGCGGGGTACGCGGCTCGTGCACGCTGATGTTGGCGCGCATGGCGGTACGGCCGGAGTAACGCAGCGGTTCACGGGCCAGCTTCATGCCCTTGATGCGGAACGCGGCGCTTGGTGCGGCGTTGACGATGCCGGCCAGTTGCGGGGCGGCTTCGGCGCAGGCGCTGGTGACGTGGTCCAGTTGGGTCCAGTCGACCGGCTTGTTCAGCAGGGTGGCACGCAGGGCATGCATCCAGCGCCAGCCTTCATGGATCTGGATGCTGCTGTCCAGGTACTGCGGGTCGAACACCTGGAAGAAGCGCTGGGCGCGGCCTTCCTGGCTGACCAGGGTACCGTCGCCTTCGGCGAACGAAGCGGCCGGCAGCACCAGGTGGGCGCGGTCGACCGTCGGGGTTTTCGAGTGGTCGGCAACGATTACCACCTTGGCCGCAGCCAGGGCTGCGTCGACCTTGGCGGCCGGTACGCGGGCGTACAGGTCGTTTTCCAGCACGACAATGGCGTCGGCCTTGCCGCTGATGACTGCGTCCAGCGCGGCATCGACGGACTCGCCACCGAGCATGGCCAGGCCGATGCTGTTGGCTTCAGGAACCACCAGGCTCAGCGAGCCGTTCTTTTCGCGCAGCTTCAGGGCCTTGGCGATGTTGGCGGCGGCCTCGATCAGTGCCGGGTCGGCCAGGGAAGTACCGGCGACTACCAGTGGGCGTTTGGCCGCGACCAGGGCGTCGGCGATGCGCTGGGCCAGGGCCTTGGCTTCTTCGTCCAGACCGGCAACGGCAGGCGCACTTGGGTCGATGGCGTGGGCCACGGCGAAACCGATGCGGGCCAGGTCGGCCGGGGCGGCGTGCACGCATTCTTCGGCAACGTCGTCCAGCTTGGTTTCAGCCAGGGAGGCGATGAACAGCGGGTACAGCGCGTGCTGACCGATGTTTTTTACCGCAGCGTCGAGCCACGGCTGCACTTTCATCGCTTCGGCCATGGCCTCGGCCTTGCCTTTGGTGGACTGGCGCACGGCCAGGGCTACGCGGGCAGCGGTCTGGGTCAGGTCTTCACCGAGCACGAACACGGCGTCGTGGTCTTCGATGTCGCGCAGGGTCGGCACCGGCAGCGGGCTGTTGTTCAGCACGTTCAGGGCCAGGCGTACGCGTGCCAGTTCGCCAGCTTCCATGCCGGAGTAGAAATACTCGGCGCCGACCAGCTCACGCAGGCCGTAGTTGCTTTCGAGGCTGGCACGTGGCGAGCCGATACCCACGATGGTACGGCCGCGCAGCAGGTCGGCGGCCTTGTCCAGGGCGGCGTCCAGGCCCAGCTTGGTACCGTCGGCCAGGTGTGGCTGGCGTGGACGGTCCTTGCGGTTGACGTAGCCGTAACCGAAGCGGCCGCGGTCGCACAGGAAGTACTGGTTGACCGAGCCGTTGAAGCGGTTTTCGATACGACGCAGTTCGCCGTAGCGCTCGCCTGGGCTGATGTTGCAGCCGCTGGAGCAGCCATGGCAGATGCTTGGGGCAAACTGCATGTCCCACTTACGGTTGTAGCGCTCGGAGTGGGTCTTGTCGGTGAACACACCGGTCGGGCAGACCTCGGTCAGGTTGCCGGAGAACTCGCTTTCCAGCACGCCGTCTTCGACGCGGCCGAAGTACACGTTGTCGTGGGCGCCGTATACGCCCAGGTCGGTACCACCGGCGTAGTCCTTGTAGTAGCGCACGCAGCGGTAACAGGCGATGCAGCGGTTCATCTCATGGGCGATGAACGGGCCGAGGTCCTGGTTCTGGTGGGTACGCTTGGTGAAACGGTAGCGGCGCTCGTTGTGGCCGGTCATTACCGTCATGTCTTGCAGGTGGCAGTGACCGCCTTCCTCGCACACCGGGCAGTCGTGCGGGTGGTTGGTCATCAGCCATTCGACGACGCTGGCGCGAAACGCCTTGGACTCTTCGTCTTCGATGGAGATCCAGGTGCCGTCGGAGGCAGGGGTCATGCAGGACATGACGATACGACCACGGGTGTCGTTCTCGTCGGTGTACTGCTTGACCGCGCACTGCCGGCAGGCGCCAACGCTACCAAGCGCCGGGTGCCAGCAGAAATAAGGGATGTCGAGGCCTAGCGACAGACACGCCTGTAACAGGTTGTCTGCACCGTTGACTTCGAGCGCTTTGCCGTCTACGTGGATAGTGGCCATTGTTCAAAGTTCTTCGTTGGCCCGCGTGAGCGGGCGTGGCTAATGGAAATCGGTGAGCTTGCGACACGCCACGAATGAATCGGGCCTGCCGGCAAGCTGGCGAGTGGCACGGACCACCCGCCTAATCATCTTGTTATGCGCCGACCACGATCGGCTTGGCCAGGTTAGGGCGCAGGGTGTCGCCAGCGGATGCTGGGGCGACACCGGCCTCGAACTCGGACCGGAAGTATTTGATGGCACTGCCCAGCGGCTCGACGGCACCCGGTGCGTGAGCACAGAAGGTACGGCCTGGGCCGAGGAAGTTGACCAGGCCCAGCAGCGTCTCGATGTCTTCGGCGCGGCCTTGGCCTTGTTCCAGTGCACGCAGCATCTTCACGCTCCACGGCAGGCCGTCACGGCAGGGCGTGCACCAGCCGCACGACTCGCGGGCGAAGAACTCTTCCATGTTGCGCAGCAGCGAAACCATGTTGATGCTGTCGTCCACCGCCATGGCCAGGCCAGTACCCATACGGGTGCCGACCTTGGCGATGCCACCGGCGTACATTTGCGCGTCGAGGTGTTCGGGCAGCAGGAAACCAGTACCGGCGCCGCCTGGCTGCCAGCACTTGAGCTTGAAGCCGTCGCGCATGCCACCGGCGTAGTCTTCGAACAGCTCGCGGGCGGTGACGCCGAACGGCAGCTCCCACAGGCCCGGGTTCTTCACCTTGCCAGAGAAGCCCATCAGCTTGGTGCCGTGGTCTTCGCTGCCTTCGCGGGCCAGCGACTTGTACCAGTCGTTGCCGTTGGCGACGATGGCTGGCACGTTGCACAGGGTTTCGACGTTGTTCACGCAAGTCGGCTTGCCCCATACGCCCACGGCGGCAGGGAAGGGCGGCTTGGAGCGCGGGTTGGCGCGGCGGCCTTCCAGCGAGTTGATCAGTGCGGTTTCTTCACCGCAGATGTAGCGGCCGGCACCGGTGTGCACGAACAGCTCGAAATCGAAACCGGAGCCCAGGATGTTCTTGCCCAGCAGGCCGGCGGCCTTGGCTTCATCGATGGCACGGTTGAGGTTTTTCGCTGCGGTGGTGTATTCGCCACGCAGGAAGATGTAGCCACGGTAGGCCTTCAGGGCGCGGGCGCTGATCAGCATGCCCTCGACCAGCAGATGGGGCTGTTGCTCCATCAGCATGCGGTCCTTCCAGGTGTTCGGCTCCATTTCGTCCGCGTTGCACAGCAAGTAGCGGATGTTCATGGATTCGTCTTTGGGCATCAGGCCCCACTTCACGCCAGTGGGGAAGCCTGCGCCGCCGCGGCCCTTGAGGCCGGAGTCCTTGACCGCCTGAACGATGTCGTCCTGCGACATCTGCGCCAAGGCCTTGCGGGCAGCGGCGTAGCCGTTCTTGGACTCGTATTCGGCAAGCCATACCGGCTCGCCGTCATCACGCAGGCGCCAGGTCAGCGGGTGGGTTTCGGCGGTGCGCGCAATGCGGTTGGCCGGGCCGAAGGAAGTAATGGTCATACGTAACCCTCCAGCAGTTTGGTAACGCCAGCCGGCTGCACGTCGCCGAAGGTGTCGTCGTCGATCATCAGGGCCGGGGCCTTGTCGCAGTTGCCCAGGCAGCACACAGGCAGCAGGGTGAAGCGGCCGTCGGCAGTGGTCTGGCCGAGGCCGATGCCCAGTTCGCTCTGGATCTGGCTGACAACCGATTCATGGCCGCCGATGTAGCAGACCATGCTGTCGCACACGCGGATGATGTGGCGGCCGACCGGCTGGCGGAAGATCTGGCTGTAGAAAGTGGCTACACCCTCGACGTCGCTGGCAGGGATGCCCAGCACTTCGCCGATGGCGTGGATGGCGCCGTCCGGCACCCAGCCACGTTCCTTCTGGACGATCTTCAGGGCTTCGATGGACGCCGCGCGCGGGTCCTCGTAGTGATGCATCTCGTGCTCGATGGCCGAGCGCTCTGTTTCGCTCAGGGCGAAACGGTCTGTCTGGATAAGCGTGCTGTTCATGCTTAGCGGTCCACGTCAGCCATAACGAAGTCGATACTGCCCAGGTACGCAATGAGGTCAGCGACCATGCTGCCTTTGATCACCGAAGGGATCTGCTGCAGGTGCGGGTAGCTCGGGGTACGGATCCGGGTGCGGTAGCTCATGGTGCCGCCATCGCTCGTCAGGTAGTAACTGTTGATGCCCTTGGTCGCCTCGATCATCTGGAACGACTCGTTGGCCGGCATGACCGGGCCCCACGAGACTTGCAGGAAGTGCGTGATGAGGGTCTCGATGTGCTGCAGGGTGCGCTCTTTCGGTGGCGGCGTGGTCAGCGGGTGGTCCGCCTTGTACGGGCCTTCCGGCATGTTGCGCAGGCACTGGTCGATGATGCGGATACTCTGGCGCATCTCCTCGACACGGACCATGCAGCGATCATAGGCATCGCCGTTGTGGGCCAGCGGTACTTCGAACTCGAAGTTCTCGTAGCCGGAGTAGGGGCGGGCTTTGCGCAGGTCGAAATCGCAACCGGTGGAGCGCAGGCCGGCACCGGTGGTACCCCATTCCAGGGCTTCCTTGGTGTTGTACGCGGCAACACCAATGGTACGGCCCTTGAGGATACTGTTCTGCAGGGCGGCCTTGGTGTACTCGTCGAGACGCTTGGGCAGCCAGTCGACGAAGTCCTTGACCAGTTTCTCCCAGCCACGCGGCAGGTCGTGGGCGACGCCACCGATGCGGTACCAGGCCGGGTGCAGGCGGAAACCGGTGATCGCTTCGATAACGGTGTAAGCGCGCTGACGGTCGGTGAAGGTGAAGAACACCGGGGTCATGGCGCCCACGTCCTGGATGTAGGTACCCAGGAACAGCAGGTGGCTGGTGATGCGGAAGAACTCGGCCAGCATCACGCGGATGACGTCGACCTTCTGCGGCACCTTGATGCCTGCCAGCTTTTCCACCGCCAGTACGTACGGCAGGTTGTTCATCACCCCGCCGAGGTAGTCGATACGGTCGGTGTAGGGGATGAAGCTGTGCCAGGACTGGCGCTCGGCCATTTTCTCGGCGCCACGGTGGTGGTAGCCGATGTCCGGTACGCAGTCGACGATTTCTTCACCGTCCAGTTGCAGGACGATACGGAACGCACCGTGCGCCGAAGGGTGGTTGGGGCCGAGGTTGAGGAACATGTAGTCCTCGTTGGCGCCCTGACGCTTCATGCCCCAGGCTTCCGGGTTGAAGCGCGCCGACTCTTCTTCAAGCTGTTGCTTGGCCAGAGTCAGGCTGTAGGGGTCGAACTCGGTGGCACGGGCCGGGTAGTCCTTGCGCAGCGGGTGACCTTCCCAGGTGGGCGGCATCATGATGCGGCTGAGGTGCGGGTGGCCGGCAAAGTCGATGCCGAACATGTCCCACACTTCGCGTTCGTACCAGTTGGCGTTTGGCCAGATACCGGTCACGGTCGGCAGGTTCAGGTCGCCTTCGCTCAGCGACACCTTGATCATCACGTCGCTGTTACGCTCGACCGACAGCAGGTGGTAGAACACACTGAAGTCGGCGGCCGGCAGGCCACGGCGCTGGGTGCGCAGGCGTTCGTCGACGCCGTGCAGGTCGTACAGCATGCTGTAAGGCTTGGCGACACCGCGCAGGAAGCTGAGCACCTCTTTGAGCTGGGCGCGCTTGACCCACAGCACGGGCATGCCGGTGCGGGTTTCCTGGGCGACGAATGCTTCGGCGCCAAAACGGTTGTTCAGTTCGACGACCACATCCTGGTCGTCAGCCTTGTAGGGCGGAATAAAAATAGCGTTGTCCGCTGTCATGGTCTCGGTCGCTTTGGGTCAACGTTAAGAATGAAGCCAGGCCGCCGGCTCCAGGGGGAGCGGGCGGCAGGTCGCTGGATCAGACTTCGTCGGGGCTGCGCAGGTTGGTTACTGCAATGCGCTGCTCACGACGCAGGTCTTTCTGGGCTGGCATCTCGGCACGGTAAATACCTTGATCACCAACAACCCAGGAAAGCGGGCGTCGTTCTTGGCCGATCGACTCCTGCAACAGCATCAAACCTTGCAGGAAAGCCTCAGGGCGTGGCGGGCAGCCAGGCACATAGACGTCCACGGGGAGGAACTTGTCGACCCCCTGAACGACCGAGTAGATGTCGTACATGCCACCGGAGTTGGCGCACGACCCCATGGAGATGACCCACTTGGGTTCGAGCATCTGCTCGTACAGGCGCTGGATGATCGGCGCCATTTTCACGAAGCAGGTACCGGCGATGACCATGAAGTCGGCCTGACGCGGCGATGCCCGGATGACCTCGGCGCCGAAGCGGGCGATGTCGTGGGGTGCCGTGAAGGCCGTGGTCATTTCCACGTAGCAGCAGGACAGGCCGAAGTTGTACGGCCAGAGGGAGTTCTTGCGACCCCAGTTGACCGCGCCACGCAGCACATCTTCGAGTTTCCCCATGTAGATGTTCTTGTGGACCTGGTCCTCTAGCAGCTGGTCGGTGACGGTTTCCCGTTCACCTACCGGGTACTGCTCGTTAGGCGCATCCGGATCGATTCTGGTGAGATTGTATTGCATTGCCAAAGCCTCATTGTTTCAGCTTCGCTTGCCGCTTGCGGCGACCTTCGGGAGCCCAATCAAGAGCACCGACGCGCCATAGGTAGACAAGACCTGCCAACAGAATTGCTATGAAAACGAGAGCTTCGACGAACCCGGTCCAGCCGCTTTCGCGGACGGACACAGACCATGCAAAGAGAAAGAGGGCTTCGATATCGAAGATCACGAACAGCATCGCGACCAGATAGAATTTGGCGGACAGGCGCAGGCGGGCGCTGCCGACGGGCAGCATGCCGGATTCGAAGGGTTCGTTCTTGGCGCGACCCCAGGCCTTGCTACCGAGCAGGCTGGACAGGCCGAGCATGAAGGCACACAGGCCGACGACACCCAGGAGGAAGATGGCAAAGCCCCAGTTATGGGCGATGAGTCCTGCCGAATCGGACATGCTAGAGATCCTTATACAGAGACCCAGCTCTGCAGTCTGAAATAAGTAAAGCGGCGACGTGGTGTCGCAGGTGCAGTGACCAAATGTCGCAGCTGAATCAATCGCGCTGATTTTATGGGTAAACCCGGTGCAAGTAAAATTTCTGTCGCAAATTTATTCGTAGGATTAAGAACAAAAGGCACTCGTAAATGGCTGAAAGCCTTGATATTCGGGCATTGCGTGCGGTTTTGTTAATTATGTTTCTTGCGACTGGTAACGAATTACAAGTTTCGGAATGATAATTAATATCATTTGACCTGATGCCATGTAATTTGGCTGTTCTGTGCCTTGTAAAGTTCATCTGGCGATTCCCCCTACTTGCAAATGCGAAAGTCTCGTGTTCTAGCAGCTTCCGGCGCTGCTTGCACCGCTCTGGGTCAATACTTTATCGGTTGAGCGATGACCGACTGATGAAGCGATTGCCCACTGGCCGAGCCAGTAGGTGAGGATGATCAGGTAGGGCGCAGCGGCGAACGGGCTGACGAAGCGGTCGATGCCGATCAGGCTGTCGGAGAACACGAACAGGCCGGCACCGAGCGCCGCCAAGCCGCCGCAGGCTAGCGCACGCCAGAGCATGGCGCTGATGGCCAGGGCATACAGCACTACCGGGATCAGCAATGGGCCGAGGCCGTGGCTGGCCAGTACGCCGAGCAGGGTGATGCCGGTAATGGCGCTGACTATCAGTGCGGGCAGGGCGGGGCGCAGGGTGACGCCACAATAGGCGCGCAGGTAAGCCAGGTGGGCACAGAGGAAGGCGGCCAGGCCGAACACGAACAGGTCGGCGGGGATGGCGAGCAGGATATCGCCGAGTACCGAGAAACCCAGGCCGATCGAGATCCACGTGCGGTAGGGTGAGGCGGAGGCGCTGCGCAGCCAGGTGAGCAGGGCCAGCACCGGGATGGGCTTGGCCAGCAGGGCGAGCAGGGTATTGTCGCTGGCCAGTGCATATATATAGAGGGCAGCGGCGGCCAGGGCGATTGTGGTCAGGTGGCTTGGACGGGGCATGGGCGGTCCTTGCTGCTGTGCTGCCTGAAGCATAGACCTGATCCTGGGTTTTGCTGGTGATGCCTTGGATTGTGTTAGGGCTGCCATGGGCTTGGCGAAAGGAATGCGGCGCCTGTGAGACCGAGCACCACGCGAGCGGCGCTCGATCTGCGCAACACCACAAAATTCAAACCGGTCACCTCGCCGCCCTGACGCAATCGCGCTTAGAACACCCGACATGTCGGATTTAACCCCTTCCCTGTGGGCCATTTTCCCACCTGCACGCTCCTACAGGTTCCGTGTATTCCTGGTCGGTCTGGTGTCGGCAAAGACAAAGGCCCAAGGCTCGCGAGAGCCTTGGGCCTTTGTTCAGCAGCAACCCACTATCAGTGGAACTGCTCTTCCTCGGTCGAACCGGTCAGTGCAGTCACCGACGATGCGCCACCCTGGATCACGGTGGTCATGTCGTCGAAGTAGCCCGTGCCCACTTCCTGCTGGTGCGCCACGAAGGTGTAGCCTTTGCTGGCGTCAGCGAATTCCTGCTCTTGCAGCTTCACGTAGGCGGTCATGTCGTTGCGGGCGTAGTCGTGCGCCAGGTTGAACATGCCGTGCCACATGTTGTGGATGCCGGCCAGGGTGATGAACTGGTGCTTGTAGCCCATGGCCGACAGCTCGCGCTGGAACTTGGCGATGGTGGCGTCGTCCAGGTTCTTCTTCCAGTTGAAGGAAGGCGAGCAGTTGTACGACAGGATCTGGTCCGGGTACTCCTTCTTGATCGCTTCGGCGAAGCGACGGGCCTCGTCCAGGTCTGGCTTGGCGGTTTCGCACCAGATCAGGTCGGCGTATGGCGCGTAGGCCAGGCCGCGGGAGATCGCCTGGTCAAGGCCGGCACGCACCTTGTAGAAGCCTTCACGGGTACGCTCGCCAATCACGAATGGCTGGTCGTACGGGTCGCAATCGCTGGTCAGCAGGTCGGCGGCGTTGGCGTCGGTACGGGCCAGGATGATGGTCGGTACGCCCGACACGTCAGCTGCCAGGCGCGCGGCCACCAGCTTTTGCACGGCTTCCTGGGTCGGTACCAGCACCTTGCCGCCCATGTGGCCGCATTTTTTAACCGAGGCCAACTGGTCTTCGAAGTGCACGCCGGCGGCGCCTGCTTCGATCATGTTCTTCATCAGCTCGTAGGCGTTCAGTACGCCACCGAAACCGGCTTCGGCGTCAGCCACGATTGGCGCGAAGTAGTCGATGTAGCCTTCGTCGCCCGGGTTCTTGCCGGCTTTCCACTGGATCTGGTCGGCGCGGCGGAACGAGTTGTTGATGCGCTTGACCACGGTCGGTACCGAGTCGACCGGGTACAGCGACTGGTCAGGGTACATCGACTCGGCCGAGTTGTTGTCGGCGGCAACCTGCCAGCCGGACAGGTAGATGGCCTGAATGCCTGCCTTGACCTGTTGCACTGCCTGGCCGCCGGTCAGGGCACCCATGCAGTTGACGAAATCTTTTTCTGGGCGGAAGGACGGGTGGGCACCTTGGGTGACCAGCTTCCACAGTTTTTCTGCGCCCTGGCGGGCCAGGGTGTGCTCTGGTTGCAGGGAGCCACGCAGGCGAACGACATCAGCGGCGGTGTAGGTACGGGTCACGCCTTTCCAGCGCGGGTTCTCGGCCCAGTCTTTCTCGAGGGCTGCAATTTGCTGTTCGCGTGTCAGTGCCATGGAAATAAACCTCGTCGCATCGATCTTGGGTTAATTGTGCTGATGCTCGGGTGCAGATCAGGGCGCTTGGCGGCTGTCCTGTTCGCAGGAGTGCGGCGGCGAACGCGAAGGCTCGAAGGGGGAAGGGTGGGCAGGCCAGGCGAAGGAGTGCTCCGGCAGGTCGGCTCGTGGTTGCCTTGCTGCGGTGCTACGCGATTGCCAGTACTGCGGTGATGCGCTTCCGTCCCTCGGGACAACTTCTTCGTTGCAGTCGCAATCCCGTCGAACCGCCTTGTGGGCCGTATAGACACGAGGCGCCTCCAGGGGTGGGAGGAGCACGCCTCGAAGGCCCTTGCCAGGGCCCCTGATTAGCGGGAGCGAGGCCATCATGCCCTTGGGAAAAAGACTGTGTCAAATGTTTTGTAGTGACTTTTTTCACTTACTACATCTTTGGTCTAATGCGACTTGGCGGTCAGTTTCTAGGTCTTTGGTCGAGGCCTTGAATTGCCTGGGTTTAGTCGAGAAGGTCGACTTTGACACGTAAACTCATGTTTTCACCGCGCTGGGTGCTGTAAGTGCGGCTTGACGTGCTGCGGTCGGCCTGGCTCTGCTGGTTGTAACCGGCAAGGGTGATCCACTCGCCGAGCTTGCCGGTGACTGTCGTGTCGGTACTTTGCACTTTCACTACATCTGCACGTTCCTGGCTGATGCGGTCATTATTGGTGCTTATTTGCAGACGAACCGTGTCGCCGCTCAAGCTGGGTGTGACATAGAAACCCTGGGTCACGTTGCGGTATTCGGTGTTGCTCTGAAGGCGCCCGTAGCCGTCGGTGCTGGTGCTGGTGATCGGTATGCTCTGGCCAACCTGGATTAGCGCAGGCTGGCCTTCGCTGGCCTGAATCTGCTGCATGCCGCCTTCACGGTTGCTGGTGCCGTAGTGGATAACGCGTGCGTTGCCGCGGTTGTCCTGGAAGTTGCTGTCGTTGTTGTCGACGCTGATCAGCAGGCGTTTGGGGGCGGTGTCCAGCTGTTGCAGCAAGGTGCGCAGGTCGTCGATGCGCTCGGGGCTGGCGTTGACGATCAGCTTGTTTTCGAAGGCGCTGACCGTGCCGTCCTTGCCGATGAATGCCTGTGCGGCAGGTAGCAGTTCGGCGCTGGCGCGGTGCTGCAGCGGCAACACCTCGGTGGCGGCCTGTGCGGCGAGGCTGGTAACCAGCAGCAGGGAGGCGAAAAGGGGGCGTAGCGGCATGTCCATGATCTCCGCAGTGTGAATCAACATGATGGCAAATTTGTCGGGGATTTGCCGGCCGTGGATCACAAGCGCTGTTGTGGAGGGAAATGCGGTAATGTGATTTATCTTATTTTATCTTGTAAGCTATAGATTATAGTCAGTGAGATAATTGAGGATAATGCCATGTCTCCCATCCGTCCGCTCCTGCGTCGCGGCCAATTGGCCCAGGCCTTGGCCAAGGACCTTGCTGGCGAGTCGCTGGTCGACTACAGCTCGGGCATGTTCCTGGCTGCGCCGCGGCGCACTGGCAAAAGCACCTTCCTCAACAATGACTTCATCCCGGAGTGCATAAGCCTGGGCTGGCTGCCGGTATACGTTGACCTCTGGTCGGACCGCGATGCTGCCCCAGCTGAACTCATCAGTGGCGCGATCGGTGCAGCGCTGGCCAGCTTTGAAAGCGCGCTGGCGAGAACCGCGAAAAAGGCTGGTATCGACAAGATCAACCTGCTGCGCACCCTCAGCTGGGATTTCACTCGGCCTCAATTGCCGTCGGGCACTACCCTCGCTCAGGCACTTGCTGTGTTGCACCAAGTGTCGGGGCAGATGGTTGTGCTGATCGTCGATGAGGCACAACATGCGCTCAACAGCGAAGATGGCCTTAACGCGATGTTCGCCCTCAAGGCTGCGCGTGACAATCTGAACCGTGGTGACCGCCCGGATGGCCTGCGGCTGGTGTTCACGGGCTCCAGCCGGGACAAGTTGGCCAACCTGGTGCTCAAAAGCAAGCAGCCGTTCTTCGGCGCCAGTATCACGCCATTCCCGTTGTTGGGGGGTGAATATGTCGAGTTCATCACCGCGTTGTGGAACCGGCGCCTGGCCGACAGTAATCAATTCAAGGTTGAGGACCTGGCATACGCTTTCGAGCTGGTTGGGCGGCGCCCGGAAATGCTCAACAAACTCCTGGCCGAGGTCAGCGTTGGTCTGGGGAAGGCGGGCAATCTGGGCGAACTGCTGCGTACCGGGGCGCTCAATCATCAGGCTGGCGTGTGGAGTGACTACGAAAGTGCCTGGAACGAACTCTCGCCCTTGCAGCAAGCTGTGCTTGAGGTCATGGCCGAGCGCACGCTTGGCCGCCAACCGTTTTCGCCGTTTACCGAGCAGACCTTGGTCGAGGTGAGCCGCAAGCTGGAGCAGGCTCAGGCGCAGGTCAACGCCAGTACGCCCAACGTGCAGAAAGCGCTGGATGCTTTGCGCGAGAAGGAACTGGTATGGAAAGCCAATCGTGGTGAGTATGCGCTGGAGGATGCTGCAATGGCCGAGTGGCTGGCCCGCGCTGCGCGCTAGTCGCCTTTGCAGTGGCCGCTTTTAGACAAATTCCGTAACATCGCGCCCCTTGTTTTTGTACCGCCCACCCAGGCCGCCCCACAGGACACCCATGAAGCCCGCCCGACTACGCGCCGACCTGCTCGCCGGTCTGACCACCTCGTTCGCCCTGGTGCCCGAGTGCATCGCCTTTGCCCTGGTGGCCCACCTCAACCCGCTGATGGGCCTGTATGGCGCGTTCATCATCTGTACCCTGACTGCGCTGTTCGGCGGGCGGCCTGGGATGATCTCCGGCGCTGCTGGCTCCATGGCTGTAGTGATCGTCGCGTTGGTGGTGCAGCACGGCGCACAATACCTGTTGGCCACGGTGCTGCTGGGTGGCGTGGTGATGATCCTGTTCGGCCTGCTACGGCTGGGCAAGCTGGTGCGCCTGGTGCCGTACCCGGTCATGCTTGGCTTCGTCAACGGCCTGGCCATCGTCATTGCCATGGCCCAGCTGGAGCATTTCAAGGACGGTGAACACTGGCTCAGTGGCGCGCCGCTGTACCTGATGATCGGTTTGGTGGCATTGACCATGGCGGTGGTCTACGTGCTGCCGAAACTGACCCGCGCTGTACCGCCGGCGCTGGTGGCGATCCTTGGCGTTGGTCTGCTGGTTTACCTGCTCGGGCTGCCCACTCGCACCCTCGGGGACATGGCGCACATCGCCGGTGGCCTGCCGGTGCTGGCGTTGCCGGATGTGCCCTGGAACCTGGAAACCCTGAAAATCATCGCCCCCTACGCGGTGCTGATGGCCATGGTCGGCCTGCTGGAAACCTTGCTCACCCTCAACCTGACCGATGAAGTGACCGAGAGCCGCGGCTTTCCGGACCGCGAGTGTGTGGCACTGGGCGCGGCCAACATGGTTTCGGGCCTGTGCGGTGGCATGGGCGGTTGCGCGATGATCGGGCAGACGGTGATCAACCTCAGTTCCAATGGCCGTGGCCGGTTGTCGGGGGTGGTGGCCGGGGTGATGATCTTGCTGTTCGTGCTGTTCCTGTCGCCGCTGATCGAGCGTATTCCGCTGGCGGCACTGGTCGGGGTGATGTTTGTGGTGGCCCAGCAGACCTTCGCCTGGGCGTCGCTGCGGGTGCTGCACAAGGTGCCGGTGAACGATGTGCTGGCGATCATCGCGGTGACCGTGGTCACAGTGTTTACCGACCTGGCCATGGCGGTGCTGTTCGGTATCATCATCGCGGCGCTGAACTTTGCCTGGCAGCATGCGCGGGAGCTGTATGCCGACAGCCATGAGGACGCTGAAGGTGGCAAGCGCTATCAGGTGCATGGCACGTTGTTCTTTGCCTCGACCGCCTCGTTCCTTAACCAGTTCGACGCGGCCAATGACCCGGCCCAGGTCACGCTGGACTGCCAGCATTTGAGCTTTGTCGATTACTCGGCGATTGCGGCGCTAAAAACCCTGCGTGAGCGGTATGCCAAGGCGGGCAAGCATTTGCGCGTGGTGCATTTGTCGGAGCGGTGCAAGAAACTGTTGAAGCGCGCTGGCGAGCAGCACTGAGTTACAGTCGCATGCGCAGTCTTTGTGGGAGCGGCCTTGTGTCGCGAAAGGGCTGCTCCCACAAGAGCCACTAAGCTTATTACTCGCCGCGGCTCTTTTTGACGATGGTATCGGCAATGCTCGCCGGTGCCTCGGCATAGCGGGTGAACTCCATCGTGTAGCTTGCGCGCCCTTGGGTCATCGAGCGCATCGAAGTGGCATAGCCGAACATTTCCCCCAGTGGCACTTCAGCGCGAATCACCTTGCCGGCAGGCGTCTCGTCGCCGTCCTGGATCATCCCGCGGCGCCGGCTCAGGTCGCCCATGATGTCGCCCTGATACTCTTCGGGCGTAACCACCTCGACTTTCATCACGGGCTCCAGCAGCACCGCGCCGCCTTTCTGCGACAGCTGCTTGGTGGCCATCGAGGCGGCGATCTTGTAGGCCATTTCGTTGGAGTCGACGTCGTGGTAAGAGCCGTCGAACACTGCGGCTTTGAGGTTGATCAGCGGGTAACCGGCGAGCACGCCGTTCTTCATTTGTTCCTCGATGCCTTTCTGGATTGCCGGGATGTACTCGCGCGGCACTACGCCGCCGACAATCTCGTTGACGAACTCCAGGCCTTCTTTACCCTCATCGCCAGGTGCAAAGCGGATCCAGCAATGGCCATATTGCCCGCGCCCGCCGGACTGGCGAACGAAGCGCCCCTCGATCTCGCAGGTATTGCGGATTTTTTCGCGGTAGGCCACCTGCGGCTTGCCGATGTTGGCTTCGACGTTGAACTCGCGGCGCATGCGGTCGACGATGATGTCCAGGTGCAATTCGCCCATGCCCGAGATGATGGTCTGGCCGGTTTCCTCATCGGTACGTACGCGAAACGATGGGTCTTCCTGGGCCAGCTTGCCCAGGGCAATACCCATTTTTTCCTGGTCGGCCTTGGTCTTCGGTTCCACGGCCACGGAAATTACCGGGTCGGGGAAATCCATGCGTTCCAGGATGATCGGTTTGTCGATGTCGCACAGGGTGTCGCCGGTGGTCACATCCTTCATGCCGATCAGTGCGGCGATGTCGCCTGCGCACACGTCCTTGATTTCGGCGCGCTGGTTGGCGTGCATCTGCACCATGCGGCCGATGCGCTCCTTCTTGCCTTTGACCGAGTTGAGTACAGCATTGCCGGAGCTGAGCACGCCGGAGTACACCCGGGCAAACGTGAGGGTGCCAACAAAGGGGTCGGTGGCAATCTTGAAGGCCAATGCCGAGAAGGGCTCCTTGTCGTCGGCGTGGCGCTCCAGGTGTTTTTCTTCGTCATCCGGGTCGGTGCCTTTGATCGCCGGGATTTCGGACGGGGCGGGCAGGTAGTCGATGACGGCATCGAGCATCAGCGGCACACCTTTGTTCTTGAACGATGAGCCAAGGATGGTTGGCACGATCTCGTTGGCGATAGTGCGCTGGCGCAGGGCCGCCTTGATCTCGTCGATGCTCAGTTCCTCGCCGTCGAGAAACTTCATGGTCAGCTCATCATTGGCCTCGGCCGCGGCTTCGAGCATGTGTGCGCGCCATTCGTCGGCCAGTGCCTTGAGTTCGTCGGGGATCTCTTCTTCGCGATAACTGGTGCCATGGTCGTCATCGTTCCAATAGATGGCCTTCATCTTCACCAGGTCGATCTGGCCGATGAAGTTCTCTTCGCTGCCGATCGCCAGCTGGATCGGCACCGGGTGGTGCCCCAGGCGTTTGTCGATCTGCTTGACCACACGCAGGAAATCGGCGCCCTGGCGGTCCATCTTGTTGATGTAGGCCAGGCGTGGCACATGGTACTTGTTGGCTTGGCGCCAGACGGTTTCAGACTGCGGCTCTACCCCGTCAGCACCGCTGAACACCACTACCGCGCCATCGAGCACGCGCAACGAGCGCTCCACCTCGATGGTGAAGTCGACGTGGCCGGGGGTGTCGATGATGTTGAAGCGGTATTTGTCGGGGAATTGCTTGGTCGAGCCTTGCCAGAACGCCGTGGTCGCCGCCGAGGTGATGGTGATGCCGCGCTCCTGCTCCTGGGCCATCCAGTCCATGGTCGCGGCGCCATCGTGCACCTCGCCCATCTTGTGGTTGACCCCGGTGTAGAACAGGATCCGCTCGGTAGTGGTGGTCTTGCCGGCGTCCACGTGGGCGACGATACCAATGTTGCGGTACAGCTCGATGGGCGTTGTGCGGGCCATGGCGGACTACCTGCGGATGGGCGGATTCCACCACGTTAGCAGACCGGGGGAATCCTGCCGTGCCGCCGGGCCGTCAGTCGGCCTGGGCTTGCAGCATCCATTGGCCATCCACTTCACGGGCTAGGCCGCTGGCTGGCAGCAAGGCCAGTAGGCGCGCGTGCAGGGCGGCCTCGGTGAATGTCTTGAGGGTGGTCAGGTCCAGCGCACCGACCAAGGTAAGGTCGGCCTTGGTGTACGACAGCCAGGCTTTTTTCAGTGCCTGTGCAACGTCGCTGCCAGCGGTGCTGGCGAAGCGGCGGTGCCACGGTTGGCCATCGAAGGTGAAGCTGTGGGCGTGGCTGTAGGTGCTTTCGTCGCCGCCTTCAGCGCAGCGGTGGCAGCGGCACGGGCCTTCGCCGAAGGCGTTGCGCAGGTAGCTGTTGAAGTCCACGACGGGCTTGAGGGACAGGCGTTTGTCGACATCGAACAGGTCGGCGATCAGGGGTTCTTCGGCGCTCACGTGGGGTCCTCGTAGGTAATGCGGCAGGCACAATAGCAGCCAGTGTCATTGCTGGCTACGCATTGTGCCTGCCACAAATGCCTCAGCGGGTGGCGCTACAAGCGCCAACTGCCATTACTTGAACGTGCAGTCCTGAGGGTTGTTGCTACCTGATTTACAGAACCCGTCTTTCCAGTCGCCTTGGTCCGGTGTCTTTGCTTCGCGCAGTGCCAGGCGCGCACCGGCCATCGGGCCACTGCCCTCGAAATCGCACAAGGCAACCTCGGTATTGAGTTTGACCGCGGTGAACTTGAACGATTTGATGTCGCCCTCATCTGCAACTGGGTTGTCCCCACTCCAGCCGCCGGGTGCCGTGTAGGCGAACCCTTGGCCCATGGGTTTTTGGGTGATGTCAGATGCGTTAGGGCAAGAGTCAGCGAGTGCGCCACCAGCATAGGCCAGTGTAGTAAAAGCGCTAAGAATCAGAAGTTTGTGCATTGAAATAAATCCAGCATTGAAAGCGAGTGGCCACGTTAAATGGCGCTCGCATTCATTGCTGTAGGGGCTGTCAATAGTGCCTGTAGGGAATGCGTCCTTGGCTTGTAGGTCTTTGAGCGGTAGAGGCGAGGGTTGGCACCGCTCTCGCATTCATCCTCAGACTCCCATACTCTACGCGCCCATACGCAGACTCACCCACAGAGGTAACCCCGCTTGAGCACCAAGTACCCGTACATCGCCACCGTGACCATCAGCGCCGAAGACCGTGGCGGAGATACCGAGGCATCGGAAAACCCCAAGATGCGCGTTGGCCTGGAAGCGGTGACCGAAACCCTGAAGAAGGTGCATTTCGTCGGTACGCTCGCGGCCCCTGAGAAGTCGGCCACGCACATCTGCGTGACCCTGGAGAACGGCCTGACCTACTACGGCCCGATCGTCAACGGCCACGCCGAGCTCGAAGGCGGCTGGATCGCCTTCGAGTCCGACATGCTTACCCCCGAAGAACTGGGCCTGTAAGCCTCAGTTCAGTTCCACCAGGCACTGCTCGAGGATATCCAGCCCTTCCTCGAGCACCTCGGCCTCGATGGTCAACGGGGCCAGCAGGCGAATGATGTGCCGCGCCTTGCCGCTGGGCATCAGCAGCAAGCCCTTGGCTCGCGCTGCCTCCATCACCTTTGCCAGTTGTGCCGGTGCCGGGCTGCTGTCGGCATTGACGAATTCGATGCCGCGCATGGCGCCCACGCCCGTCAGGCGGCCGATGTACGGGCTCAGGCCCGAAGCCTTCCAGCGCTGGTGGCGGCTGACGATGGCCTGCTCCTGGCGCTCACCCCAGGTGGCGATGTTCTCGTCGGTCATCTGCGCCAGGCTGGCCAGCGCCGCCGCACAGGCAATCGGGTTGCCCGAATAGGTGCCACCCAGGCCGCCCTTGGGCAGTGCTGCCATCAACTCCTTGCGCCCGACCACCGCACCCAGCGGCATGCCGCCGGCAATGCTCTTGGCCAGCAGTAGTAGGTCGGGTTCGATGCCCAGCCGCGGGAAGGCGAAGCGTTGGCCGGTGCGGCCGAAGCCGGACTGAATTTCGTCGATGATGATCAGGATGCCGTGTTGGTCGCAGAAGCGGCGCAAGGCCTGGGCGAAGGCCGGGTCAAGGGCGAGGAAGCCGCCTTCGCCCTGCACCGGTTCGAAAATGAACGCTGCCACGTCTTCCACGGCCAGTTCCACGCTGAACAGGCGCTCCATGGCCTTGAGCGCCTGCTCGCAGGTAACCCCGGTATCGGTGCCGGGGTAGGGCAGGTGGTACACCGGCCCGGGCAGTTCGCCGACCCGTTGCTTGTACGGGGCTACCTTGCCGTTGAGGTTCAGGGTGGCCAGGGTGCGGCCATGGAAGCCGCCGTCGAAGGCGATGATGGCGCGCTTGCCGGTGGCGCCGCGGGCCACTTTCAGGGCGTTTTCTGCAGCTTCCGCACCGCTGTTGGTGAGCATGCCGGCCAGCGGGTAACTGACGGGTACGAACTGGCTCAGCTTTTCCATCAGCGCCAGGTACGGACCGTGGGGGGCGGCATTGAAGGCGTAGTGCGTGAGGCGGGTGGCCTGGGTTTGAATGGCCTCGACCACGGCGGGGTTGCAGTGGCCCAGGTTGAGCACGCCGATACCGCCGACAAAGTCGATGTAGCGTTTGCCGTCGGTGTCCCAGACTTCGGCATTACGGCCATGGGAAAGTGTGATCGGGTGAACGATGGCGATGGATTGGCTGATGCTTTCCTGGTTCATGGGCACGCGAGACCTTTGTTCGATTTTGTTATTATCCAAGCGTGCCGAGGGGTTATTCCGCAAACGAATTATTCGATTGCGGTCATTCCTTGGATTCGTGAACTTGCTGGTTTTGGCATCTGCCATTGCGGCCCTATCGCCGGCCAGCCAGCCCCCACAGGTACGGCACAGGTCTTGATGGCTGTGGAGTACTTGTGGGGGCTGGCTTGCCGGCGATGGGGTCAGTGCAGGTGTAATCAATCCCCCTCAGCCACCCGCTCGCGAATCCACTGCACAAAGGCCCTGATCTTGGGCACTTCGGCCGCATGCTCGGCATGGGCAATGAAGTGCCGGCCATTGCTTGCCACCGGGTGGTCCCAGGCCACCACCAGCTTGCCCTCGCTCAGTTCCTCGGCCACCAGGTAACGCGGAATCAGGGCAATGCCGCAGCCAGCGATGGCCGCGCGGATACACAGGTAGAACGTGTCGAAACGCGGGCCGTGGTAGCTGTTCTGGCTGTGCAGCCCCAACCCCAGGAACCATTCATGCCAGGCCTCTGGCCGCGACACGCACTGCAGCAGGCGGTGCTCGGTCAGCGCCTGGGCGCTGTCGAAAGGGTGGTTGGCCAGTAACTGCGGGCTGCACACCGGTACCACTTCTTCGCTGAACAGCTCGATGCAGGTTGCCCCAGGCCAGGTGCCCTGGCCGAAGAAAAAGGCAACGTCGGCCTTGGCTTGCACCAGGTCGAATGGCTCCAGTTCGTTGCGCACGTCCAGGTGAATACGTGGGTAGCGGTCGCCGAAACCCTTGAGTTTGGGCACCAGCCAGCGCGCGCCGAAAGTGGGCTGGGTGGCGATGCGCAGCACTTCGGTTTCGTCGCCGTAGCTGAGGATGTAGCGGCTGGAAATGTCGATCTGGGTGAGGATCTTGTTCACTTCGGTGAGGTACAGCGCACCGGCCGGGGTCAGGTGCAGGCGCCGGCGAATGCGCTGGAACAGCGAGTGCGAGAGCATGT
This sequence comes from Pseudomonas sp. MM223, assembly GCA_947090765.1. Taxonomy (NCBI): domain Bacteria; kingdom Pseudomonadati; phylum Pseudomonadota; class Gammaproteobacteria; order Pseudomonadales; family Pseudomonadaceae; genus Pseudomonas; species Pseudomonas sp. MM223. The sequence continues at coordinate 4,625,143 of OX352322.1, read as the reverse complement.
CTTCGAGCTGCGCCACCTGCTTGCTGACGGCGCTCTGGGTCAGGTGCAGTTCCTGTGCCGCGCGGGTGAAGCTGAGGTGGCGAGCGGCCGCTTCGAAGCACTGAAGGGCGGTGGTCGAAGGCATCAGGCGTTTGGACATGACGGGCAAATACCGAGCAAAAAAGGAAGAAGTTCATTCCATATTGGAATCATGTGGTTCGAAAAGGTCGTTTGTTGACCCCGGCCTATAGATTAATACTGACCTGGATCAACGATTACAACCGGTCATGCGAAGAGGAGGTCAGTACCCGCTTCCGGCATCTGCAAAACAACAACAACGACAATCAGAAATTTATAAGAATTCTGCTCCGACCTTCAGCCGCTTCGTCGCGGCCGACCCATTCGAGGGTTCTTCATGGCTTCGCAAGACAACAAGAAACAGCGTTCCCTGCAGCACGGCCTGACTTCCCGTCAGGTTTCCATGATCTCCATTGCCGGCATCATCGGTGCTGGCTTGTTCATCGGGTCCTCAAACGCCATCGCCACGGCCGGCCCGGCCATCCTCATTTCCTATGCCATGACCGGCCTGCTGGTATTGCTGGTGATGCGCATGCTGGGCGAAATGGCCATCGCCAACCCTAACAGCGGCTCGTTTTCCACCTACGCCTCCGAAGCCATCGGCCCTTGGGCGGGCTTTACCATTGGCTGGTTGTACTGGTGGTTCTGGGTGCTGATCATCCCAGTGGAAGCCATTGCCGGTGCCGACATCCTGCATGCCTACTTCCCCGGCGTGCCTTCCTGGCTGTTCGCCTTCCTGATCATGTTGGTGTTGTCGGGTACCAACCTGGTCAGCGTGAAGAACTTTGGCGCTTTCGAGTACTGGTTCGCACTGGTCAAGGTGGTAGCAATCATTGGCTTCATCGGCGTTTGTACCCTGGCGGTGTTCGGCTTCTGGCCGCTGGCCGAGGTGTCCGGGGTTAGCCGACTGTGGGACAACGGCGGCTTCATGCCCAACGGGTTTGGCACTGTGCTCGGTGGCGTGCTGATCACCATCTTCTCGTTCTTCGGCGCCGAAATCGTCACCATTGCCGCTGACGAAACTGCAAACCCGAAAGACAAGATCCGCCGTGCCACCAACCTGGTGGTGTACCGCATTGCCATCTTCTACCTGGCGTCGATCTTCCTGGTGGTGTCGCTGGTGGCCTGGAACGACCCTGCACTGAAAGCGGTCGGTTCGTTCCAGCGCGTGCTTGAAGTGCTGAACGTGCCGGGCGCCAAGCTGCTGGTCGACCTGGTGGTACTGGTTGCCGTGACCAGTTGCATGAACTCGGGCCTGTACACCGCGTCGCGCATGCTCTATTCACTGGGCGCCCGTGGCCAGGCACTGAGCGTGACCAAGCGTATTTCCGGCTCGGGCGTACCGACCGTGGCAGTCATCTTCTCGACGCTGGCCGGTTTTGCCGGGTGCCTGGTCAACTATGTGTTCCCGGGCAAGGTCTTCGGCTTCTTGCTGTCTACCACTGGCGCCATTGCCTTGCTGGTGTATCTGGTAATTGCCGTGTCGCAGCTGCGCATGCGCGCCCGCGCCGACCGTGAAGGGCGCCCGCTGGAGCTGAAGATGTGGCTGTTCCCATGGCTGACCTGGCTGGTGATCGGCACCATCGTCATGGTGCTGGGCTACATGCTGTTCAGCGATGCCTACCGCTACGAAACCCTGATGACCGCTGGTGTCACAGCATTCATCCTGCTGGTTTCGCTGACCCAGCGGCGCGCCAAGGTGGTTGCCCAGACGGCCTGATGTATCTGCTTTAATGGGGGCGTAGCGCGCCCCCATTCCAACAAGCACAGGAAGCGTATGACTGCTCACCCACTTTCCCTTCAGGCCCTCGCAGCGCCGGAAGGCACCTGCTATGGCTGCGGTTGTTCACACCCCAGCGGCCTGCACCTGCAAAGCCACTGGGACGCCGACGGCGTCCACTTGGTATGCCGTCACTCACCCGACAGTACCTTCATCGGCTGGCCTGGCCTGGTCTACGGTGGCCTGCTGGCGATGCTGGTCGATTGCCACTCCAACTGGACAGCCATGGCTTACCACTACCGCAACGAAGGGCGCGAGCCGGGTAGCCTGCCGCGTATCGACTGCGTTACCGGTACGCTTAACCTGACCTACCTGAAACCGACGCCGATGGGCGTCGAGCTGTTGCTCAAGGCCCGGGTGGAAGGGGACGTGGGGCGCAAAAGCCGGGTGATTTGCGAAGTCTGGGCCGAGGATGTGCTGACCGTGACCGCCGACTCGGTGTTCGTCCGTGTCGATACCGAAAAGCTCAAGCTCAAGGCCCATGGCCAGGCTTGAGCCAGCGCTGATGAGTGGTCGGTGATGGTCAGCGGCCGGGGATGTCTCTAGAGTGACAGGCTCATTCCCCAGGCAAGGTTGATCATGACCGATCTCAGTGCTTTCCCTATCACCCGCAAGTGGCCCGCCAAACACCCCGAACGCCTGCAGCTTTACTCGCTGCCGACGCCCAACGGCGTCAAGGTATCGATCATGCTCGAAGAAATCGGCCTGGCCTACGAGGCGCACAAGGTCAGCTTCGACAACGATGACCAGCTGAGCCCCGAGTTCATCTCGCTCAGTGCCAACAACAAGATCCCGGCCATCCTGGACCCCAACGGCCCGGGCGGCCAGCCGTTGCCGCTGTTTGAGTCCGGGGCGATCTTGCAGTACCTGGCGGAGAAAAGCGGGCAACTGCTTAGCCGGGACCCTGCCCAGCGTTACCAGACCCTGCAGTGGCTGATGTTCCAGATGGGCGGTATCGGGCCGATGTTCGGCCAGGTTGGGTTCTTTCATTTCTTTGCGGGCAAGGAATATGAAGACAAGCGTCCGCGTGACCGCTATGTCAACGAGTCCAAGCGGCTGCTGGGCGTGCTGGACCGGCATTTGAAAGGCCGGGAGTGGATGGTGGACGCGTACAGCATCGCTGACATCGCCATCTTCCCTTGGGTGCGTAACCTGGTGGAGCGTTACAACGCACGGGAATTGGTGGATTTTGACCAGTTCAAGGAAGTGCAGCGGGTGCTGGGCACGTTCCTCGAACGGTCGGCGGTGCAGCGCGGTCTTAAAATCCCGGGCTGATCAGACAGCGCTGAGCCTTTGGGAGCCACTGTGCGCCACAAAATAAGGTTGCCTTTGTAGGAGCAGCCTTGTGCTGCGAAGAGGCCGGTAAGGCCAAAGATTATCTTTGGCTGCAATGGCCCCTTCGCAGCACAAGGCTGCTCCTACAGGGGCCGTGTTACAGGCTGCTAGAGGATGTGGTTCAGCAGCCAGTACAGGCTGCCAGCCAACAGCATCGCCGCCGGCAAGGTCAGCACCCAGGCCATCAGCAAGTTGAACAACGTGCGCTTCTGAATCCCCGACCCATTGGCCACCATAGTCCCCGCCACCCCCGAACTCAGCACGTGGGTGGTGGAGACCGGCAAGCCGAACATGTCTGCTGCGCCAATGGTGCACATGGCAACCACCTCCGCCGAGGCGCCTTGGGCATAGCTCAGGTGGGTCTTGCCAATCTTCTCGCCTACGGTTACCACGATGCGCCGCCAGCCAACCATGGTCCCCAGCCCCAGCGCGATGGCCACGGCCACCTTCACCCACAGCGGAATATAGCGAGTGGCGTCGTCCAGTTGGGTCTTGAACAGCTGCACATGGCTGCGGGTATCGGCATCGAATGCCACCAGGCGGTTTTTCTCGATCAGGCGAATGGCTTCGCTGGTCAGGTACATGTCATTGCGCACGTTGGCCATGGCTTCGGCGGGGATGCGTTTGAGTGAGCCGTAGCCTTTCACCTCTTCACCAATCATCCCGGTCAGCGCCGCCAGCGCCGGTACCAGTTGCGGGCTGGCCTTGGGTTCGCCAATGAACGCGGTCAGCGTTTGGCGTGGGTCAGCCGGGGCCGCATGCGGGTTACTGCGCACCAACGCCTGACGGGTCACCTCGGCGACAGCAGAAAACTGCAGCGCCTGCTCATTGGGCATGGTCTTGTTCAGCGCATACGCCATGGGCAGGGTGCCGACCAGAATCAGCATGATCAGGCCCATGCCTTTCTGGCCGTCGTTGGAACCGTGGGCGAAAGACACCCCGGTGCAGGTCAGGATCAGTACGCCACGAATCCACCATGGCGGGGGTGTCTGGCCTTGCGGCGCCTGGTACAGCGCTTGGCGCTTGACCAGTGCACGCAGGGCGAGCAACAACAAGGCGGCGCAGGCAAAACCGATCAGCGGGGAGAACAGCAGGGCGTAACCCACCTTGCTGGCCTGGGCCCAGTCCACGCCGCTGGTGCCGTCACGCCCATGCATCAGCGCATTGGCCACACCCACACCGATGATCGAACCGATCAGCGTGTGCGAGGAGGACGCCGGCAGCCCCAGCCACCAGGTGCCCAGGTTCCAGATGATCGCCGCCAGCAGCAGGGCAAAAACCATCGCGAAGCCCGCCGAGGAGCCTACCTGTAGAATCAACTCCACTGGCAGCAGGGCGATGATGCCGAATGCTACCGCGCCACTGGAGAGCAGCACCCCCAGGAAATTGCACAGCCCGGACCACACAACCGCGACCGGTGCCGGCAGTGCGTTGGTGTAGATCACCGTGGCTACCGCGTTAGCGGTGTCGTGGAAGCCATTGACGAATTCGAAGCCCAGGGCAATCAACAGTGCCAGGCCCAGCAGCAGAAACGGCGTGACCGTGGTGATTACCGTGCCGCTGGCGCTGACGTCCTGTTTCAGGCTCCAGGCGGTGTAGGCAATGCCGGCCAGCAGCAGGCCGAAGAACAACACGAGGGTGGCGCGCCCAGGCTTGTGGGCAAGCTGCGGGCGGGGGTCGCGTTGGGCCAGGTGCTGCTGGCTGGCCAGTAACGGGGTTGCCATGATGGCTCCGGTTGGCATTGGGCAAGTTGCCGAAGGCCTTCAGCATAGAAACAATTCGTAACCCGACCGTGACCTCGATCAATGAATTATCTAGGCTCAAGACGGACGGTAAATGCAGGAGAAACCCATGATCCGCTGCAAACGTGTCTACGATGCGGTCACGGGCGACGATGGCCAGCGGGTGCTGGTCGACCGCCTATGGCCGCGCAACAAGCGCAAGGAAGACCTGCACGGCCAGTGGTTGCGCGAAGTGGCACCCTCAGATGATTTGCGCAAGGCGTTTCACCAAGGGGAAATCGACTTTGCCGGTTTTACCCAGCGCTACCAGCAAGAATTGGCTGCCCGCCCCGAGTACTGGTACCCGCTGCTGGGCCTGGCTGAGAAGGGCACGCTGACCCTGCTTTATGCAGGCAAGGACACCGAGCACAACAATGCCCGGGTGCTGGCCGAATGGCTGGAAAGCGAACTGGACCGGCGTGGGCCTGGCAGTTCACCCGTATGCTATGCCCAATGAGTGATGTGGTAATGCACCTGCAACTGATTCCCGCCAACGACAGCCACCGCTCATTTGCCCGCGACCTCACGCGGCGTGCCATGCTGCCGTACTACCGTGAATTTGACCTGCTCTGGATCGAGGACGCGTTCGACCAGGCCTGGGGTTGGCGCGAGCAGTGGCTGATCAGCGAAGGCGACAGCCTGTTGGGCTTCTGCAGCCTCAGCCAGGACCGCCAGGCGCTGTTTATCCGCGAGTTGCACCTGTTGCCCGAGCATCGCGGGCGCGGTGTCGGCAGCTGGGTGTTGGAGGAGCTGGCGCTGTGGGCCGGGCAGCGGCGCCTGCCGCTGCTGCGGCTGATGGTGTTTCGCAGCAACCCGGCGCGGCTGTTGTACCAGCGCCACGGCTTTGTCGAAATGGGTGAAGACGCGTGCTTTGTGCGCATGCAACGTGGGATTGGCTAGTAGCGCAATGATGGCTTGTCGCGACCGGAACGCAGGGGCATAGTAAACCCAGGCGTCACGGTCGCCCGCAGGCAGGGTGGCAGAGGATGAGCGTAATCAGGGATAAGGAGAAGCCCACTATGAACGGGATTGGTCCGCGGCTGCGGGAAGAACGTGAGCGCCTGGGCATGACCCAGCGCGTGTTTGGCGATATTGGTGGGGTCGAGCCCAATGCCCAGGGCAAGTACGAAAGCGGTGAGCGTACGCCACGGGTCGATTACCTGGCAGCCCTGGCGGCCAGGGGGGTGGACGCACTGTACGTGCTTAGCGGCATCCGCACGCCAGCACCGCTGGAAGGCCTGAGTACGGATGAGTCGGGGCTGCTGGGCGCCTTTCGGCAATTGCTGATTGAAGATCAGGCGGCCATCTGGCACCTGCTGGGCCGCTTGAGCAGTGATAAAAAGCCCAGGCAAACAGTAAGGCCTGTCACAGTTGAGCGTCAGGCGTTTCTTACAGAAGCAATGCGTTAGACCCGTTTGGAAAAATTTTGTTAAGGTGGCGGGATCCAATCGCCCTGCTGACGAGGTGTGTGCTTGATTAGGGTCTTAGTGGTCGACGATCACGATCTGGTACGAACCGGTATTACCCGCATGCTGGCCGACATCGATGGCCTGCAGGTGGTGGGTGAGGGTGATTCGGGTGAGTCCGCGCTCAAGCTGGCACGTGAGCTGAAACCGGACGTGGTGCTGATGGATGTGAAAATGCCCGGCATCGGCGGCCTTGAAGCCACCCGCAAACTGCTGCGCAGCCACCCGGACATCAAGGTCGTGGCCGTGACTGTGTGCGAGGAAGACCCGTTCCCCACCCGCCTGTTGCAAGCCGGTGCCGCCGGCTACCTGACCAAGGGTGCAGGCCTTGACGAAATGGTCCAGGCCATTCGCCTGGCTTTTGCCGGCCAGCGCTACATCAGCCCGCAAATTGCCCAGCAGCTGGCACTGAAGCCGTTTCAGCCGCAGGGCTCACCGTTCGACACGCTGTCGGAGCGGGAAATCCAGATTGCCCTGATGATCGTCGGCTGCCAGAAAGTGCAGATCATCTCTGACAAGTTGTGCCTCTCGCCCAAGACCGTCAATACTTACCGTTATCGGATCTTTGAAAAACTCTCGGTCACCAGCGACGTCGAACTGACGTTGCTGGCCGTTCGCCACGGTATGGTCGACGCAAGCCTGTAAAACCTCATGTCCCAAGTGTTTGATGCCAGCGCATTCCTGGCGACCTGCAGTGGTCGCCCGGGCGTTTACCGGATGTTCGATGCCGAAGCCCGGCTGCTTTACGTGGGCAAGGCCAAGAACCTTAAAAAACGCCTGGCCAGCTATTTCCGCAAGACCGGCCTGGCGCCCAAGACCGCTGCGCTGGTGGCCCGTATCGCCCAGGTTGAAACCACCATCACCGCCAACGAAACCGAGGCGTTGCTGCTGGAGCAGAACCTGATCAAGGAATGGCGGCCGCCGTACAACATCCTGCTGCGCGACGATAAATCCTACCCCTACGTGTTCCTGTCCGACGGCGAATTTCCGCGGTTGGGCATTCACCGTGGGGCGAAGAAGGCCAAGGGCCGCTACTTTGGCCCATACCCCAGCGCCGGGGCCATCCGCGAAAGCCTCAGCTTGCTGCAAAAAGCCTTTTCGGTGCGCCAGTGCGAAGACAGCTACTACGCCAACCGCACCCGGCCGTGCCTGCAATACCAGATCAAACGCTGCAAAGGGCCCTGCACCGGCCTGGTCACCGCCGAGGAATATGCCGATGACGTGCGCCACTCGGTGATGTTCCTTGAAGGCCGTAGCCAGCAATTGGGCAACGAGCTGAATGCCGAGATGGAGAAGGCCGCCATGGCCCTCAACTTCGAAAAGGCCGCCGAATTGCGCGACCAGATCGCCCTGTTGCGCCGCGTGCAGGACCAGCAGTACATCGAGGGCGGCAGCGGCGATGTCGATGTCATCGCCGCCTTCGTCAACCCCGGTGGTGCCTGCGTGCACTTGATCAGCGTGCGCGGTGGCCGGGTACTGGGCAGCAAGAACTTCTTCCCGCAGGTGGGCATCGAGGAAGAGGTGGCCGAGGTCATGGCTGCATTCCTTTCCCAGTACTACCTGGGTAATGCAGAGCGCGAACTGCCCGGCGAGTTGATCGTCAACGTGGTGCACGAAGACTTCGACGCCATCACCGAAGCACTGCATACGCTGCGTGGCCGCGAGCTGACCATCAGCCACCGGGTACGTGGCACCCGCGCCCGCTGGCAGCAACTGGCGGTGACCAATGCCGAGCAGGCGCTGAATGCCCGCCTGGCCAACCGCCAGCACATGGCTGCACGCTTCGAAGCCTTGGCCGAAGTGCTGGGCCTGGACGAGGTGCCTCAGCGGCTGGAATGCTACGACATCAGCCATTCCAGTGGCGAAGCCACCGTGGCCAGTTGTGTGGTTTTCGGCCCCGAAGGCGCGCTGAAGTCCGACTACCGCCGCTTCAACATCGAAGGCGTCACCGCCGGCGATGACTACGCTGCCATGCACCAGGCCCTGACCCGCCGCTACGGGCGTATCAAGGACGGCGAGGGCAAGCTGCCCGACGTGTTGCTGGTGGACGGCGGCAAGGGGCAATTGAACATGGCCCGCGATGTGATGCAGGAGCTGGGCTTTACCGACCTGACCCTGCTTGGTGTAGCCAAGGGCGTCACCCGCAAGGCCGGTTTCGAAACCCTGTACCTGAACGATGTGCACCACGAGTTCACCTTGAAAGGCGATTCACCGGCCCTGCACCTGATTCAGCAGATCCGCGACGAAGCCCACCGGTTCGCCATTACCGGCCACCGCGCCCGCCGCGGCAAGGCCCGTCGGGTGTCCAGCCTGGAGGATGTAGCCGGGGTAGGGCCCAAGCGCCGGCGCGACCTGCTGAAACACTTCGGCGGCCTGCAGGAGCTCAACCGCGCCAGTATCGATGAAATCGCCAAAGCACCCGGCATCAGTAAAAAGCTTGCCGAGTCGATTTATGCCAGCCTGCATAGCGAGTAGAATGCCGGGCTCAACTTGCAGCCAGTCGTACCGATGAATATTCCAAACCTGCTCACCGTTCTACGCGTCCTGCTCATTCCGTGCTTCATCCTGCTGTTCTATATGCCCTATCACTGGAGCTATATAGCAGCCAGCAGCGTGTTTGCCGTTGCCGCCGCCACCGACTGGCTGGACGGCTACCTGGCGCGTCGCCTGCAGCAGAGCACACCGTTCGGTGCCTTCCTTGACCCGGTGGCCGACAAGCTGATGGTGGCGGTGGCCCTGGTGCTGCTGGTGCAGACCCACGCCAACTTCTGGCTGACCTTGCCGGCTGCGGTCATCATCGGCCGCGAAATCGTGGTGTCGGCACTGCGCGAGTGGATGGCCGAGCTGGGCGCGCGGGCGCATGTGGCGGTGTCCAACCTTGGCAAGTGGAAGACCGCGGCACAGATGCTGGCGCTGGTGATCCTGCTGGCCAACCCGCCGGGGGTAACGTTCTGGGTCATCCTGGGCTACGGCCTGCTGCTGGTGGCGGCGGGGCTGACCCTGTGGTCGATGGTGCACTACCTGCTGGCTGCCTGGCCGCACCTGCGCGAAGGCTCGGAACAGAAATAAACTTTTTTTGAATCAAGGGGTTGACGCTGTTTTAGAAATCGCTAGAATGGCACCCATCACGACGCGGGAATAGCTCAGTTGGTAGAGCACGACCTTGCCAAGGTCGGGGTCGCGAGTTCGAGTCTCGTTTCCCGCTCCAAATTCGATCCTCGGTGCGTCGCCGGGATCAAAAAAAAGAGGCCTTAAGGCCTCTTTTTTTATGCCTGCGTTTTATCGACGCCCTCCTTTCATGCCGCCTCACCACGTTTGCGAATCAGGCTGCTGCACAGCACGCCAGCTTCGAACAGCAGCCACATGGGCACAGCCAGCAGCGTCTGCGAGAAAATGTCGGGTGGGGTCAGGATCATGCCAGCGACAAAGCAGCCGATGACCACGTACGGGCGGACCTTCTTCAGGTAATTTACGTCGACCACGCCGACCCACACCAGCAGCACCACCGCCACCGGGATTTCGAAGGCAACGCCAAAGGCGAAGAACAGCGTCATCACGAAGTCGAGGTAGCTGGCGATGTCGGTCATCATCGACACGCCTTCTGGCGTGGCGCTGGCGAAAAAGCCGAAGATCAGCGGGAACACCAGGCAATAGGCAAAGGCCATCCCGGCGTAGAACAGGAAGATGCTCGACACCAGAAGCGCCATGGCCATGCGCTTTTCGTGGCGATACAGCCCGGGTGCGATAAAGCCCCAGACCTGTTGCAGGATGAACGGGATCGCCAGGAACAGCGATACGATCATGGTCAGCTTGAACGGCGTGAGGAACGGCGAGGCCACGTCGGTGGCAATCATCGTCGCGTTGGCCGGCAAGTGGTCGCGCAGCGGCGCCGAGACCAGGGTGTAGATCTGCTGGGCGAAGGAAAACAGCCCGGCAAAGATCAGGAAAATGACGGCAACGCAGCGCAGCAGGCGGGTGCGCAGCTCGGTCAGGTGCGAAACCAGCGGCATCGGCTGGTCGTGTTGCAGGTATTCGCTCATGGGGCTCGCGGCGGTTGGGGCGGTTCGGAGGATTTGAGAGGGGGCGCCGGTGTGGCGGGAGCAGGCGGGCGGCGGATGTCGCCTGCGTCGATTTCTCGCTCTACTTCCATCTTGATGCTGTTGAGGCTGCGCTTGAGCCGCCCGACCCACAGGCCCGCCGTACGCGCGGCACCGGGCAGCCGCTCGGGGCCGAGTACCAGCAGGGCGATCAGGCCGACCAGTAACAACTCACTGAAGCTGATACCGAACATGGGTCAGTCTTTGCCCTGCGGGACGTGGGCCTGTTGGGCCAGCGGTGGGGCCTGCTCCAGCGGTTTGTTGCCTTCGTCGTTCATGGCTTTGCGAAAGCCCTTGATCGATTCGCCGAGGTCGCTGCCGAGGTTCTTCAGCTTCTTGGTGCCGAAGACCAGGACCACGACAGCCAGCAGGACGATCCAGTGTTTCCAGTCAAAAATGCCCATGGTGTTCTCCTTGGGTGAAATGCAGGGTCCGGGCTGGCGCAATGGCGCCAGCCCGGGTGCCATCAGGCTTCGAGGCCGGCTTTGGCCTGGCCGGTGCGCAGCGTGAAGTTGACACCGATCGACAGGGCAGGCTGTGGTGGGTTCCAGTTTGGCTTTGGAGCAGACAGCAGGAACTCGGTCAGTTGCTCGGTCTTGCCCGCCAGCATGTTCGCCAGCAGGGTGCCGGTGGCAGTGCCACGTACCGTGCCCAGGCCGTTGCACGCCAGCGCGCCGTACACGTTCGGGCGCAGTTCGCCGAAGAAGCCGGCGCCGTTGCGGGTCATGCCCAGGCCACCACCCCAGGTGTGCTCGAACGGCACGTCGGTGAGGGTCGGGAAGCGGCGTTCGAACGACTGGCGGTGGCTGACACGGACCTTGTCGGTGTAACCGTCCTTGCTGCGACCGTCCGGGTTGAAGCTGAAGCTGTTGCGCACCAGGATGCGGTTGTCGTGGGTACGGCGCAGGGTAGAGCCGAACGGGTCGGCCGGGATCACGCCCCAGAACTCATGGCCACCGATGCTGGCCTGTTCGGCCGGGGTCAGCGGACGGGTCAGGCTGCCGTAGGTGAAGATCGGCAGCATGCGGTTTTCCAGGAAGCCGAAGTGCTGGCCGAAGTGGTTGTTGCCGAGGATCAGTTTGTCGGCGGTGATACGGCCGGTCGGGTGATGCAGCACAGTCTTCTGGCCGTAATCGACAGCGGTGATCACCGTGTCTTCGTACAGCACGACGTTTTCCGGCAGGCTGTCGGCCAGGCCTTTCACCAGTGCCGACGGCTGAACCAGCATGGTGCCTGGGGTGAACAGCGCCTTGCGGTAGTACGAGGTACCGATGTGGTCCTTCAGCTCGTTGCCTTCGATCAGCTCGACCTTTTCGCCCAAGGCTTCAAGGCCGCCACGGTAGGCATTGAGCACGGCGATGCCCTTGTCCTCGATGGCTGCCTGGTATTTGCCGGAGTGGCGCAGGTGGGCGTCGACGATGTTGTGCTCGGCCACCAGGTCACGAAGGATGCCCTGGCCGCGCTGGTTCAGTTGCAGGATGTTCTTGGCAATGGTCTTGTCGCCGATGTAGTCCGGCGCGCCGATGTCGTGGGGGACGTCGATCAGAAAGCCGGCGTTGCGGCCGGATGTGCCGAAGCCAACTTGCTGCGCCTCGACCAGGATCACCCGGTCCTGCGGGAAGTTCAGGGCCAGCTGGCGGGCTGCGGCCAGGCCGGTGAAACCGGCACCGATCACCACCCATGGCGCCTGGTCATCACCGATCAGCGGCGCTTTTGGCTGGCGCACGCGGCTGGTGTGGAACCAGCCCGGGGACGAGTCGTCACGGGGCAGCGCGTCGACGCGTACCAGCGAGTCAGGGTCTTTCGGCAGGCCGTCGCTCAGCAGGGAAGCCGAGCCACCGGCGGCGATGACGCCGGCGCCAACGCCAGCGCCGATCAGGACATTTCTTCGTGAAACTGCCATTTCAAAGCATCTCGTTCGAGGGTTGTTGATGAAATGGCCAAGCGTGAAAACGTACATCTAGGATCAGCAAAACCGGCAGGACCGCTTAAGGCAAATCAACGTACAGCATCATCCTAGCCATTAAATACAGTGTGTATACAAATGGTATAATGCTGATGCGAGATGCGTCAATCCGCCACGCGCTGTCACCTTTGTAGGAGCAGCCTTGTGCTGCGAAGAGGCCATTTCAGCCAAAGATAGTCTTTAGCCTTCACGGCCTCTTCGCAGCACAAGGCTGCTCCTACAGGGTGATGCGGTAGGTTGAGTGAGGGCGCAAGACAGTTGCTCTGATGGTCCCGCGCAGGTTTGCTGGGCTATTTCAGAAAGTTCAGGTCCAGCGGGTAGTCCAGAATGATCCGCGTCTGGTCCAGGTCATTGGCAATCGCCCCGTAATCCCCACCCGTGCGCATCGACGCATGCAGCAGCCGCAGGGACAGGTTTTTCGCAGGCCCCGACTGCACCACGTATTTCACCCATAGGTCGCGCTCCCATTGCGACCCGTCGTGCACCGCCTGGAACCGTGAATAGGCACCGCCTGCATCGCGGCCATCAATATCGGTACCGCGTATGTAGCGTGCGGTGAAGGTCAGCCCAGGTACGCCAAAGATGGCAGCGTCCAGATCGTAACGTGCGCTCCAGGCCCTTTCATTGGGGCTGTTGAAGTCGCTGGCCTGGGAGGCCGCATCCAGTTCGATGTCGAAACTGTTCCAGACATAGTCGAAAGGCTGGTCGCCATCGATGCGGGTATAGGCAACTTCGAACTTGTGGCCGCGCAGTGCGTAGCCTACCCGGGCACTCCAGGCATCGTTGCGAATATCACCAAGCAGCGAACTGCCGGTGTCACGTGTACGGTAGTAATTGGCGCCGGTGTTGAACACGCCACCCACCTTCAAAGGCACACGGTATTCGATGGATGCAAACTGCTGGTGCCAGATATTGTCCAGTTCGGACCCGAACAACTTGATCTTCACATTCTCAAGGCCGGTGTAGATGCCACCGTAGTAACTGACAAAGTCACTGTCAGCCTGGCGGCCGCCGTAAGCGGTACCCAGTTTGCCGCCATGGTTGGTGGCTGCCCTGTCACTGCTGGAGGTGAAGCGCCCTGCGTTCAAGGCCAGCCCGGCAAAAGAATGGTCGGTGACGTTCCAGCCCCTGAGCGTTTGCGGCAGCAGGCGGATATCGCCGTACTTGAGCACCGGCGAATCCGGGAACAGGTCACCATAGGCCAGCTCGGTGCTGCCTACGCGCATCTTTACCGCGCCCCCTGCCTTGGAATATTCAGCCTTGGGGTCACCCTGGTTATCGCGCGAGACAATGCCGCCATTGCCGATGCCGTCGCCAACCCGGCCCTTGCCACCGTCCAGTTTCACCGCACCCATGTAATGCAGGTCGAGGCCGAACCCGACCAGCCCCTGGGTATATCCAGAGTTGAACTTGGCCAGCACACCTTGCGCCCATTCCTGACGATAACTTTGCCGTTCACCAGCCGGGTTGAGGTAGCTGCCATTACGGTTGTCGGCGTTCCAGTAGAAGTTTCGCAAGCCGACCGTGGTGGTACTGCCTTCGATGAAACCATGGTCCGATTCAGCCGCACAGGCGATCGAACCCAACAGGCAGGCACTTGCGCCCGCCATCCCCAACGTGAAAGTTTTGAGCGACATGAAGACTTCCTTATTGCCAGATTCAAGAACGGCAGCGTGAAGATTTATTGTTATTGTCCCCGCGTCTGCGGCGGGCAGCCGGGGGCCTGATCGCTAACTTGCGGGTGCGGCAAGTTGCGCTCTTTATTGTTGTATTGCTCGATAAGCCGGGTTGCCCAAGGCAACCCGGAGCACATCTTTTTTTGCCTCAGGCAGTCATGCCGGCAAAGAAGCGCGAGGCGTTTTCATCCAGGGTTGCAATGTCGTAGCCACCCTCCTGGACCACCACGCAGGGCAGGCCCAGCGCCTTGATCCGCTGCCCCAGCAGGCGGAACCCTTCGTGGCTGACGGAGACCTTGGACTGCGGATCGTTTTCGTAGATGTCAAAGCCCAGCGATAGCACCAGCACATCCGGGGCGAAGGCGCGCAGTGCCGCTGCCGCCTGGTCCATGCAGGCAAAGAAATCCGCTTCACTGGCGCCATGGGCCATGGGCAGGTTCAAGTTGAAGCCAGCCCCTGGGCCAGCCCCGGTCTCATCATCGAAACCGGCCACCACGGGGTAGAAGTTGGTCGGGTCGCCATGAATCGACACGTACAGCACATCGTCCCGCTCGTAGAAGATTTCCTGGATACCCTGGCCGTGGTGCATGTCGGTGTCGAGCACTGCCACTTTGCCGAACTTGCCACGCAGCACCTGGGCGGCGATGGCTGCATTGTTCAGGAAACAGAAGCCGCCTGCGGCCTCGGCGCGGGCATGGTGCCCCGGTGGCCGGCACAGGGCATAGGCGGCCTGGTCGCCTTCGATCACCGCATGTGCCGCGGCCACCGCGCTTTGCGCCGACCAGTAGGCGGCCTGCCAGGTATGCTCGCCGATCGGGCAGCTGCCATCGGCCAGGTAGCGGGCGGTCTTGCCGAGAATGCCGCGCAGCGGGTTGCCTTCACGGATGTAGATGTTGGACATCACCTCATCGCCCCAGTCCTCCGGCACTTCATGCCACTGCTGGTAAGCGCTGCCCAGGTAGTCCAGGTAGGCCTGGCCATGCACCGCCGCCAGCGGGGCAAGGCCGTGGTCGGCGGGTTCGAACAGCGGGTAGCCGAGCTTTTCGATCACGGCCAGTAGCGGGTCGATGCGTGCCGGCACTTCCTGCGGTTGGCGCATCTGGCCCCGCGACAGGTAGGAGCGGGGGTGGTGCAGGCGTTGGGCAGGGTGGAAAAACGTTTTCATGGAGCACCTCTTGATATCGCGTGCGGTCAATAGCCCAGTTCGGGATCGACCAGGTTGTTCAGGTCCAGCCCGGCACTCAGGCGCGACACGTTGTCGGCCACTTGCCGGACAATGCAAAGGTCGGAAGCAGCCGACGCCATATGTGGTGTCACCCACACCCCGGGCGTGTGCCACAGCGGCGAATCGGCAGGCAATGGCTCCTGCTCGAACACATCGAGCAAGGCGCCGCGCAACTGCCCGCTGGCCAGCGCCTGGCGCAGGTCGTCCGGATTCAGGTGTTGGCCACGGCCGCAGTTGATCAGGGCACTGCCTTTGGCCATGTGCCGGAACACCGCATGGTTCAGTACGCCATGCGTGCTGGTGGTGAGCGGCAGCAGGTTGACCAGCACATCCAGCCCAGAGAGAAAGGCCTGCTGTGAACCTGCGCCGTCGAAGGTCGTTACGCCGTCAATTTGGCGTGGGGTGCGTGCCCAGCCGCGCACGTCATAACCCGCCGCGGCCAGCCGCTGCGCCACCGGTGCACCGATTGCGCCCAGGCCCATCACGCCGACGCGGAAGTCCCCGGCCTTGCGCTGTACCGGGCGCTGCCAATGCTGGCTGGCATTGCCGGCGATCACCCGGTCGAAGCCCCGGTGAAAGTGCAGCACGCCCCAATGCACGTACTCGCTCATGCCCTGGGTGTGGTCAGGGTCGACCACTCGGCACACGGGCAGCGACACATCGCGAGAGTTGTCCTGGGCCAGGTGGTCGACGCCTGAACCGATCGAGTGCACCAGGCGCAGGTTGGGCAAGCGGCCAAGGCTACCTTCGGGCGGAAACCAGCACACGGCCACTTCGGCCTGCTGGGCGCCAGAATCGTCTGGGCGCAGTACGTCGAGTTGCGGGGCATGTTCGGCGAACAGCGCGGCCAGCCAGTCAGTCAGCGCCGGGTTCTGGCAAAGCAATACGAGGCTGGCCATATCAGCTGCACCACGCGCTGCGTTGCTCATCGATCAGGCTGAGCGCGGCCTGCCAGGCCATGTCGATGATGCCGTCGATGCCATCGCGCCCGAACTGTGCGGCGGTGTGCCGGCACACCTCCTCACTGGGTATATTCAACGCCACGCCAGCAGACATCGCCTGGATTTGCGCCTGGCAGGCGCGCTCCAGGAAGTAAATCTCATGGAATGCCGCCGCCACGTTGCCACCGGCCGCCAGCAGCCCGTGGTTGCGCAGGATCATCGCCTTGTGCGGGCCAAGGTCGGCGACCAGCCGTTCGCGTTCCTCCAGCGACAGCGCGATGCCTTCATACGTGTGGTACGCCAGGTTGCCGTAAAACTTCAGCGCGTGCTGGGTCAGCGGCAGCAGGCCGTCACGTTGTGCCGCCACCGCCATGCCAGCTGCCGTGTGGGTGTGAATGATGCAGTGCAGGTCCGGCCGCGCATCGTGAATGGCCGAATGGATGACAAAGCCGGCCGCATTGACCTTGCCCCCGTTGAAGTGGCTGTCGACAACGTTACCGTCCAGGTCGATCAGCACCAGGTCGCTGGCGCGCATCTTCTCGAACGCCACGCCGTAGCGGTTGATCAGAAAGTGCCGGTCGGGGCCTGGAACACGCAGGGTGATGTGCGTATCGATCAGGTCGGTCATGCGGTAGTAGGCGATCAGGCGATACAGCGCCGCCAGCTCGCAGCGCGATTGCCATTCGGTCTCTGACATGTTGTGAGGCTTGCTCATCAGGCGATTCCTTGCGAAGTGGAGAGGGCGACCGGCCTGGCGCTGGCATTGCGCAGGTGCGAGAGCCCCAGCACGCCGGCCAGCGACATCAAGGCCAGTACGCTGAAGAACAGCGCCAGCGGTACCCATTGCCCGGCGAACTGGCCGGCAACGAAAGTGCCCAGCATTGGCGTGAGGCCACCGGTCAGGCCGCTGCCCAGCTGGTAGGCGATGGAAATGCCCGAGTAACGCACCCGGGCCGGGAAGGCTTCGGCCATGTAGCCGGCAATCACGGCATACAGTGCCGACAGCAAGACCACGGCCAGGGCGATGCCGGCAGTCATGTAGATCACATTGCCGGTTTGCACCAGCAGGAACATCGGGTACGGCACCACCATGCACAGCGCAGCTACCCATTTCAGGAAACGCCCTTCACCCAGGCGCTCGGCGAGCATGGCCGAACAGGGCTGCGAGAGAAACTGCAGGATGGTGACCACAAACAGGCAATCGAGAATGGTGGTTTTGGCGATGCCCTGGTACTGGGTAACGTAGGTGATCATGAACGTGTTGGTGAAGAAGAACCCGCCAGAGCCGATGGTCACGGCCAAAGCGGCGAAGACGATGTTCCGCCAGTGGTTGCGCAGCACTTCACGCACCGGGTTGTCGCTGGTCTGGTCGCTGTCCTTCACCTCGGCAAATTCTGGCGACTCCGGCACGCCGAAGCGGATCAGCAAGCCGACGATCATCAGCAGCCCGCTCATCAGGAACGGAATGCGCCAGCCCCAGTTCATCAGGTCTTCCTGCTCCATGGCAGTGATGAAGCGGAAGGCGATCAGCGCCAGCAGCAGGCCCGCCGGGCTGCCCCACTGGGCGAACGAGGCGAAGAACACCTTGCGGCCCTTGGGTGCATGCTCGCTGGCCATCAGCACCGCGCCACCCCATTCGCCACCGACTGAAATGCCCTGTAGCAGGCGCAGGAAGATCAGGCCGATCGGGGCCCAGATGCCGGCCTGGGCGTAAGTCGGCAGCAGGCCGATGCAGGTGGTGGCCACGCCCATCAGCACGATGGTTACCAGCAGCATTTTCTTGCGCCCCAGGCGGTCGCCCAGGTGGCCGAACACCATGCCCGCGAATGGCCGGGCGATGAAGCCCACGGCAAAGCTGCCGAACGCGGCCATGGTACTCAGCATCGGGTTTTCACTGGGGAAGAACAGCTGCCCGAGCACTAAGGCTGCGGCGAAGGCGTAGATGTAGAAATCATAGAATTCGATGGTGGTGCCAATAAAGGCAGCCGCCGCGGCACGACGCGGGGTGGGGGTATTGCTCGTCATCTGAGGCTCCTGGGCGTCATTGTTATAGGCAGGAGAAGGAGAGCCCTGCACGGGCAGGACAAAGGCACTCTGGCGGTGCGTTGCTTGATGTTGAGCCAAGTCCTATTCTAGGAAAAGCTTCTAATTTAAATACTCAAGTATAAGGCCAGCCAATAATGACGCCGACCACTACGCCTTTAGCGAGAGACCCCGAAGCCAAGCGCTTTCTCAACGATCGCCTCGACTGGAACTTGCTGCGCACCTTTCTGGTAATCGGCCAGGAGGGCAGCATCAGCCGGGCGGCGGCACGCCTGCACCTCAGCCAGCCGGCCGTCAGCCAGGCGCTAAGGCGCCTGGAGGAGCAGCTGGACAGTGCCCTTGTGGTGCGTCGCGGGCCGCGCATTACCCTGTCGCAGGCGGGGCAGGAAGTGATGCAGATTGCCGCCGAACTGTACGGCACGGTCTCACGGCTGGGGCCTGCGCTGGACAGCCCGGCCGAGACGGTTACGGGCAAGATCCGCCTGCTCAGCATCAGCCGCATCCAGTCCCGTGCCTACGATGACTTCCTGGCACAGTTTCACAGTGACTACCCGCAGGTAGAGCTGGAAATCGATGTGCTGCGCAGTTCGGATGTGGTCAGCGGCCTGTTGCAAAAGACTGCATCGTTTGGCCTTAGCCTGTGCCGCACGCCCCAGCCAAGGCTGGAGCAGCGGGTGCTGCTCG
The DNA here is from genome assembly GCA_947090765.1 of Pseudomonas sp. MM223. NCBI lineage: Bacteria > Pseudomonadati > Pseudomonadota > Gammaproteobacteria > Pseudomonadales > Pseudomonadaceae > Pseudomonas > Pseudomonas sp. MM223. The sequence continues at coordinate 4,606,092 of OX352322.1, read as the reverse complement.
AACAGCGCTATGCGTTTTTCTGTGGTAAGCGCCATCGTTTTTTTGGTCGCAAGAACCTGACCGTGGCGGACCTTCAGGGCGAGAACTTCGTGAGCTTTACCAGTGACCAGATGGGCGGCAACCTGTCGCCGCTCACAGTGTTTCGTGATCAGCAGGGCTTTACCGGGCGCATTGTCGCGTCGTCGCCGAGCCTGGATGAAATCTTGCGTCTGGTGGGGGCTGGCTATGGTATTGGCTGCCTGCCGGAGCACATTGTGGCAGCGGATGTGCAGGCCAACGAGCTGTGGCGTTTGCCGCCGTGGGACGGGGTGATCGATGTGAATATCTATTTGCTTTGGAACCGCGAACAGAAACTGACCCAGGCAGAGTCGATATTCCTGGAGCGGTTCCAGCAGATGCTCATGACCACAGACCCGGCCGAGCGGTTTTGATCGGCTGAGTCGTTGGCGTTCTCGCTGTTGCGGGCGCGTGGTCCACAGGGCCATCGCCTCTGCGAGGGCCGCCAGCCGCATTACAATTTCTCATCAAGTCGTCTCCGGAAATGTTGCTGTATACAAATTGAGTTCATCCGTACCCTTTTCTTGGAGCATCCACCGCTCGATGGTTTGGCTGGGCCGACCAGCTGAGAACAATAAGGGGTTTCACGATGTCTGCATTCAAGTTTTCCGGTGTTAACCTTGCCATCACCACACCGTTCGATGCCCTGGGCAAAATCGACTACGCGCGATTTGAACAGCTCCTTGAGCGTTACATCGCGGCTGGTGTTCATGGCTTTGTGCTGAGCTCCGGAACCGGAATGCACGTGTATCTGAGTAAGGATGAGTCCAAGGAGCTGGTCGCTTTCGGCTCCAAAGTCATCAACGGTCGTGCTCGCATCATTGCTCAGACCTCCGCCTTGCTGGCTGACGAAGTTGTCGAGCGTACCCGTCATGCGAAGGATTGTGGCGCCGACGGCGTCATGGTGCTTCCACCTTTCTTTGAAGGCCCAACCGATGACCAGGGCATCATCGACTTCTACTCCACAGTCTCCGAAGCCGGCCTGCCGATCATTGGCTACAACGTTCCACAGGCGGTAGGCGTTGAGGTCACTCCATCACTGTTCAAGCAACTGAGCGAAATCCCGAACTTCGTTTCGGTGAAGGACAGCAGCGGTGATCTTGCAGCTCAAGGTTCCCTGGTGCGCACCGGCCTGCCGACCATGAATGGTGCCGATCCGCTGGTACCTTACGCGCTGTTCGCGGGTGCTGCAGGGCTGATCTGGGGTGGGGCCAACATGGCACCCAAAACCTGTGTTGCCCTGGTCAACGCCGCAGCTGAACGCAAGTGGAATGATGTGCAAGAGATCTGGAAGTCGTTGGCTCCCGTCATGTCCCTGATCTGGCAGGGTGACTACGTCCAGTCTGTTTACGCAGGTGCTGAAATCATGGGTTACGGCGCAGGTAATCCACGCCGTCCGCTTGCCCGCCTGGCCGAAGACAAGTTGGATGCTCTGCGTGAAGCATTGGCTCCGCTGATCGAGCGCGAATCTTCTGCTTCCTGATCGCTGGAGAAGCCAACATTGGAGAGCCGGGTTACGGCAGACGTCGTAGCCATCGGCGATGGGGCTTCAGCACGCAATGCTGGGTTTATCATCGTGAAGTACAAGGCGCTTTGTGCAGCAGACGAGTAAGATTTTTAGCTCAACAAATAAGATGAAAAAGGGCCTCCATGAAGGCCCTTTTTCAGTATTCTGGGATCAGAATTAGCGCCGATGCAGGGGTAACGAAATCGGTATGAAGCGTGTTGAGTATTTGCTCGGATAGCCGTGTGGCGAAACACGAAAAATAGAGGGCGAGGGGTTAGGCTTGATCAAGGCTACCGTGATGCAAATGTCGTATTTTTGTTTGATAAATGGTGCAGGCGAATGGTAAAGCATACGGAACCCGATTTGTCCCTGATTCACATGCCATCATTGCGCGCTATGAAAGCATTTGTAGCGGCGGCGAAGTATTTGAATTTTACGCGTGCTGCAGAGTCGCTGTGTGTTACCCAGGCTGCTGTCAGTCGCCAGGTTCGCGAGCTTGAGAACTTCTTAAACGCGCAGTTGTTCATAAGGCACGGGCGGGCGGTGGAGTTGACTTCGGCAGGTGCGGCCTTTTTTGATGCTGTCCAATTGTCGCTGAGTAACATCTCTCAGGCGTCAAGTCGTATTCGCAGGCAAACTAGCGGTAAACGTGTTGTTACTATTTGTTGCACGCCTGCCTTTTCGGGCTTATGGCTTACACCTCGTCTTCCCAGCTTCCTGGCAGCTAACCCTGATATTGATCTTAATACGGTGGTGACGCAAAATTTTTTGACGATGGAACCAGGCGTTGAGCCTGACATATTTGTTAATAAGCTCTCAAAAATACGAGAGGGTTACAGCAGCTACCCCCTTGTTTGTGACGTAATTTATCCAATATGCAGCCCTGAATATCTTGAGCAAAATCCTGACCTGACAGATTTAGAGGTTATGAGTCAGCAACCATTGCTCAACCTCAGTCCCTTTGGGAGGTCTCAGATCGCAGAGCATGTAGACTGGTATGTTTGGTTCGAGTATCACCATATCGACCTGAACGCGCGGGTGGCGAAGGGTGCACAGTTCTACCACTCCAACGATTACGGCTCGCTGGTCCAATTGGCGGTAGCGGGTCAGGGTGTCGCCTTGGGCTGGCATTACTTGGTAGACCCACTGGTTCAGCAGGGCTTGCTCGTCAGGCCCGTTGAGCAGGAGTTGACGCACAAGGGCAGTCAGCATTTTTTGACTTTCAGGGAGGAGAAGAAAGGCGATGATGCTTGTACTCGTGTTCGCGATTGGATACTAGAAGCGTTTGGGCTGCTCCAACCGTCATGTAATAGATAGTTTAAGCCTTCCCGTCTGATATCCACTAGGACAGCCACTGCTTGCGTACAAGCGGTGGCGGGTTTTGTGCTGAGCTTGGTCACGGTGCAGGCCATATTGGCAGTTGTCATCAGTTTCTCATCAAGATCGTTCGGTGGGTCTTCAGCATAGTGGCTGAGAATCTATTCCGGGTGATTGAGATGATGGTGGCTGAAGTGGGGGTGGGCGAAAAACCAGACTCGATTTTAACCCTGAGGGATTGGTGCTCTCTTGTGAAATCGGGTGAGCAAGTTATTCGTATTAGCAATGGCTGTGATGTTTTGTGTCTGGCGCATCGCGAACGTTCAGCTTTCTTGTGCCTGGCGCCAGGGTGGCAGGGCTTGCTGGTTTTACGTCCGGGGTTGCAAGTGCTCAGTGGAAGTGCTTGGGTGCTGCCTCTATCGCAAATGAATCTTTTCAAGTTGCAGCTGTTTATCGATCAGGGGGGCGTGCCTGAGGTGCGACCTGCTCGAAGCGAGCCCTGGGCCGTGCTGAACGAAGGTCGTGGCCAAGTGCGAGCGGCGCCAGCGCTGGAGTCCTGGTATCTCTCCCTTGCGCTGCAGGGTGGTGCTGCCTATCAAGCTTTTGCCCGTCATTTGCGCAGCAGTGAGCGTTATCAGTTGCTCGGTTTTCTGTTGGCGCAAGGTTCGGGCGGTGAAAAGCTCCAAGACCTTGCTGGCCGCTATGGCGTCTCGGTGTCTCACTTCAGAAGGCTTTGCCGTCAAGCGCTGGGTGGTACAGCCAAGTCCGAGTTGCGCGGGTGGCGTACGGCACGCGCGCTATTGAGCATGGCTGAAGGCGCGGCCTCCCTGACAGACATTGCCTTGGAGTTTGGTTACGCCTCTTCCTCGCATTTTTCCAAAGAGATTCGAGAGCTGGTCGGTATTGCGCCGAGCAGTTTGATCGATATTACCGGCCTGCCGAGCGAATGAACGCATGAAGTTTAAAAGTGTTTGTCCGCGAGCGGTCATGCTCGTGGTGTGTTGCGTATTGCCTATGGCTTCATCGGTTGCCTCTGTTCGTGCAGAAGAGGGGTATGTGGCTCGTCAGGAGGGCCTGCGCACGTTCTTCGATGCACTGTCAGCGTCCTTGGGGCAGCCGGTCATCCTCAGCAAAGCGGCAGCTCGGCGCACCATCAGTGGCGACTTTTCGCTCGCCGCACCGCAGCAGACGCTGGAGCGTATTGTTCGGCAAATGGCGCTGATCTGGTACAGCGATGGTCAGACGTTGTATGTCTATGAGGCGAGCGAAGCGAAGAGCGCCGTCATCTCGTTGAATACCATCACGGTCCAGAAGCTGGATGCCTTCCTGCGCAGCTCTGGCTTGCACGATGCCCGATACCCCTTGCGCCACGATGGGCTGCGGACCTTTTACATTTCCGGCCCGCCAATCTATGTCGACCTGGTGGCGCAGGCCGCGCAATTCATGGACAACCAAAGTGCCGGCTTGCAACTCGGGCAGCAGCGTATTGGCGTTATCAATCTGCGCAATACCTTCGTGGCAGACCGCAAATACGAGTTGCGCGACCAAAGCATTACGGTACCCGGCATTGCGACGGCTATCGAAGCGCTGCTCAAGGGTGAAAACCGTGGTGTCGACGCGGCGATCAACAAGGACGGAGAAGAGCATGCGGATGGCATGCCCAGCTTTCCATTGGGGGGGGCTGGGTGCCTCCGAACCCGCATCTGCCAACACGATCGTGCCGCAGAGCATTGCTCGCGATGCGGCAGCCGGCAGTATCCGCGTAGTGGCTTATCCCGATACCAATAGCCTGCTGGTCAAGGGGCTCCCCGAGCAGGTGCTGTTTATCGAGAACCTGGTTGCTGCGCTCGATGAGCCAAAGCGCCATGTCGAGCTTTCCCTGTGGATTATCGATCTGCAGAAGGACGATCTCAATGAGTTGGGCGTCGACTGGCAGGGTTCGCTCAAGCTCGGCTCGCAGGTGGGGGTATCGCTCAACGGCGGTTCGCTGAGCACGCTGGACAGCACGTCGTTCATGGCTGCCATTTCGGCGCTGGAAACCGACAACCGCGCGCGGGTGGTTTCGCGGCCGGTCGTGCTGACTCAAGAAAACGTTCCGGCGATTTTCGACAATAACCGTACCTTCTATGCGCGCCTGATTGGTGAGCGCAGTGTTGAGCTCGAACACGTCACTTACGGCACCTTGGTCAGCGTCTTGCCACGGATTTCAGCCTCCGGGGAAGTCGAGATGGCACTCAATATCGAGGACGGCAGTGTGGTCGACTCGGCCACCGAGTCGTCTGTGGTCGACACGTTACCTACGGTAGGCCGAACGCGCATCAGTACTGTTGCCCGAGTGCCGCGGGGTAAAAGCCTGCTGGTAGGGGGCTTCACCCGAGACGAGCGTGCAGAGGTGATCAAGCGTATCCCGGTGCTGGGGCATATTCCTTATCTGGGGCGGATGTTCAGTTACCGGCAGACCCGTGAATCCAACACGGTGCGGGTGTTCCTGATTCAACCCAAAGAGCTCGACAGCCTGCTTGAGCCAGGCGTTATGCCGATTGATTCGCGGGTGATCGACAAGGTGGCCCCTGAGCCGGCCGACCGCGCGGTGCTGCGCGCGCTGGAGCGCTGATATGGCCGGTATTGGCACAGTGCCGTCGCGCATGCAGATGCTGCGCCCGCATCAGGGCAGCGAGCCCCTGGCGAAGGTCGTTGAAGCGCCAGACGACGATGCTACTCCAGCCGCCAGCGTCCAGCGATTCGTTGAGAACAGCGATGAGATGGCGGCGTCCCTGCGTTCGCAGTTTCGCCGTAGGGGCGATTTCGGCGACAAGTTCGAAGGCTTTTCAGAAAGCTTCGAGCGGGTGCTGGATGAAGATGTGGTTCCCAAGGCTCGGCAAATACCGGCGCTGGCCAAGCTTGCCGAGCGCAGCATCGAATGGCTGCTGGCACAGGCCCGGGGGCTGTTTCCCGACGACAGCGATCTGGTGCTGGTGCTGCGCCAACTGTTGCGGGAAAAAGTGATGGCCGAGGCGACTCGCCGGCGCCTGGAGACGCTACTGCAACAGGTACTCGTTCAGTCGCCGCCCAAGCGTCTGAAGGCCGGTATCAATTCGGCACTCAAAGCCAAGATGTTTGGCAAGGCGCTGGCGTTGCAAGCGGCCTTGTTGCGTGACACCTATCGCGCGTTCCTGGAGTCCGAAGGCGGTCCGGTCGAGTCCTATGAGGACTGGATAGCCATCTACGGCTATCAGCACCGTGGCCCGGTGCTGGACTTCATCGAGGCTGCCTTGCTGACTGACATCGATGCCCAGGACCCCAGTTGTTCACGCGACGAGTTTGGCCAGTTGCTGAAAAAACTGGGTGACCTCAAGCGTCTGCGTTCGGTTGATGCCGTGTTCATCCGGGGGCTGCTCGTACAGGAGCTGGTTTGCCGGCATAACGCCAGCGAACCGGACTGGTTGGTGTTCTTGTTGGGGCTGTTGCAGTTTCCCGACGAGCTCGACCCGTTGCTGTCAGGTGTCTTTGGGGCGCGCTTGTTGTTGGTTGAACACCACGAGCGCGCACAACTGCTGCAACTGCTGCGGCTGGCCTGCCTGGCGCTGCCGCTGGAGCTGTTTGGCGATGACGAGGCACTGGCGCGCATCGCCGTGCAGTTCACGCACTTGGCCGACCTGGTGTTTGCCCATGAAGCCATCGAGCGACATGCCGCGTTGACGGCTCATTTCGCCTCCTGATCTTGAAGGTCGGTACTTACCATGCTCGATAAATTCCTGCGCAATGTCATTTCTCGACCCGAGCTGCTGATCCTGGCCCTGATGGTGATGATCATTGCCATGCTGATCATTCCATTGCCGACGCCGCTGGTGGATTTTTTGATCGGCCTGAACATCGTCATTGCCATCCTCGTGTTCATGGGCTCGTTCTACATCGAGCGGATCCTGAGTTTTTCCACCTTTCCCGCGCTGTTGTTGATTACTACGTTGTTCCGTCTGGCGCTATCGATCAGTACCAGTCGGCTGATCCTGGTGCAGGCCGATGCCGGTGAGATCATCGCGTCTTTCGGTGAGTTTGTGATTGGCGACAGCCTGGTGGTGGGCTTCGTGATCTTCGCGATCGTCACCATCGTGCAGTTCATCGTCATTACCAAAGGTTCCGAACGCGTGGCGGAAGTGGCGGCGCGGTTCTCACTCGATGGCATGCCGGGTAAGCAAATGAGTATCGATGGTGATCTCAAGGCCGGCGTCATCGATGCCAAGGAGGCGCGTGAGCGGCGCAGTACGCTAGAGCGCGAAAGCCAGTTGTACGGGTCCTTCGATGGCGCCATGAAGTTCATCAAGGGCGATGCGATCGCCGGGATCATCATCATCTTCGTCAACTTTCTGGGGGGGATCGCAATCGGTGTCGGGCAACTGGGGATGGACATGTCCGAGGCGCTGTCGACCTACACGTTGCTGACCATCGGTGACGGCCTGGTAGCGCAGATTCCCGCGCTGTTGATCGCCATCGGTGCGGGTTTCATCGTCACCCGTGTCAACGGAGACGAGGCCAACCTGGGGCGCAACATGATGACCCAACTGCTGGGGCATCCTTTTGTGCTGGGTATTGCTGCCTTGCTGGCGGTCGGTGTGGCGATGCTGCCGGGGTTCCCGGTTGCGGTGTTTCTGTTCATCGCCAGTGCGCTGGTGGCATTGCTTTACTTTCGCTACCGGCTGGAGAAGAAAACATCGGCTACTACCTCCGTCGCGTCTTTCGCAGGGGAAGAGGGCGAGCCCGAAAGTGAGCTGGGCCTGATCGAAAACGTGGAAGACATGGCCACCGAAACCGTCGCCTTGATGCTGCTGGTGCCAAGTGCACGCGTCGACGCGCTGCGCGAGGCTCGATTATGTGAGCGTTTTCGTAGCCAGTTCTTCATCGATTACGGTATCCGGATCCCCGAGCCCCAATTGCGCGGTGCCGACTCACTGCCGTCGGGGCAAGTCGCGGTGTTGATCAACGAGGTTCGTGCAGACCAGTTCGATATCCACTTCGACCTGCTACGTGTAGTCGATTACAAGCCAGAGCTTGAGCATCTCGGCCTGGACCTGACCAGGGGCGTCGACAGCAACAAGCAAGCCAGCGTATGGGTGCGCAGCACCGAGCGCGAAAAACTGCAGGGCCTGGGGCATCAGTTGCGTACGGCACATGACGAACTCTATCGCTGCCTGGTAACCCTGCTGGCTCGCAATATTTCGGAGTTTTTCGGCGTGCAGGAGAGCAAGGTCCTGCTCGACGAGATGGAGGCGCGCTACCCAGACCTGGTCAAAGAAGTCTATCGCCATGCCCCGGTGCAGAAAATCGCCGAGCTCCTGCAGCGCCTGGTCGCCGAGCGCATCTCGGTACGCAACATGAAACTGATTCTAGAAACGCTTGCTCACTGGAGCTCCCGCGAGAAAGACGTGATTGTCTTGGTCGAGCATGTGCGCGGCGGCCTGGCGCGCTACATCAGTAACAAATTTGCCAACGGCAATGACCTGCGCGTGTTGCTGCTTTCGCCGGAGTTCGAGGACGTGGTGCGCAAGGGCATCCGCCACACCTCTGGCGGAAGCTTCCTCAACCTGGAGCCCTCTGCCAGCGAAGACCTTATGGACCGGCTGGCAGTCGGGCTCGACAGCCTGCACATCCCTCAGAAAGACATGGTCATCCTGGCCTCGGTGGATGTGCGGCGCTATATCAAGAAGCTGATCGAGGGTCGTTATCGGGAGCTGGACGTGGTGTCGTTTGGCGAGATTTCCGACGCCATTTCAGTGACTGTGCTCAAGACCCTGTAGGAGATTGCTTGATGCAACTGCCAATGAGTCGGGCATCGCTGGAGCGCCGTGCTGCCCACCCTTTACGTTTGACTGGTCCACTGCTCGAAGCGGCACTGCACGATGTGGTGATCGGCGAAGTGTGCGAGGTGCGAGGCAACTGGCGGGACACTGGGGTAAGCGCTCGAGCGCAAGTGATCGGCTTCAGCCCCGGTGCGGTACTGCTCAGCTTGCTGGGTGATGCGCAGGGGTTGTCCCGTGAATCGCTGATCGTGCCGACCGGTGCGTTGCTCAGCCTGCACTGCAGCGCTGCCATGCTCGGTAGCGTCATCGACCCCCAAGGGCGGATAGTCGAACGTTTGGCCCCCGGCGATGCGTTCGAGGGTCGCGATTGCCCGGTGGATGCTGCGCCTCCGGCCTATCACCAGCGTCGTCCGGTAAGCCAGCCGATGGCCACCGGCATACGGGCGATCGATGGCCTGCTGACGTGCGGCATAGGCCAACGCATTGGCATTTTTGCTGCGGCGGGCTCTGGCAAAACCTCATTGATGAACATGCTGATCGCCCACAGCGAAGCAGATGTATTTGTTATCGGGCTGATCGGTGAGCGGGGGCGAGAGGTTACCGAGTTTGTCGAGACGTTGCGTCATTCGGATAAATGCGCGCGGTGTGTGGTGGTGTACGCGACCTCGGACTTCTCCTCGATCGACCGCTGCAATGCAGCATTACAGGCAACGGCAATCGCTGAGTATTTCCGTGATCAAGGCCGGCAAGTGGTGCTGATGCTTGACTCGATGAGCCGGTACGCCCGTGCCCGCCGCGACCTCGCGCTGGCAGCGGGGGAGGCGCCGGCACGGCGCGGTTATCCCGCTTCGGTGTTCGACTCCCTGCCGCGGTTGCTGGAGCGTCCGGGCGTGACCGCCAACGGAAGCATCACCGCGTTCTACACCGTATTGCTGGAAAGCGACGATGAACCCGACCCTGTTGCCGAGGAAATTCGCTCCATCCTCGATGGGCATATCTACCTGAGCCGCCAGCTGGCCGCCAGCGGTCATTTCCCGGCAATCGATGTGCTGCGTAGCGCCAGTCGGGTGGCGCATCAAGTCACCGGGCACGATGTTCAGCAGCTGGCGGCCATCACCCGCAAAGTGTTGGCCCGCATCGAGCAACTGCAGGTATTGCTCGATCTGGGCGAATACCGATCCGGGGAAAACGCGGCTAACGATCAGGCCATGGCCTGTCGTGAAGCGTTAATGGCGTGGCTTTGCCAGGATTTGAGTGAAAAGTGTACGCCTGAGACCGCGCTGGAGACCCTGCATGGTCTGCTTGGCTAATGTCCGGCGCCTGCTGGAATTCAGCGACTACCGGCAGCATGAGTGTGAGCGAGGGCTCGATAAGGCCTTGCGCGCATTGGCTCCGCTTCAGCGTGAGTTGCAGGCGATCGAGCAGCAGGCGCGTGGGCTTGATGAGCTCCTGATAGGTCAACGTCCCGAGGACCTGCGGTTGAGCCATGCGCAGTTGCTGGCGCTGTTGCGGCGCCAGGCGGTCATTCGGCGGCAGATCGGTAACCTGACGTTGGAGCGCATCCGCGTGATGGACCAGTACCAGGCGGCGGCTCAGGAGGTCGAGCGCTTGCAAGCGCATATCAAGACGCTGCAGAGGAAGCATGTGAAGTACCAGCGTCTGGAGCAGCGTTTGCTTGGCGAGCGTCGTTCACGTCTGTGGCGCCAGGAAGAAAATGACATTGATGAACTATTGGTGAATTGGAAATGAGCATTGTGAGCCCTCCTGTAGCGGCAGTCCGTTCGGTCAAGGATCTTTTACCCTCCGATGAGCTTGGCCATGAAGATCAACCGCAGGTCTGTGAAGACCGTCATGCACTGGACGACTTGCCGCAGGGTGCGCTTATGTTGTTGGCGCAATTGCAGCCATTGCGCGAACTCCCGCTGAAGTTATCGCTGGCACCGCTGCGGCCGGGGACTGAGCCCGGGTTGGCCAAAGTATCGGTGGATCAGACAATGCATCTACCAATGACGCAGCCGCCTGTTCCTTCAACGCCGGCACTGGTTAATGCTCGGTTGGCGCTTGCTGAGCGCTTGCCGATCGCTGCGCAACTGCCTGATCGGACCGCTGTTGCGAATGCGCTTGCCACACCCGATCAGGCTGCTGTCGATGCATCGGCCCAGCAGAAATCGCCATTGTCGTCTACCCGTTCACCCGTCGCCATGCGGACGCAGAAGCCTGATCGGGCTGCTGTCGTCAGTGCGCCTGGAGCCTACGATCAAGCTGTCGCCGATAAGCTGGCCAAGCAGGAAACCGCTCAAGCCTTACCGACGCAACCACTGCCTTTGCTGGAAAAGTCACCGCATTTGCACCGCGTAACGCGTTCAGACTTGGCTGCCAAACCGGCATCTGAACTGAAGTCGGCGCTTGAGGCCAGCACCGCTCGGGAGGGTAGGAGCTACCTTCAGGTGCCCTTCAGTAAAGGTAATGCTGTGGGTCTGATCACTGTAAGCAAGGCGGGGGGCGAATACCCCGAGCAGTTGCTGCTCAAGCCAGACAGCACCTCGGTCTCCAGCTATTTGAGCGACAACCTGGCGCAGGTGCAGGATCCGCGCTGGCGTTTGGCTGACCAGCAGGCATATGAAGACCCTCATGAGCGGGAGCGACCGGATGAGGAGGTCGAAGAGGAGAGCCGTCAAACGCTTCAGGGCAGAATTGAACGGGGAGGGCAGCAGGCGTGACCTCCACGCTGTTGTTGCGCTGCGTTGCGCCACTTGACTATGAGCGGCGCCATGCAGTGGCCCGCTGGCAGCGTGAGGGGCACCGTGTGCGGCTGAGCCAACCGTTGCCACAGACACGTTATCTAGCCTTCTGGGCACAAGGTTGCCACGGTCTCTGGCAAGGCGTGATCGGGGCTCGCGAGTGGTTGCAAGCCGTGGCTCCGCAATGGTCGCAATGGCTGCTTGAAGAGGGCGCGGGCCAAGAGATTCTTGACCTGTTCTCGGCGGTCAGCCGGCCCGTCGAAATTGCGCCCGACCTGCTGGGCTACCAGCGCCTGTTCGAGTTCAAACTCATTCAGGGAGAGGCGCTGCAAGGGGCTTGTTTGCCCTGCATTGAAACGCCCCAGAGTGAGGTGTGGGTCCTGGAAGGGCCGAGCCAGCATAAGCAGGTGTCGCGCCCGCTGCAGGCTTGGTTGCAGGCAGTGCCGCAGGTTGTGCGAATCGTGCTTGGCAACAGCGCGCTGGCTCGTTTGCCCTATCGGCAACTGGCGAGGGGCGATGTGCTGGTCATCGCCGAGCAAACCCGACAACTCTTCATGGCCGATCTGTGTGTCGGCCAGTTCACCTTTGTCAAGGAAGGTCTGCACATGCAACTTACTCCCCCGGATAACCTTTCGCCGGGCGCTCCCAGCGTGCTGTCGGGCTGCCGGTCAAACTCGAATTCGTGCTGGGCGAACTTACCCTGAGCATGGCTGCGCTTAACGAACTCATCGAGGGCCAGGTGCTACCCCTGGAGCCCACAGCCGCGAGCAACGTTGAAGTGCGTGTCGCTGGCAAGTGTATCGCCGTGGGTGAGCTGGTCCAGCTAGGTGATCGCCTGGGCGTCGAGTTGCGTGAGGTTGGTCGGGGCATGGGTAATGAATGACGTTTCTATGATCGGGCTGTTGGCAGTGGCTTCGTTGCTGCCATTTCTGATTGCCGCGGGCACGTGCTACATCAAGTTTTCGATTGTCTTCGTTATTGTGCGCAACGCTCTGGGCTTGCAGCAGGTACCGTCGAACATGACCCTCAATGCCGTTGCGCTGTTGCTGGCGATGTTCGTCATGAGCCCCGTGGTGCAGCAAGGCTATGACTACTACAAGGAAAACCGGGTGGAATTCACCAGCATCGATGCGGTGGTGGCGTTCCTCGATAACGGCCTGGGCAGTTACCGTGAATACCTGGCCAAGTATACCGACCCCGACCTGGCGCAGTTCTTCGAACGGGCGCAGATCGCGCGCGAAGACCCGGATGCCGTCGATGTCGAGCCCGATATGCAGCTGGAGCCCTCGTTGTTCGCGTTGTTGCCAGCCTATGCCCTGAGCGAAATCAAAGCCGCCTTCAAGATCGGTTTCTACTTGTATCTGCCTTTCGTCATCGTCGACCTGGTGGTCTCCAGTATCTTGCTTGCCCTGGGCATGATGATGATGAGCCCGGTGATCATCTCCGTACCTATCAAGCTGGTGCTGTTCGTTGCGCTGGATGGCTGGGCCCTGCTTTCTACCGGACTGGTTGGGCAGTACCTGTCCCTGGCTCAATGAGAACTTGCGATGAATGACCTGGTGTTTGCCGGCAACAAAACCCTGTACCTGATATTGATCCTGGTGGCCTGGCCGATCATCGTCGCCACGCTGGTGGGCTTGCTTATCGGCCTGTTTCAGACCGTGACCCAGCTTCAGGAGCAAACCTTGCCCTTTGGCTTCAAACTGCTAGCGGTTTCGATCTGTCTGTTTCTGCTTTCTGGCTGGTACGGCGAGACGCTGCTGGGTTTCAGCCGAGAAGTCATGCATCTGGCGCTGAAGTGAGTCTTGATGGACGTAACCCTTTTTTTCCACCTGCATGGTTGGCTGGCCGGTGCGATGATTTGCTTCGCTCGCCTGGCACCGGTTTTTTTCATGTTGCCGTTTCTCAACAGCCGCGCGCTCACCGGAGCACCGCGAAACGCCGTGATCGTGCTGGTTGGCATGGCGCTCTGGCCTTATACCGCAGGCACGTTGCCTCGCCTGGATTCGCTTGGCTTTTACGGGTTGTTGTTGCGAGAGGCTGGCGTGGGCGTGATGCTCGGCTGCTTGTTGTCCTGGCCGTTCTGGGTGTTGCACGGCATGGGCAACCTGATCGATAACCAGCGCGGCGCGATGTTGGGTAACACGATCGATCCGGCCAACGGCGACGACACCTCCGAGTTGGCCAATTTTCTCCAGCTGTTCGCGGCAGTGATCTACCTGGAAGGCGGGGGAATGGCCTTGCTGGTGGAAACCCTCAGCCGCAGCTACCAACTCTGCTCGCCGGTAAACGGATGCGAGCTGCGGATTCAGCCGTTGCTCGGCCTGCTCGATCCGTTGATCAGTAAAACGCTGATTATCAGCGCGCCGGTGGTGGCAACCTTGTTGCTCACCGAGGCGCTGCTTGGCCTGCTGGCGCGTTTTGCGCCGCAAATGAACGCGTTTTCGGTGTCGCTCACCGTCAAGGGCGTTATCGCGTTTCTGGTGTTGATGCTCTATTTCGGTCCACACTTGCCTGACGAGATCCTGCGCATGGCCACCCAGCAGGATCGGTTTGCGGACTGGGTCGTCCCGCCAGAGGCGCGCTGATATGTCCAGCGCCTCGAAAACCGAAAAACCCACGGCCAAGAAGCGTCGCGACGCGGCCAAAAAAGGCCAGACCTTCAAGGCCAAGGATCTCTCCAGTTCCTGCCTGATGCTATGCGCGATCATCTATCTGTCGAGCAACGTTAACCTGCTGGAGGTGATGGAGGTTTATCGACGCATCATCGCTTCGGGCTTCGCCGCCGATCCGCAGCGTTATGCCGCCGAACTCGGGGTGCTGTTGCTCAAGGTGGTAGCCCCGCTGATCGTCGTGTGCTTTCTCGCCAGCGCCTTGCCCACGTTGTTGCAGACCGGCCTGGCGATTGCCAGCGAGGCCCTGAAGCTAAACTTCGGCGCACTGAACCCGGTTAACGGTTTCAAAAAGCTGTTCAGTCTAAGAACACTGAAAGATTCGGTGAAAGCCCTGTTGTATCTGGGTAGTTTCGTGGTCGCATTCTGGATGGTCTGGCTGACCCAGCGGCATCTACTGTTTGCGCAACTCCATGCAAAACCTGTCGACCTGTTCCCGATCTGGGCCCATTTGTTGATGGTGCTGGCGCTGGCTTTTCTGGGCTGCATCTTGCTGGTCGTCATCCTCGATGCGCTGTGTGAGTACTGGCTGTACATCAAGGATCTGAAGATGGACAAGCAGTCGGTCAAGCGCGAGCACAAAGAGCAGGAAGGCAACCCGGAAATCAAGGGGCGGCGGCACGCGCTGCACCAGGAACTGTTATCCGAACAAATCAAATCCGACATTCGTGGTTCGCGCGTGATAGTCGCCAACCCCACGCACATCGCCGTGGGTATTTACTTCCGCCCGGAAGTTACGGTGATGCCGTTCATCTCACTGATGGAAACCAACCAGCGGGCATTGGCCGTGCGCAAGTATGCGGCTGAAGTAGGCGTGCCGGTGATCAGTGATATCGCCCTGGCCAGACGCATTTTCAAAACCCATCAACGCTACACCTTCATACAACTGCAGGAAATCGAAAACGTCCTGCGGTTGCTGGTCTGGCTCGAGGAGGTCGAGCAGGCCTGACGGGCTTCCTGCGAAGCCGCATGCAGGTATGAGCAAATCACTAACACCACAATGAGCGTTTTGTGACGGCGCCCCTTGCTGTCAACTGGCTCAATGGCCTTGTCAGCCCCGCTTAGGAAACATTCAGGAGCAAGTAGCCATGAAGCGTAGAAAATACACCGAGCAGGAAGAGGACCGGATTGCCGAGCAGGTGATGCAGGCGGTACTTGATGGTGCATCGCTCAAAACGCTGCGCGGCGTCAGTACCGAGCAGATGGATGGCCTCTACGCCTTTGCCTATGAGTTCTATGAGCAGGGGCGTCTGGACGATGCGGAAAAGTTTTTCCATTTTTTGTGTATCTACGACTTCTATAACGCGCAGTACTGGATGGGGCTGGCAGCGGTGCATCAGCTCAAGCAGAACTATCAGAAAGCGGTTGATCTGTATGCCGTGGCGTTTGCCCAAGGCAAGAATGATTACCGCCCGATGCTCTATACCGGCCAATGCCAGCTTGCGCTGGGGAAAGCCGGCAAGGCCAAGTTGTGTTTTGAGTATGTCATCGAGCGTGTTCAGGAGCCGGATATGCGCGAGCAGGCCCAGGCTTACCTGAATGCGTTGAGCAATGTCGACGCTGACCATTTAGGAGAACAGTCGTAATGGATATCAGGGCTTTGTACTCACGTATATCCCCAGAAGCGCTGGCCCGTCAGGCCGGCAAGCAAAACTATGCAGAAGCGGCGAGTAAAGCGGCTAACACCAAGGCTTATCAGCGTGCCGCCGATACGGCACTGGCCAACCTGCAAGGTGTGAGATACGCCGATCAGTCGCAAGGCGGTAAGGCTGCTGAGCTGGGCAGGCCGCGTCTGGCTGCGCCACCGCCAGGTGCCGAGCGTGCAAAAAAGGATGCTGGCGACACGTTCACCTTGCTGATGGCCTCGCTCATCGCCTTGCTGGGTGACGTCAGCATGGATTCGCTGAAGTCGCGCATGGAAATCCTCAAGTCGGTAGCCAAGGCCAGCGCTGACGGCAATAAGGCACTGTCAGACGACTATCTTAGTGCGTTGGCGGAACTTGAAGCGGCTGTCGCCTCTGCGGGCAGTTCCGAAAAAGAGCTCGCGGCGGCCAAGGCTAAAGTCGACAGCGCACAAAGGGCGCTGGCCGATGCTGAAGCCGCGCTGGGGCAAACCGAGCCGGGTACGCCCGAGCATGCCAAAGCCCTGGCGGCCCGCGAGCTGGCGCAAGGCTACTTGACCGGTGCCCAACAACAACTGAGCAAGGCCGAGCTGGCGTTTCAGGCCGCAGCCAAGGTGGCGGGTGAGGCGGGCCTGAAGGCTGAGGCTTTGGCCAGGCAGTTGGAAAGCGCGGGCCTGGGCGACAAGCCTGTGCTCGATGGCATGAAGAATCAGCTGAACGCGGCGGCGACCATGGTGTTGCTGATGACGCGTTTTGCAGAGCTGATGGGCGAAAGCGCTGAAAACAAGATTGAAGCGGAGCAGGAGCTGTTCCGCAGCATGCAGGCGGCGCGCCAGGAGTATATGGAGAAGAAGTCAGAAGAGTACCTGGAGCAAGTGCGTAAAGCCGAAGCTGCCAGCAAGGCGGCGGGGTGCATCGGCAAGATTCTGGGCGCGGTGCTGACCGTGGTGAGTGTTGTCGGGGCCGCCTTCACGGGCGGAGCCAGTCTGGCCCTGGCAGCTGTCGGTGTGGCATTGATGGGCGCGGACATGCTGGCCAAGCAGTTGACCGGGGTGTCGTTCATGGAAAAGGCCATGAAGCCCCTGATGGACAATATTCTCAGCCCGATGATTCAGGGCATCGGTAAGGGGATTGCGGACCTTCTGAAGAAGGCCGGCGTCGATGCGGCGTCGGCCGATATGGCGGGGATGATCATGGGCGCGGTCATTGGCGCCGTGGCCATGGTCGCGGTACTGGTGGTTGTCGCGGTCGTTGGCAAGGCCGCTGCGGGGCGGGTCGCCAATGCGATGGGCAATATGTTCGGCAAACTGGCCAACGAGATGACGCCACAAATGCTCAAGCAGGCTGCACGGGCGGTCAGCAATGGTTTTA
Organism: Pseudomonas sp. MM223; assembly: GCA_947090765.1. Lineage (NCBI taxonomy): Bacteria > Pseudomonadati > Pseudomonadota > Gammaproteobacteria > Pseudomonadales > Pseudomonadaceae > Pseudomonas > Pseudomonas sp. MM223. Next base: position 4,589,010 of record OX352322.1, on the reverse strand, counting down.
CCAGTGTCATGACCAAGGCCCGTTCCAGCATCGGTCTCAAGTCGGATGCGATCTCCCTGGATCTCTATGCATCGCGCCTGGCTGCTTCGGTGGCGGTGGTAGAGGCGGGCGGTACCGTCGCCCAGTCCGCGTTGCAGATCAAGTCTGGTATGCACCAGCGTAATGCGACGGAACACTTGGCCGATTTCAACATCGCCAAGGTTATCTCCGAGGTGATGCAAAAACATCTGCACGACGCGGTTCAACTCTTCGATGAGTCCATAAAAGCCATGGATAACACCATCAAGCAAGCCTTCAGTATCCAGGACAGTACCAACAGCAACAACTTGAGCATGGCTCGCAATATTTGAATCAACAGGGTTAAAACTTATGCCTGAGGCAATTGGATATAGTCCCAAATATAGGGTCAGCCCACTGGCGTCAGTGGAACCAGATAAAGTCGTCAATAAACATCAGCCGATTTCGTTCAACGGTGCCGGTAAGTGGTTCGAGGCGCAGGTGTTGACGTCTCAGACCACGCAGCATGTCGAAGCAATGACGCCTCAGCAGCTTATTCAGGCCCTGGATACTTCAGGGTTCAGCGAGAGCGAAAGCCAGGCGATGATGGGCTTGTTTCTGGCCACTGTGGTGCAGCAGGAGAAAGAGGAGGGCGGGCTGAAAGATCCTGTGGCGGCCCTGTTGTCGTTCGATCCCGCCGCGTGGGAAAAACATATCGGTGTGTTGGTAGCGTCGATTGTCGCGCTCAATGTCGCACGTAAAGCAAGCGCTGAAATGAGCGGCAAGTTCACCCAGATGGCCTATGAAGCCGCCATTGCGCAAGGTGTTGCAATCATGGCCGGTGGCGAGGCCGCGATGTGGGCCGCGGTCAGTGGTGCGGTCGTTGCTGCCACCATGTCCGTTGCGGGTGCCACCTTGTCTTTGCGCGGGCAGAGCCAGAAGCATACGGATATCAAGACCAACCAGACGGATGCGATGAGGCTGGATGCGCAGGCCCAGCACATGCGCGACAAGTTGCAAGTTGGCAGCGGCAAGCTTGACCAAAGCGGGCGGGCAGCCCTTGAGTCGAACATTCGTGAGGCGGTTGCCCAGGCCACGGAGGCGCGCATGAAAAGTGCGCTGCGGGCGAAAACATACGAGGGCAACCTGACCGTTGGCGGGGCCGTCAGTGCCATGGCGATGATCGTCGGACCCGGTTTGTCCGCCATCCTGCGTATGCAAGAGTATTCAGAGCGTCAGCGCGAAGTGCTGCACCAGTCCGAGCAGGGCCTGAACAAGGCGGTCAGTGATGTTGCCAACCAAAGTGTCAATGAAAATACGGCGCTGATCAGCAAAGTGCTCGACGCCATCAAGCAATTGGTCGACAGCCGCGCCGCCACCCTAAGCAGCATCGCCTCTGCGCGCGCCTGATCAGGAGTTGAATAATGGGAATTGAATCTATTTCTAAACATGCCATTGCGCCGCATCGCGAACAGCTGGCGGATGGAAGGGTTGGCAGTCAAGCGGTTGATCATCGCCAGCCCCCGCTCCCGCTCCCGCTCCCGCTCCCGCTCCCGTCGCCGTCGGAACGGCTGACGAGGTCGGTAGTGTCCCTGTTAGGCCGCCTGGATAACCGCCTTCAGGAGATAAGTGTTGCTGTGAAGGAATTTTATCTGCCTCCTGTTGCCGCCCCTGTTGATCCTGCGGCCGGTGAGGCGGCTATGCGTAGGTACTTCGACGAGCGTCTTGCAGAGAACATCAAAACAGAGCAATCCTTACGAACGGTGCTCGAAAAAGTAGAGGCCAGTAAGGTTCAGGGGCATTTGCTGGAAGCCGAGTTACGCAAGTTGGCAGCCCTTGACCAGCCTGCTCACCCCAAGATCCAACAGTGGAAGGATGAAACGCTCAAGAAACTAGGCGATTTGCCGCATGCGCCAGAAGCTATTCGGAACGCCTTGAGCCAAGTCAGTGGCAGCGATGATTTTTTTGAGCAGTTGCTGGCGATGCTTGGTCTTATCAAGGGTGAATACCTGGCGGTCTACGAGGAGTTGCTGACCAAGTACTCAGAATTCTTCAAGGAATTCAACGACACCATCATGGCGAAGATGGGGGATTGGATAACAGGTGGGAACGACGGTAAGGAAGTCACCATAAGTCCGGATTTGTACAATGCTTTAGCGGCGTTGCGTGATAAGTATAACCAAGCTCCGGATGGCGTCCTCTATCCCATTGCCGGTGCGGAACCTGCCACAGAGGAAGAGGCACTGAAGTGGGCCAAGGCCATGGGGTTGCCTGAGTCAGCCGTGCATCCTGATGGCAACGGTGGCTATCGAGTGATGATTGTATTAACACCGTTGGATGCAATGATGGCAGCGGCTCCCAGAGGTGGCGCGACGTGGGATACCGCGAAGTTCCAAGCTTGGCAAACCGGCTTTAACAGCCTGGAAGGCGATTTGAAGAACCAGTTACAGATACTCACTACCAAGTACGGTAACGCCAACTCGTACCACGAGAATTTCAACAAGCTCCTCTCCTCGCAATTGAGCCAGTATGCAGAAATGCTCAAGGCGATTGCGAGCGGCATTGGCTGACAACGACGTGAAGGTGAACCTGGTTATGGCAGTTCGAGGTAAAGCGAATGATGAAGCTTGAAATAGAGGCCATCATCACCGCGATTCTCGCCGATAAACTCGTGGTCGATGTGGAGGCCATTGCTTCAAACGCCCGCTTGGTGGAGGACCTTGGTGCGGACTCGTTGAATTTTCTGGATATCGCTCTGGAGATCAACCACGTCCTGGATATTGAACTGCTTCCAGAGGGTTTGGCCAGTATTCGTAATGTGGAAGATCTTTATTGCTTGGTTCATCAAACGATCGCTCAGCCATTCGTCTGAGTGCAAGTTCGAGACTACGCGCCGATAAGGGCGCGTAGTTAGGGTTCGGTAAGATATTCTACTCGCATGGGCAGACGTCTAATGCGGGACCATACATGCCGAAATTAAAAGTTCTCGTTAAGCAACGTTGTGATAGTGCTACACAGTTTATCCAGTTGCCAAGGAGTCACCATGTTGATTTACAATTCCCCTGTCGTGTCCCAGCTGTCGGTGTCGTCAATCTTCGGTATTGATGCCGCGAAGGCCCCGAAAGCTTTTGCCGAAGTTTATCCCAGATGTGAGTTCCAGACGGTCCCCTCCAACACCCATATGGTTTGGGTGGGCTCTCAACCGGGCGAGAGTCAGGACAAATATCTGAGGCAATGGGCGGAAAGAAACCCGAGCAGTACGATCATGTTATGGGTCGACTCTCAACAGTTCGATGCCTACGCCAACAATAAGACCGCCCGCCAGGAAGCCGAGAAAATTTTCCCGGACTATCAGGCCGAAAAAGCATTGCGCGGGCTGTTCAGTCAGCTCAAGACCACACTGGGTAACACCGGTGTACTGGTGCACATGGGGGCACAGAAGCAGGCACTGAGCGAACTGAACAAGCAGTTGTCAGCCAAGGGCAACGAGTCCTTGAAAGAGCAGCTGTTGCCTAGCACCGACAAGCAGGTGACCGCACAGAACGCGGACCAAGTACTGGCGGCCTTCCAACAGCACACCCGCGGCAATGACGATAAGTTTTTCCAGGCCGAGTGCTTGATTCTGGACCAGACTGTGCGCGCTTGGGACCGCTGTGCCAGCGATCCGCAACGTGATGTCTCGTCTCTGACAGCGTTAAAGGAAAAATTTGCTGACATCAAAAACATCGAGATCCGTGACTTGAGCAATCCCAGTGATATCCAGCTCAAGAACAAGGATGCCTATCAGCACGAAATCATTGGCCGCAACGGCGCTTACCCGGCCGCGTCCGACATTGCCCGCTATGAGATTTTACATGAACACGGTGGCGTATACGCCGACATTGATCTGGAATGCTTGCAACCACTCAGTGGTGAACTGCAAGCGCATCCGAACCTGATGCTGGTGGGCTTGGCCGGCGCCAAGAACGAAGCCAGCGGCAGCGCCACGCCCTATTTTGCCAATGCGTTGCTGGCCAGCCACCCCAACAGCGAGATGCTCGCTGATTTCATCAACAAGATCGGCGAGGATTATCAGACGCTCAAAGGCAACGAATTTCGCGGCGACCGCTACTTCAGCCGGCCGAACAAAAGCACGATCGAAGCGACTGGCCCCAACGGGTTGCGTGGGCATGTCGATGCTGTGATCCGCCAGGGTCAGGAGCAGCCGCAATTGATGCGCAACGATGTGCTGTCGCTTTCGGAACGGATCTGGGACAAAGGCCAGCAGCAGAACGATGACTTCTGGACCTCGATGGAGTCGCACTTCAAGTTCCCGGACAACTACGTGGAATTCGAAACCGAGGAGCAGCAGCAGAGTGCGACCAAGGCCATGGGGGACGCAGGTGAAAGTTTGAAGGCACAGCCAGTATTGGTGCGCTCCCGCGGGTGATTACCGAAAAAGTCGCCGCCCCCATTCTGGAAAACGTCAACAAGAGGCAGCTGCCCGGCAATCCGGTGATCGTCTTCATCGCCGGGCCTTCCGCCTCCAGAAAGTACCAGAGCACGCCGTCGAGCATCAGGCGATCGCTCAGATGCGGTTTCGGGCTGGGGAACACTTGTTAGGCGTTTCCTTGTAACTTGCTCAGTCGCAAAATAATACGTTCTATAACGCACGCTGCAACATTGTAGGACTCAACGCTTGGGTGTGAACTGATCAATTTTCTATCTTGGAACTTTGTCATAAGATCATCCAGGCTCATGGTGCGACCTTCAAATTCCACCAAGGTATTTTTCTCTGCTTCAAATAGAGCCTTCAGGGTTTCAGTGCGCCCTTCATTCCAGTAGGTGTTTGGTGTGTCTGCCAGCCCTCGCAGTTCTTTCTTGAAAAGCTTCTCTTCCGGCAAAGCCGTATTGCGTTTCTCCTGGAACATGTTGAGCTCAAGACTCATCAGCATATCTTCACCACCTGCCACCATGAAGGCAGGATAAATTCCGTCACTCCCCTGTTCACGGAAGGGGGCCTTGATTGAAACATACTGCTGCGCCGGCGTGTTAAAGTCGCCCTGGGAAACTGAAGCTGGGGCCGTCTCTGCAAAAGGTTCAGGGGTTTCCTGTCGTGTCCCGTAACCAACACCGTAGGCAACAATCGGTTGGTTCGTCGTCTCATGCAGACTTTCCACATTGCGCCGCACCGTTGGGTTGGTATGTCTGGTCTGTTCCGTCTTGACAACATCCTGATCGATCATCAAGATTCGGTCAGGGCAGTACGGCAGTGAATCAGCAAAGGCTAAAGCCGCTGCCCGAGCAGCACCAAAACCCGTCAACTTGCCACCATCCCAACCAATAAGGTGCATGTTCGGGTTCTGCTCAAGCACCTCTTTCATTGTCGAATCGTAAACCTGGTAATCCTGTTTGTGGACAAGCAGGTAGACCGGTTCATTGTTCATGTTTTTTGGGTGCCAAGCCAGGCTGTAATCCTTACCAAGATCCGCAGTGAGCTTACTGGCACTGCCCCCGCTTAGGACAATTGCAGGAACCGTCCCGTTGTGCAGTTGCGGCTCGTGCAGTTGGGGGCCTCTGATGAAAGAAAACCAACTACCGGTACCCGGGGTCTCCCGATCCATGGAAAGTTCTCTGCAGATATCAATTCGATTTTGACGTACCGTCTGCATGCTGATGACATCTTCTTTGGTTGTGCCGCTGACTATGACGGGAGTGTATTTGCAAGCCGGTCTCGTGGCAAGATTGGCCCATTGAGGGAGTACTTCCAACTTGATGGGCGGCCTATTCACATGATTCGTTATGCTCCCTGAAATAACGGCAGCGCCCACATCGCCCAACTTTTGATCCTGTAGTCCATCGCTCCAGAGATTGCCCAAATGACAGCGTTGTTCGCGGATATTTTCAGACAGGACCCTTCGTAATTCAGCAGCAGGCCTATCGCCAATGGTTTCCGTCGCAACGTCACCTTTGATGGCCAGCATCAATTTAAAGATGGCGTCCTCGCCTGAAGCTTCCCATGTTTTCCCTGCCAGGGTTGCGGAGTAACCATCTTTGCCATCATGGCATACGCAAATGTTTTGTGCTTTTCGCGCTTCGGATAAAGTGTCAAAGTTTACCCAGCATTTTTCATCGCCGGGGACAAAGGCAGTGTGGGGGGTTGCATTTGCATTATGTTTCCAGGTCAGGGAAATGTCAGTCGGCCAGTCTTTATTTCTAACAAGTGCCAGGCTCAACAATTCAAGCGAACTGCCGCTGAGCGTGCAAGTTGGCGCTGTTGCCAATGCGTCGGCAATTTTATCAATCTTTGTTAGCATCGCTTCAGATGGAGGGTAGGCAAAGATGGCTGAGTCAGGCGAGCCTGTTTTTCTTGGGGGCGAATTGCTTTCGCTTGATAATGCGTGAGTAGGGTTGATGGTTTGTAAGATGGGTAAAGAATGGTGTCGGGTAAGCATCGCTATTCCTGTATTTGACATGCACAAGAAAGTTTTGTTTAAAGTGTGTGCCTGCGAGCTTCTTACAGCTGAAGCCGGGCTGGTTATGTGTTTCGTTATTGTTGGAAAGTGTCGTGCGGCTTTACGTGGTTTATGGTCGCATCAGTGATGGTAAATCGCTATTTCATATCCCTCTCATTCAGGGTGGCTGGCGGCGGTGAAGTGACTGAGTGCAGCGTCTGGCCGGTTCGTGCCTATTGAAAGCACAAGCATACAATTACCAGCTGCTATTTTCGCGACTGTCTTCATCCTCAGAGGGCTTGAATACGTCCTGCATAAACTCCTTGAAGAACATGTTGGTCGACGAAATCGATACCAGTGCACTTCTTGTTTCCTTATAAGCCTCACTGTCTTCCAAACCCTGTTCTTTCATTCGCACCAGCACCTGCGTCAACGCATCCATTTGCTTCTGCGTTGTTTTAAAGGGCAACTCGCCACCGGCGTTGTCGTATTGCTTCAAGTAACGCTGAATGTTGCCCGGTGAGGGTGTCGCGGACGCTATCCACTTCATGAATGCGTCGTAAAACCGCTCAAACTCAGGATCCGGACGAGAGCTGGTTTCCGCACCCTGAAGCCCCATCCGCTGGTCCAGGGGCACAGTCGTCTCGGTGCCACGGTGCGAGGCCTGGCCGGGGCCTGCGAGCGGGTAGTTATCAATGTTCATCACTGATATCCGATTCCGAAACGCGAAACGCGCTATAGCCTTCCGTGTTCAGGTCGGCAGCCCAATTTACAAATAAGTTCTTCGACGCATCATCGAGCTGGCGCACATGCACTGGTAACTGCTTGAGTTGGGCGATCAAGCGCGGCGACAGGTGCTCCTGGGTGGCGTCGATGTCGAACTCGACCACCTGGTCCGCCAGGCGAAACAGGTAACGTTCCTGGGCATGGAAACGGATATCCACACGCTCGACTCCCAAGTCCTTCAATTTACTTTGCAGCGCCACCTTTCCAGCCTTGCACCTCAGCGGCATTACGATCTGCAGCGGCTCCTGCCCTTGGCCTACCCATCGATCCTGCCAGCGCTGCAGCAGCGCATCGAGCAGTCGCTCATCCATCAGCAGATCCCCCAGCAATGACCGGGCAGCCTGCGCCAGTTGGGCTTGCAGCGCGCTCGCCATCAGCCGCGACTGCAGCAGAAGCCCGCTCACGTCAGCCGCGGCTTGTAGCACCCCCTGGGAATAACCGTCCTGAAAGGCCTCCGCACGAACAATGTCTGCCTCTTGTTCCGCTTGCGCTATACAGGCCTTGGCTCGCTCGCGGGCTTGTTGCATCAACAACCGGCGATTGCGTGCAGCCGTCCGCTCTTCATGCCTCAGCAGGAGGGCATCTGTCGTCGGAGCATCAACAAGCGTTCTGATGGATTCGAGCATGTTGTACCGCCAGGATAAACAGTGATGGATTCGGCGCTAGTAGCGGTAGCGTTTGCTGCAACTCGACCACTCGCGGCGAGAACTGTAAGAACAGGCGCTGCATGAGCGCCTCCGGGATGTGTTGATGCCAAGCTGCCAAGGCAGCTAGCCCCAGGGCGTCGAGCGATTGTTCAAGGCCATCCGCTTCGCTGACCGAGATCGTTGGCCGATTGCCCAGATCGAGACGGGCGAAAGCCCTAGTCGGCACATTGAGCTCACGCATCCGCGCCCCGCGAGCCAGCTGCGGCCACATCAGGTGCGCCCCCATGAGGCGGGCGACTGCGGGCAAATGCTGCCAGTGAGCGACCCAGCAATCAGTCCATGGGTTGCGCTTGAGCTGCTGCGGATCGGGGCAACTGAGCTCCAACCCCCTAAGCAACGTTTGATTGAGCAACGCCCGGGCTGCCGGCTCGTCAAACAGCGCGGGTACAACATCGCGGTGCGGATGCAGATAGTCCAGCGGTTGCAGCAGGATGGCGCGCAGCGCTTCAGTTCCGCGGAGCATGATCGATCTCTTTCGGCTTTCGGTACAGCATGACCAGGTACGCTACCGCAGCCAGAATGCCTAAGACAAAAACGCCATAGAGCCAAGTAAACGCGTAGGCGCGAGGCTCCACAAAGGGGGCGGCATGCTGAACTAGAGCCCGCTTGGACAAGACCACCGAGATGTGGTCGTAGTCCACGGCCGAGAAGCTGTTCTTGAGAAAACGCTTGATATCGCTGATCAGTAGCTGTGGCTCGCTGTCACGCTCATACACCACCAACGCCGAGACATGGATGGGCGCAACCTTGCGACCGCTCTCACCGGTCTCCAGGTCGTAACTCACATGCACCCTCGCCGACACCACACCCTCCAGGGTATTCAACGACTGTTCCAGGCGCTGCTCCAGCGCACTGTACAGACGCGCCTTCTCGGCGCGAGGCGAAGCGACCAGGGAGTCCGCAGGGAACATATGGGCGATTTCGACACGCGCCTTGGAGGGCAGCGAATACAGGGCCAACAAGTCGACCGCCGCCGCGAAGTCCGCATGCGCGATTTGCACCGAGTATCCGGCCTTACCGTTTTCCATTTTGGTCGCAGTGATGTTATTGCGCTGCAGCACCGAAATCACTTCATTGACCTGTTGCTGGTCAAGCCCCTGAAGCAAGCTCGGTTGTCGACAGCCAACCAGCATCAGACAGAGCAGCACAAGCCAGGCGAAAACCTTCATGACGAACGCAACAAGGTTTCGGCCGTCGTCACCGTTTTACGCACCAGGACGTTGAGTAAAGAGACATCGATGTTGTACTGCGCGGTGAGCAACTGCAATTCGCTCAACACTTCCGGGTTGGTGATGTCCGGGCGTTTGAGCATGGCATTGATCCTTGCATGATCATGCTCGGTGCCCACAGCGGAGCTGGCGAAACGCTCGATCAAACGACCCTCCAGAGAAACCACTGAGCCAGGCTCGGGACGTGCCAGTTCGGCCATCCGAAGCGGGCTCAGATTCACAGAAGTCAAAGAAGAAACAGACATAGGAACCCCCACAAAAAAGTACCCGGCGGGCATACGAAATACCTGCCAGCCGAGCGCAAACACGAGACTTAACGCGCGGCGGAAATTATCGTCGTATCAATCTCCTTGAAGCCCTTGATCGTATTGGTCGCAGCATTGCGGAACACGTTGTAGGAAGAGAATGCAGCCTGATAGGCGGCCAATAGCGAGGGGTCCGATGCATCGCCTGCCAATGCGGCCAATGCTTCATCGAGTTTTTCTTTGAGGCCGGCAGCGCCGTCCTCGAAGTTCTGAGCCTGTCGGCCCAGGAAGTCATCATGAAAATCAACGGGATTTGAAACCTTACTCATATACCAACCTTGATTGTCAAAGGGGTTTAGGAAAGTACCAGGATGACGGCGTCATCTTGATGTAGCCCTGAGGGCCATACTGGAACGACTTGCCCTTGAGCCAGTCATCTTTGAGCTCGATTGCGAAATGAACGTATCGCTCACCCCATTGCTGACCGAACGCTGTGACAAAGTTACTCAAGGCCTGCAACTCAGCGTCCTCAAGGCTGCCTGCTACCGTAAAGGTCACACCGTCAGCATGCTTGTGCCGCGTAAAGGGCAATGCCAAGCGTTGCAAGCCTTGCTCGGCCAGATGCAGGAGTTCGTCATCGTCACTTTGTACGATTTTTATTTCGCGAGCGTAGGGCGCGACAGTGACCAACGCGCTCTCCAGACGACGCTGCAACTCGGGGGGCAGCAGGCTGCGCTGACGACTGATCCATAATTGCGGAACCACCGGGTCACTGAGGTCGATGCGGTGATAGGCGAGTTGTGGCGCCAGGCTGGACACCAGGCTTTCCAAACGGCGGCGCTCGTCGTATGTGGTCATCACCTGAGTCGCCGAGTACCCCTTACGCACCAATACCTGCCTTCCCCACGCGGCATCGCGCTCGGTGTCAGCGAAGACGTAAATTGCCCGGTCGCGGCCGTACACTACGACCATGCCGTTGTTGCCCCCGGCAATCAGCGCCTCAACATCCGACACAGGCGTGTGCCGAGAAGCGTACCAGCCAAAAATCGCCAACCCGACCAGCATCACCAGCACCGCGCCAACCACCACTCGCCGCGTGACGAAACTGGGCGCTCTAGCCGGCTCCGACTCTGCGAGCACGACCGGCGTCCGCTCCAACAACTCACTCCGCCACGCCTCATCCAACGGGCGCATGGCGATTAGCAACCCCGATATATTTTCCAATGACTGGTATGGAATGAGCTGTTCAATCACACCTTCGTCGCCCAAGATGCGAACGACACAATCCGAGCAATCATTATCGCCAAGCAAGACTTCGAAGTTGCTACCACCGCACTCCAGCGGAATGTAGATTGCATCTTCCGGAATACTCAGCGGATGCTCGGTTGAGCAAAACTTTGCCTCGGAACCAACGACGAAAAGATTACGCCGCTGCGCCAGAACAAATTCACAACCCTGCAGCGGGCCACTGAATACCCTCAAGACACGTTGCGTTGCAGGGGAGTCCTGCATGCTGTTCACCACCCGGTCTATCAATATGAAAAGCGCCTAACGCTTTGGCTTGCAATAAACGATAGGGAGTGGCCGGCAAACAATCCTGATCAGATCATGAGGAAAACCCGATGCAAACGATCAGAATCCGGATATAAGAGTGCCGCTCACCGGTCTTGACCCAAAAATCCACAAGCCAGGTTTTCGACCGTGATCAACTTAACGGCAAACTCATCCGCTCGACTATCGACAGGCAATCATCTAAAGCTTGCGCACTGGCTGTCAGCCCCGCCGGTATCACATAAAGGCTTTCACCAAATGCGGCTGTCAGTCGGCGAACCACTTCGCACTGCATTTTCAGGCCACACTCATCATCCCGCACCAGCAACGGCAAGACCAATAACGAGGGCACCGATGACGGCGAGGATGGCAAGGCCGCTCGTTCTACGACCTGCCCGACAAACCGATAGCCCTTGCCATAGACTGTCTTGATATAGTCATTCTCACGACCCAGCAACTTGCGCAGCGCATAGATGCAGCGGGTGAGGGACTCTTCGGCCACGTCGCAACAGGGCCACACCTGGTCGAGCAGCCTGTCCTTCAGAACCAGCGAACCCGCCGCCCCCAGCAATAGCCGTAGTACATGCAATTCCTTAGGTGGAAGATGCAGGGCGGTACCGTCACGCAAAAGCAACCCATCTTGCTGCAAAATGTATTGGCCAAAAACAAACGACCGGCTTGGCAATTGATCAGCGACCCCTTCCATAACGCACTTTCCCTCTCGCAATGCGATGGATATACCGTGGCATTGGCGAAATGAGCCCGAGCCCCGGCTTGAGTGGTCAACTATAGGGAAGCTGCCCCCTACGATATTTGCGATTTTCCTACAATGAACTACAGACTCTACGTTCGGCCTTGTACGAAAAGGGATGTCGCAAACACTTTAGGGAACACGTCAGTGAGACCATGGCGGCGTAGTTTTTCGCGAGCTCAGCCAGGCAAACATGCGCTTGATAATGGTGTGCTTCCGGTACTTGGGCGATCAAATAGTTTGGTTCAGCCAAGCTTCATTTTGCGCTGCAGGATGACGGGCTACATTCGATATCGTTCGCAATAGTCGCGAAGTGCTTAGGCGTGGCAAGCAGCTTTTTCAGCGTTCAAGCGGCGTCAATTGGGCTTCTCGGGATTTCGTACAGCGCCTGACGCGTTGATCAGGCCCACAACCCAAACGCCACCAACGCCGCCACGCCAAGCCCGACTGCAATCGAACAACCGCCCAGCGACAGTGCCGCCCGGCCTTGCCGGTACCAGCCGTCATGGCCCAGTTGACGTGCCGGCGCCAACAGGCTGCGCCAACGCAGTTCAGTTTCGTGAAACGCCTGCAAGTTCGCTTGGTCCGCATCCAGCCAGCGCCGAAAGTCGATCCGCTCGCACGCCGTTACCTGTGGGCTCTGCAAGCGCACATACCATTGCCCGGCAACGCTCGCCAGCACATCCCGGCGCGAGCGACCGGCCTGCAGCGCCTGGTCCATGTTCCGCTCGATGCTGGCCAGTGGCAGGTCGAGGCGGGCGGCGATGGCGGCGAAGTCCAACTGGTCGAGGCGGTTTAGCAGGAACACTTGCTGCACGCGACGGGGCAGCCGCTTCAGGGCATGCAGCAGGGCGTGGTCGGCATCGTGTTCGACAACAGGCGTAGGGCGTTCAAGGGGCAGTAGCAGACGGGTCATGGACAGCTCCTTGCTTACAAAGGGGAGGGGTGGGGGCATCTTCCTTGATGCGAGACCAGCGTAGGCGAAACGAGATTGATTCTCAAGTGCTGATTCCGCAAAGTTTTGTAATGAGCGTTCACGCCCTGAAACACCTTTGCTATCATGCGCGCCATCACGATCTTCATTAGCCTGAAGAGCCAAAAAAAAGACCCGGCAAAAAGCCGGGTCAAAAACCGTGATTAGCCTGATGAGGAGATAATCTGAGAGCGACCTAAGCTCCAGGTTATCCAGCAGATCTCGCGATCAGCTGAGTGCAATAATAATCGTTATCATTTGCCAGTCAAATGAATTTTCGTCAATTCGGTAAAAAAGTTTTACCGATGCGCTTCCTTGTCCCGGCAATCGGGGCCTCTGCCGTTCGCGGCCATCACGTTCTCTCCCTTCTTTTTACTCAGAAATCCGGATCTGCGGCGCGTTTGTGCTCCAGCAGGGCGCGGGCCATGTCCATCATGTGCATCAGGGCGTAGGTCAGTTCGCGCTGGCTGCCGTGCTGGTGGGCGGCGGTTTCCTGTGCGGTGGCAGCGGCGCAGCGCAGCAGGGCGATGGCATGTTCCTGGGCCTGGTCGCCGGAGACGTTCTCGTGCAGGGTCCAGATCTTGTTGTCCAGTGTGGGGCGCTGGGGCTTGGGGTTGAGGTAGTAGTCGAGGGCGCGGCGGGCGGCTTCGCTGTCGAGATCTGTTTCGTCGTTTTTCGGTGGTTTCATCCTGATACCTGCTAGAGCCAGTAGGGGAAGGGGTCCGACCGATAATAATACCTAAGGTATTTTAATGCCCTTTGATAAATAATACTGAATGTTTATTGAACGGCTAAAGGCAGTCCGTATCGTGCCAGCGATGAATATGGATAAATGGATTGCCCTCGTCCGTGACCGGATGGAGGAGCTTGGGCTCACTCAAGAGCAGCTTGCCGAGCGCGTTGGCGTGTCTCAAGGCAGCGTAGGGCATTGGGTGAACAAGCGGCGTCAGCCGAAAATCGAGTCGATGAACCGTACGTTCGTCGAGATTGGCATGCCTCACTATAACGTCAGCCTGCAGCTGCGCATTCAGGGCCAGGTTGGTGAAGAGCGGGGCGTTTACGGGGTCAATGACGAAGATGACGACCTGGACCTCATGCAATACATCGTGTGTTTCCGCTACCCGGTGCTGGGCTGGGATGAGTTAGGTACTACCGAGAGTGCGGAACCTGGAGTGTTCGAGCAGACGGACTACCTGGCCCAAGGCAAGGCGTTCTGGCTGACCGTCGAGAATGATGCGATGAGCGCCGTCAGTGGTCGCAGTGTGCCACAGGGCATGCGGATGTTGGTTGACCCTGGAGTGGAGGTTGAGGCGGGACGTTTGGTTATTGCTCGCCAACCGGGCAAGCCGGCTATTTTCCGCGAGTTGGCCGAAGAGGGCGGTCAGCAGTATCTGAAGGCACTGAATAGCAACTACCCTGCGTTGTTGTGTGAGGAAGGCTGCGAATTTCTCGGCGTAGTTGTGCGGGTGCACGGGGCCTTCTAGATTGCCGGGGCTGCTGCGCAGCCCATCGCCGGCAAGCCGGGCTCCCACAGGGACGGTGCAAACCTTAAGCATTGCACCGCACCTGTGGGAGCGGGTTCACCCGCGAACACCGGCGCAGCCGGTGCCATACACCGCGTTGGATTCTTCGCGGGTGAACCCGCTCCCACAAGATTGATTCCCGCCTCACTCCACCAGCTCGACCAGCACCGTCCCTTCGCTGACCATATCTCCTTCCTGGCAGAACAAGGCCTTCACTGTCCCGCCATGCGGCGCACGAATGCTGTGCTCCATCTTCATGGCCTCCAGTACCACCAGCGCGGTACCGGCTTCAACCGCTTGCCCCGGCTCGACCAGCACCCGCACGATGCTGCCGTTCATGGGCGCGCCCAGGCCGCCTTGGTGGCTATGGCTGGCCTCGGCTTCAGCAATCGGGTCGAAGGCCTGAATGGCGTGCATCTCGCCATCCCACTGCAGGTATAGCGTGCCTTCTCGGCGGATCGCCAAATGCTGGCGGCGCACACCTGCCTGGTCGTGCACCAGCTGCTCACCCGCTAGCTGCCAAGTGGACGCAGCGCTGCGCTCCAAGGCAACCGCCTGGTCCTGCCCGCCACTGACCAGATGCAGGCTGCTGCGTGCCGACAAGCCCAAGCGCAGGCCGTTGCGTTCGCCCCACGGCGAACTGCCGTCGTCATCGCGCTGATGCCCGGCCTGGCCCTGCAACCAAGCCTCGGCCGCCGCCTCCCAAAAGCCCGCAGGCAGCGCATGTGGCGTCGGCAGCAGTACATCCTGGTGGCGCGGAATAAAGCCAGTATCCAGTTCTGCCGCCGCAAACGCCGGGTGGGCGAGAATGCGGCGCAGGAAAGCAATGTTGGTTTTCAACCCGCCAATGGCGAACTCGTCGAGCATGGCCAGCAAGCGCAGGCGCGCCTGTTCGCGGTTTTCACCCCAGGCAATCAGCTTGCCCAGCATCGGGTCGTAGAAGGGCGACACCACGTCGCCTTCGCTGACCCCGCTGTCTACCCGCCGGCCTTCGCCGGGCGCCGACTCACGGTACAGCGCCAGTTTGCCGGTAGCGGGCAAAAACTCGTTGGCCGGATCTTCGGCATACAGCCGCACTTCGATGGCATGGCCGATCAGTGGCACCTGTTCTTGAGTAATGGGCAGTGCCTCGCCGCAGGCCACGCGAATTTGCCAGGCCACCAGGTCCAGGCCGGTGATGGCCTCGGTGACCGGGTGTTCCACTTGCAGGCGGGTGTTCATCTCCATGAAGAAGAACTCGCCACGGGCATCCAGCAAGAACTCCACGGTGCCGGCACCCACATAGCCGATAGCCTGGGCCGCACGCACCGCCGCCTCACCCATGGCCCGGCGCAGTTCAGGCGACAAGCCAGGGGCTGGAGCTTCTTCGACCACTTTCTGGTGGCGGCGCTGAATGGAACAGTCACGCTCATTGAGGTACAGGCAGTTGCCGTGCTGGTCGGCAAACACCTGAATCTCCACATGTCGAGGTTTGAGCACGTACTTTTCCACCAGCATGCGCGCATCGCCGAATGACGATTGCGCCTCACGCTGGGCCGAGGCCAGGGCGTCGGCCAGCTGGCTTTCTTCCTCGACCACTTTCATGCCCTTGCCGCCACCACCCGCGCTGGCCTTGAGCAGCACTGGGTAGCCAATGCGTTCGGCAGCGGCGCGGAAGGTGTCCAGGTCTTGGGCTTCGCCGTGGTAGCCCGGTACCAGCGGCACGCCAGCGGCTTCCATCAGGGCCTTGGCCGCCGATTTGCTGCCCATGGCGTCGATGGCACTGGCCGGTGGGCCGAGGAAAATCAGCCCGGCTTGTTCGATGGCGCGGGCGAAGCCTGCGTTCTCGGACAGAAAGCCATAGCCCGGGTGAATGGCCTGGGCACCACTGGCCTTGGCAGCGGCCAGCAGCTTGTCGACCAGCAGGTAGCTTTCGGCGGCCTTGGTGCCGCCCAGATCGACGCGGATATCCGCTTCGCGGCTGTGCCGGGCGTCTCGGTCGGTGGCGCTGTGCACGGCGACAGTGGTCAGGCCCATGGCCTTGGCGGTGCGCATTATCCGGCAGGCGATTTCGCCACGGTTGGCGACCAGCAGGGTGGTCAAAGCGGGGCGGCTCATGGGCGCGGTTCCTTCTTGTCATCGTTTTGCCAGGCGGGGCGGCGTTTTTCCAGGAAGGCGCGCAGGCCCTCCTGGCCTTCGGCGCTGACGCGGATGCGGGCAATGGTGTTCTCGCAGTAGCGGCGCAGGGCCGGGCTGAGTTCGCCGTCGTCCACTTCGCGCAGCAAGTCCTTGGTGGCGCGCAACGCTTGCGGGCTGTTCTGCAGCAGGTTGTTCACCCACTCATCCACCTGGGCGTCCAGCTCACTGGCCGGGTACACCTCGGCCAGCAGGCCCAGCTCACGGGCCCGTACGCCGCTGAAACGCTCGGCGGTGAGGGCATAGCGGCGCGCGGCGCGTTCACCAATCGCCTTGACCACGAACGGGCTGATAACTGCCGGGGCCAGGCCAATGCGGACTTCCGACAGGCACAGCTGGGCGTCTTCGGCGCCGATGGCCATGTCGCAGCAGCTGATCAGGCCCAGCGCGCCGCCAAAGGCTGCCCCTTGCACCACGGCCAGGGTTGGCGTCTTCAGGCGGTGCAGGGCGTACATCAGCTCGCCCAGTTCGTGGGCGTCATCCAGGTTGGTGTTGAAATCCAGCTGCGCCGACTGTTGCATCCAGGCCAGGTCGGCGCCGGCGCTGAAATGCCGGCCACGGCCGCGCAGCAGCACAAAGCGCAGGCTGGCGTCTTCGGCCAACTGGTCGATGGCCACGATCAGCTCGCGGATCATTTGCGCGTTGAAGGCGTTGTTCTTGTCCTCGCGGCTCAGCCACAGGGTGGCGAAGCCGCGTGGGTCGCGGGTCACTTCAAGGGTGCTGAAATCGCTCATGGGTCACATCCGGAAAATGCCGAAGCGGCTCTGTTCGATTGGTGCGTTCAGCGCGGCAGACAACGCCAGGCCAAGTACATCGCGGGTTTGTGCCGGGTCGATGACGCCGTCGTCCCACAGGCGGGCGCTGGAGTAGTAGGGGTGGCCCTGGTGCTCGTACTGGTCGAGGATCGGTTGCTTGAGCCTGGCCTCGTCCTCGGCACTGAAGGGCTGGCCGCTGCGTTCGCTTTGCTCGCGCTTTACCTGCGCCAGCACGCCAGCGGCCTGTTCGGCGCCCATCACGCCAATGCGTGCGTTGGGCCACATCCACAGGAAACGTGGGTCGTAGGCGCGGCCGCACATGCCGTAGTTACCGGCGCCGAAGCTGCCACCAATGATGACCGTGAACTTCGGCACCTGGGCGCAGGCCACGGCAGTCACCAACTTGGCGCCGTGCTTGGCGATGCCGCCTTCTTCGTACTTTTTGCCGACCATGAAGCCGGTGATGTTCTGCAGGAACAGCAGCGGGATGCCGCGCTGGCAGGCCAACTCGATGAAGTGCGCGCCTTTTTGCGCGGCTTCGGCGAACAGGATGCCGTTGTTGGCCAAAATCGCCACCGGGTAGCCATGCAGGTGGGCGAAGCCGCACACCAGGGTGGTGCCGAACAGTGCCTTGAACTCATCGAACACCGAACCATCGACCAGGCGCGCGATTACTTCGCGCACGTCGAACGGTTGCTTGGCGTCGGCTGGCACCACGCCATACAGCTCGTCGGCGGCATACAGTGGCGCCACCGGGGCCAGGCGTTGCAGCTTGCCCAGCTTGTGCCAGTTGAGGTTGGCCACGCTGCGCCGGGCGATGGCCAAGGCGTGCTCGTCGTTGTCGGCATAGTGGTCGGCCACGCCGCTGGTACGGCAATGCACATCGGCGCCGCCCAGGTCTTCGGCGCTTACCACTTCACCTGTGGCGGCTTTTACCAGCGGTGGGCCGGCGAGGAAGATGGTCGCCTGCTGGCGCACCATGATCGCTTCGTCGGCCATGGCCGGTACGTAGGCGCCGCCAGCCGTGCACGACCCCATCACCACGGCAATCTGCGGGATGCCCTGGGCGCTCATGTTGGCCTGGTTGAAAAAGATCCGCCCAAAATGCTCGCGGTCGGGGAACACTTCGTCCTGGCGCGGCAGGTTGGCGCCGCCCGAGTCCACCAGGTAGATGCACGGCAGGCGGTTTTGCAAAGCGATGGTTTGCGCACGCAGGTGCTTTTTCACCGTCAGCGGGTAGTACGAACCGCCTTTGACCGTGGCGTCGTTGGCCACGATCATGCATTCCACGCCTTCGACGCGGCCGATGCCGGCGATCACGCCAGCGGCGGGCACGTCTTCGCCGTATACCTCATGGGCAGCCAGCTGGCCGATTTCGAGGAATGGCGAGCCTGGGTCCAGCAAACGATCGATACGTTCACGCGGCAGCAGCTTGCCACGCGAAGTGTGCCGCTCCTGGGCTTTTGGCCCGCCGCCCTGGGCCACCTGGGCAAGCAGGCCACGCAGGGCCTGGACCTGTTCGAGCATGGCCGCGCTGTTGCCGGCGAACTCCGCCGAACGCGGGTTGATCTGGGTGTGCAAGGTAGCCATGTGCGCCCGTCCTTTATGCTCAGCGGGTTTCGTTGAACAGTTCGCGGCCAATCAGCATCCGGCGGATTTCGCTGGTGCCGGCACCGATCTCGTACAGCTTGGCGTCGCGCAGCAGGCGGCCCGCCGGGAATTCGTTGATGTAGCCGTTGCCACCGAGAATCTGGATTGCCTCCAGGGCCATTTGCGTGGCGCGTTCGGCGGTGTACAGGATCACCCCGGCAGCGTCCTTGCGGGTGGTCTCGCCACGGTCGCAAGCCTGGGCCACGGCGTACAGGTAGGCGCGGCTGGCATTGAGCTGGGTGTACATGTCGGCGATCTTGCCCTGGATCAGCTGGAATTCGCCGATGCTCTGGCCGAACTGCTTGCGGTCGTGGATATACGGCACCACCAGGTCCATGCAGCTTTGCATGATGCCGGTCGGGCCACCGGACAGCACCACGCGCTCGTAGTCCAGGCCGCTCATCAGCACGCGTACGCCGCCGTTGAGCTGGCCAAGAATGTTCTCTGCCGGGACTTCCACGTCATCGAAGAACAGTTCGCAGGTGTTGGACCCGCGCATGCCCAGCTTGTCGAACTTGTTGCTGCGGCTGAAGCCTTTCCAGTCACGTTCGACGATGAACGCGGTAATGCCATGCGCGCCCTTGTCCAGGTCGGTCTTGGCGTAGATCACGTAGGTGTTGGCGTCGGGGCCGTTGGTGATCCAGGTCTTGCTGCCGTTGAGCACGTAGTGGTCGCCGCGCTTTTCGGCGCGCAGTTTCATCGATACCACATCGGAACCGGCGTTAGGCTCGCTCATGGCCAGCGCGCCGATGTGCTCGCCGCTGATCAGCTTGGGCAGGTACTTGAGCTTCTGTTCATGGGTGCCGTTGCGGTTGATCTGGTTGACGCACAGGTTGGAGTGGGCGCCGTAGGACAGTGCCACCGAGGCCGAGCCACGGCTGATTTCTTCCATCGACACCACATGAGCCAGGTAGCCCAGGCCGGCGCCGCCGTACTCTTCCGACACCGTGATGCCCAGCAGGCCCATGTCGCCGAACCTGCGCCACATGTCGGCGGGGAACAGGTTGTCGTGGTCGATTTGCGCGGCGCGTGGGGCCAGCTCGGCGGCGACAAAGGTACGCACCTGGTCGCGGAGCATGTCGATGGTCTCGCCCAGGGCGAAGTTCAGGGAGGGGTAATGCATGCTGGGGCACCTTCTTGTTCTTGAAATTGGGTTACACCTTAGCTTGGGGATCCAACCCCGCTCCCGCAGGGTTCGGCGTGGCGCCTCAAGAAGGTGTCGTTCATCACCTTTACGTTAACGTAAACCTGCGTAGGGTCACTGTCAATCCACTCATCACCTTTACGTAAACGTAAATCTGCGCCAGAGTATTCCCCGCTTGCTTCAGTCGTGCCCAGAACAACCACAAGAAGGGACACCCATGAGTCAACCGAGCTATACCCGCGGTCGCCAGGACCAAGCCTTGCTGACCCAGACCATCGGCCAGGCCTTCGATGCCACCGTGGCCCGCTGTGCCGACGGCGAGGCGCTGGTGTCACGTCATCAGGGCCTGCGCTATAGCTGGCGACAGCTGGCCGAACAGGTCGATACCCATGCCCGCGCCCTGATGGCCCTGGGCGTCAACACTGGTGACCGTGTCGGCATCTGGTCACCCAACTGCGCCCAGTGGTGCATCCTGCAACTGGCCAGCGCCAAGGTCGGCGCCATTCTGGTCAACATCAACCCAGCCTATCGCGTGGGCGAGCTGGAATACGTGTTGCGCCAGTCCGGTTGCCGCTGGCTGGTGTGTGCCGATGCCTTCAAGACGTCCGACTACCACGCCATGGTCCAGGAACTGGCGCCTGAACTGGCCAGCGACACACCCGGCGAACTGGCCAGTGAACGCCTGCCCGAGTTGCGTGGCGTGATCAGCCTGGCTGCCAACCCGCCTGCCGGCTTCCTGCCCTGGCACGCATTGGCCGAATGGGCTGGGCAGACAACGCTAGAGGCCTTTGCCACCCGCCAGCAAAGCCTGCAGTTCGACCAACCGGTGAACATCCAGTACACCTCCGGCACCACCGGCGCGCCCAAGGGCGCCACGCTCAGCCATTACAACATCCTCAACAACGGCTTCATGGTCGGCGAAAGCCTGGGCCTGACCGCGCACGACCGCATGGTAATCCCGGTGCCGCTGTACCACTGCTTCGGCATGGTCATGGCCAACCTCGGCTGCATCACCCACGGCAGCACCATGATCTACCCCAACGACGCCTTTGACGCCGAACTCACCCTGCGTGCCGTGGCCGAAGAGCGCGCCAGCATCCTGTACGGCGTGCCGACCATGTTCATCGCCATGCTCGACCACCCATTGCGTGCACAAATGGACCTGTCGACCCTGCGCAGCGGCATCATGGCCGGGGCCACTTGCCCGATCGAGGTGATGCGCCGGGTCATCGATCAGATGCACATGGCCGAAGTGCAGATCGCCTACGGCATGACCGAAACCAGCCCGGTGTCGCTGCAAACCGGCCCGGACGACGAGCTGGAACTGCGCGTGACCACCGTCGGCCGCACCCAGCCACAGCTGGAAAACAAACTGGTGGACGCTGACGGCTGTATCGTCGCGCGCGGCGAGATCGGCGAGTTGTGCACCCGTGGCTACAGCGTGATGCTTGGTTACTGGGACAACCCCCAGGCCACGGCGGACGCCATCGACCCGGCCGGGTGGATGCATTCGGGCGACCTGGCGGTGATGGACGAGCATGGCCACGTGCGCATCGTCGGGCGCAACAAGGACATGATCATTCGCGGCGGCGAGAACATTTACCCGCGGGAGCTGGAAGAGTTCTTCTACACCCACCCGGCGGTGGCCGATGCACAGGTGATCGGCATTCCGTGCAGCCGCTACGGCGAAGAGATCGTGGCCTGGATCAAGCTGCACCCGGGGCACAACGCCACGGTCGAAGAGTTGCAGGGTTGGTGCAAGGCACGCATCGCGCACTTCAAGGTACCGCGGCATATCCGCTTCGTTGACGAATACCCGATGACGGTGACCGGCAAGGTGCAGAAGTTCCGCATGCGGGAGATCAGTGTGGCGGAGATTTCGGCGGTATTGGCTGGTTGATGTATTGCCTCAACTGGCCTCTTCGCGGGTAAACCCGCTCCCACAGTTAAAGCGCCGTATCTAAGGTTGGCGCTACCCCTGTAGGAGCGGGTTTACCCGCGAAAGGGCCAGAACGGCCAATGCATCTCCTGCGCCTTGCGCAGGGCACCGGCAACCTCGGCAACGCTCCGGTAATCACGCCGCAAACGAACGCTATAACGCGCTTCCAGTTGCATCAACGCAAATTCGCATTTGTCCCTGTCCAGATGCGCCAGCAAGGTACCTGGTCCCGGGTCGACCACACCTGCATCCTGAAGCATATCGACCACTTGTCCCTCGTATTTCTCACGCTGCCGGCGGGTTGCGGTATCCACGATGAAGGAGGCTCCTGGTTTGCAATCGAGAGCCTCAATCTTCAGCACAACCCATCGACACCGCTACTGGCAAAAATATCAGGTCCCGTGGTCTACCCTTAAGCCTTCACCGGTGGCTCCTGGCTAGGCGGGTCGCCCACCGTCGGTGGCATGGTCGGCTTGATTGGCAGTTCGTCCGGTTCTTCTTCCGGCACGGGTGGCGGCAAGCTGGGGTCGTCGATGTTCGGATCGGGGGTTTCCGGTGGAATGGGAATGTTCATGGCCTGACCTCGCGTGGGTGAATGAAGAGGTGCTGCAGGCTCTGACCGCTGGCAGCTGCCGTTCGCTCAATTTTTTTGAACCCCACGCCTGTGCCCGGCTCTGAACCCTTACCGCCACCAGCCTGAGGGAGCAAGGTCGATGTCACGTAACGAGCCCTTTGAAAGCGTGCCCATGGCGAACGAACACTCGGACCAGGCCATCGGCCTGTCCCAGGCGCTGCTGGCGCCGCGCATCGTGATCGAAGACACCCAACCCGTACTCGAAGCCGGTACGTTCGCGGCCAAGGCCATCAGTGGCCAGCCGGTGGCCGTCAGCAGCAAGGTCTATTGCGATGGGCACGACCGCCTGGCGGTAATGCTTAATTGGCGCCAGGCCAACAGCCGGCGCTGGCATTGCGTGCCCATGCACTCGCCGGGCAACGACCTGTGGCTGGCCGAGTTCACCCCCACCGAGCTGGGCCCGCACCTGTTCAGTATCGAGGCCTGGATCGACCCGTTCGCCACCTATTGCCACGACCTGGAGAAAAAGTACCACGCCGGTGTCGAGGTAAAGCTGGAGCTCGAAGAAGGCCGGTTGATGCTGGGCAAGGGCATCGACCTGTGCAGCGGCGCCCTGCGCGAGGAGCTTGAGGCCATGCAACAACGCCTGGCCACCCTGAGCAGCGACGACCAGGTGGCGCTGTTCCTCGACCCGGCTACCACTCGCCTGATGGGCGAAGCGGGGCACCGCAGCTACCTGGCGCGCAGTGGCGAGCTGCCCGTCGATGTCGACCGCCCGGCAGCGCAGTTCGCCAGTTGGTACGAGTTGTTCCCGCGCTCGATCACCGACAGCCCCGAGCGCCATGGCACCTTCAACGACGTGCATGAACGGCTGCCGATGATCCGCGACATGGGCTTCGACGTGCTGTACTTCCCACCTATCCACCCCATTGGCATGCAGCACCGCAAGGGCCGCAACAATGCCCTGCAGGCCGAACCTGGCGACCCCGGCAGCCCTTACGCCATCGGCAGTGCCGAAGGCGGCCACGAGGCGATCCACCCGCAGCTGGGCAGCCGCGACGATTTCCGCCGGCTGGTTGCCGCCGCCGCTGAGCACGGCCTGGAAATTGCCCTCGACTTCGCCATCCAGTGTTCGCAGGACCACCCCTGGCTCAAGGAGCATCCGGGCTGGTTCAGCTGGCGCCCGGACGGCACCATCCGCTATGCCGAGAACCCGCCGAAGAAGTACCAGGACATCGTCAATGTCGACTTCTATGCTCCCGACGCGGTGCCAAGCCTGTGGCTGGCACTGCGTGATGTGATCATTGGCTGGGTGGAAGAGGGCGTCAAAACCTTCCGCGTCGACAACCCGCACACCAAGCCGCTACCGTTCTGGCAATGGATGATCGCCGATGTACGCGCCCGCTACCCGGATGTGATCTTTCTCGCCGAGGCATTCACCAAGCCTGCAATGATGGCGCGCCTGGGCAAGGTTGGCTACGCGCAAAGCTATACCTACTTCACCTGGCGCAACACCAAGCAGGAGCTGCGCGAATTTTACGAGCAGCTCAACCAGCCCCCGTGGAGCCAGTGCTACCGCCCCAACTTCTTCGTCAACACGCCGGATATCAACCCGTTTTTCCTGCATACCTCTGGCCGCGCCGGGTTCCTCATCCGCGCCGCACTGGCCACCATGGGCTCGGGCCTGTGGGGCATGTATTCGGGCTTTGAGCTGTGCGAAGGCACGCCGCTGCCGGGCAAGGAGGAGTACATGGATTCGGAGAAGTACGAAATCCGCCCGCGCGATTTCACCCAGCCCGGCAACATCATTGCCGAGATCGCACAGTTAAACCGCATCCGTCGGCAGAACCGCGCATTGCAAACCCACCTGGGCGTGGCGTTTTTCAACTGCTGGAACGACAACATCCTGTATTTCGCCAAGCGCACGCCCGAGCGTGACAACTACATCCTGGTAGCAATCAGCCTGGATCCGCACAACGCCCAAGAGGCGCATTTCGAGCTGCCGCTGTGGGAGCTGGGGCTGGACGACAACGCCGAAACCCATGGTGAAGACCTGATGAACGGCCACCGCTGGTCCTGGTATGGCAAGACCCAGTTCATGCGCATCGAACCCTGGCACCAGCCATTCGGTATCTGGCGTATCGAAAAAGCCTTGTAGGAGCGGCCTTGTGTCGCGAAAGGGGCGCGGAGCGGCCCCACGATTTGGCTACAACGCTGACATGGCTGGGGCTGCTGCGCAGCCCTTTCGCGACACAAGGCCGCTCCTACAGGAACCGCGTTGAATCCAGAATTGAAAGGAGTCGCACATGGCCAAGCGTTCCCGCCCGGCAGCCTTCATTGACGACCCGCTGTGGTACAAGGACGCCGTCATCTACCAGCTGCACATCAAGTCGTTCTTCGATTCCAACAACGATGGCATCGGTGATTTTGCCGGCCTGATCAGCAAGCTCGACTATATCGCCGAGCTGGGCGTCAACACCCTGTGGTTGTTGCCGTTCTACCCCTCGCCGCGGCGCGACGACGGCTACGACATTGCCGAATACAAGGCCGTGCACCCCGACTACGGCAGCCTGGCCGACGCCCGGCGCTTCCTCGCCGAGGCACACAAACGCGGCTTGAGGGTAATCACCGAGCTGGTCATCAACCACACCAGCGACCAGCACCCGTGGTTCCAGCGCGCCCGCCGTGCCAAGCGTGGCAGCAAGGCGCGGGATTTTTACGTGTGGTCGGATGACGAACAGAAGTACGACGGCACGCGCATCATCTTCCTCGACACCGAAAAGTCCAACTGGACCTGGGACCCGGTCGCCGGCCAGTACTTCTGGCACCGTTTCTACTCGCACCAGCCAGACCTGAACTTCGACAACCCGCAGGTGCTCGATGCGGTGATCAAGGTAATGCGCTTCTGGCTTGATCTGGGCGTCGACGGCCTGCGCCTGGACGCCATCCCCTACCTGATCGAACGCGACGGCACCAACAACGAAAACCTGCCCGAGACCCACACGGTGCTCAAGGCGATTCGCGCCGAAATCGATGCCAACTACCCCGACCGCATGCTGCTGGCCGAGGCCAACCAGTGGCCCGAAGACACCCGCCCGTACTTCGGTGAAGGCGACGGCGACGAGTGCCACATGGCGTTCCACTTTCCGCTGATGCCGCGCATGTACATGGCCCTGGCCATGGAGGACCGTTTTCCGATCACCGACATCCTGCGCCAGACGCCAGAAATCCCGGCCAACTGCCAATGGGCAATCTTTTTGCGCAACCACGATGAGCTGACCCTGGAAATGGTCACCGACCGCGAGCGCGACTACCTGTGGAACTACTACGCCGAAGACCGCCGCGCACGCATCAACTTAGGGATCCGCCGACGCCTGGCGCCGCTGCTGCAGCGTGACCGGCGGCGCATCGAGTTGCTCACCAGCCTGCTGCTGTCGATGCCCGGCACGCCCACCCTGTACTACGGCGACGAGCTGGGCATGGGCGACAATATCTACCTGGGCGACCGAGACGGCGTGCGCACCCCCATGCAGTGGTCGCCCGACCGCAATGGCGGGTTTTCCCGTGCCGACCCTCAGCGCCTGGTGCTGCCGCCGATCATGGACCCGCTGTACGGCTACCAGACCGTCAACGTCGAAGCCCAGAGCCACGACCCGCACTCGCTACTCAACTGGACCCGGCGCATGCTGGCCGTGCGCCGGCAGCAGAAGGCCTTTGGCCGCGGCAGCCTGCGCACCCTCACGCCCAGCAACCGGCGCATCCTCGCTTACATCCGCGAGTACACCGATGCCGACGGCAACACCGACGTCATCCTCTGCGTGGCCAACGTTTCGCGTGCCGCCCAGGCCGCTGAACTGGAATTGTCACAATACGCCGACAAAGTACCGGTGGAGATGCTTGGCGGCAGCGCCTTCCCACCGATTGGCCAGTTACCGTTCCTGCTCACCTTGCCACCTTATGCCTTCTACTGGTTCCTGCTGGCGCCGCACGACCGCATGCCCAGTTGGCACGTCCAGGCCACCGAGGGGTTACCCGAATTGACCACACTAGTGCTGCGCAAACGCTTGGAAGAACTGCTGGAAGCACCGTCAAGCGATACCCTGCAAAACAGCATCCTGCCACAGTACTTGCCAAAGCGGCGCTGGTTCGCTGGCAAGGAGGGGCCGGTCGACGCCGTTCGGTTGTGCTACGGCGTACGCTTCGGCACTGCCACCACGCCGGTACTGCTCAGCGAAATCGAAGTGCTCAGCGACGGCACGGCCAACCGCTACCAGTTGCCGTTCGGCCTGCTGCGCGAGGAAGACATCAACACCGCGCTGCCACAGCAATTGGCCCTGTCGCGGGTGCGCCGTGCCCATCAGGTCGGCCTGATCACCGATGCCTTTGTCCTGGAACCGTTCATCCGTGCAGTGCTGCGCGCCTGTCAGGAAGGTATGCGCCTGCCTTGCGGCAACGGTGAAGGAGAGTTGCGTTTCGAAAGTACGGAGCAGTTGGCAGGCCTTGCGCTCAATGATGAAAGCACAGTGCGCTACCTCAGCGCCGAGCAGTCCAACGAGCCGGTGGTAATCGGCGACCGTGTGGTGCTCAAGCTGATCCGCCGGGTCAACCCGGGCATCCACCCAGAACTTGAAATGAGTGCTTACCTGACCGCCGCCGGCTTTGCCAATATCTCGCCATTGCTGGCCTGGGTCAGCCGCGTGGATGAACAACACGCGCCACACCTGCTGATGATTGCCCAAGGCTACCTGAACAATCAGGGCGACGCCTGGGCCTGGACCCAGAACACCCTGGAGCGGGCCATTCGCGACCAGATGGAGGCCACCACCGATGATGGCGAGGTGCACACCGACGCGCTGGCCGAACTCAGTGGTTTCGCCGCCTTGCTTGGCCAACGGCTAGGCGAGATGCACCTGCTGCTGGCTGCGCCGACCGACGACGAAGCGTTCCGGCCCCGCCCCAGTGATGGCGACGACAGCCAGCGCTGGGCCACGCAGATCAGCGCCGAACTGGCCCGTGCACTCGATTTGCTGGCCCAGCACCGCGACAACCTCGACAGTGACAGCCAGGCCTTGGTCGACGACTTGCAGCAACAGCGCGACGGCCTGCCCCCGCACATCAGTCATCTGGCAGGGCAAGCACAGGGCGGCCTGCTGATGCGGGTGCACGGCGACCTGCACCTGGGCCAGGTGCTGGTGGTGCAGGGCGATGCCTACCTGATCGATTTCGAGGGCGAACCGTCGCGCCCGTTGCAAGAGCGCCGGGCGAAACACAGCCCGTACAAGGATGTCAGCGGCGTGTTGCGATCCTTCGACTATGCTGCTGCGATGATCCTGCGCAGCGCCTCTGCGGTCGACCTTTCCGGCCCGGCGCAGCAGGCTCGTCAGCGGGTTGCCCGGCAGTACCTGCATCAGTCGCGCCACGCCTTCGTCGAAGCCTACGGCCTGGCCACCGCCGCCATGCCCCATGCCTGGCAACAGGCCGAGGGCGAGCGCGCCGCACTGGAACTGTTTTGCCTGGAAAAAGCCGCCTACGAGATCACATATGAAGCCGAAAACCGTCCGAGCTGGCTGGCCGTGCCTTTGCATGGCCTGCATGGACTGATCAGTACCTGGGGAGAGTCATAGATGAATGCAACCACGCGTGAAAACGGCGGCCTTCGGCAACGGGACCTGGATGCCCTGGCCCGCGCCGAACACGCCGATCCCTTCGCAGTGCTAGGCCCCCACGGCGATGGCAAGGGCGGGGTGTTTATCCGCGCCTTCCTGCCCAATGCGCTGAGTGCACGGGTGCTGGCGCGCCATGATGGGCGCGTCCTGGCCGAAATGGTGCAAGGCGCAGTGCCGGGCCTGTTCACAGCGCACCTCGATGATGCACAGGCCTATCAACTGCACATTGGCTGGGCCGGTGGCGAGCAAGTCACCGAGGACCCCTACAGCTTTGGCCCGCAACTGGGTGACATGGACTTGCACCTGTTCGCCGAAGGCAACCACCGCGACTTGTCCGGGCGCTTCGGGGCCCAACCGATCCAGGTCGACGGCATCGACGGTGTGTGTTTCTCGGTGTGGGCACCGAATGCCCGGCGGGTGTCGGTGGTGGGTGATTTCAACAACTGGGACGGCCGCCGCCACCCCATGCGCCTGCGCCACAGCGCCGGGGTGTGGGAGCTGTTCGTGCCGCGCCTGGGCGTGGGCGAAACCTACAAGTTCGAGGTGTTGGGCAAGGATGGGATACTGCCACTGAAAGCAGACCCGCTGGCCCGTGCTACCGAACTGCCGCCGAGCACCGCGTCCAGGGTAGCCGGTGAACTCAGCCACGCGTGGCAAGACCACGACTGGATGGCACAACGCGCGCAGCGCCATGCCTACAACGCGCCCCTGTCTATCTATGAGCTGCACCCAGGGTCATGGCGCTGCGAGCTGGACGAGGCGGGCGAAGTCGGGCGCTACTACAACTGGCGCGAACTGGCCGAGCGGCTGGTGCCGTATGTGCAGGAACTGGGCTTTACCCATATCGAATTGCTGCCGATCATGGAGCACCCGTTCGGCGGCTCCTGGGGCTATCAGCCACTGTCCATGTTTGCGCCTACCTCGCGCTATGGCAGTGCCGAGGACTTTGCCGCGTTCATCGATGCCTGCCACCAAGGCGGCATTGGCGTGCTGCTGGACTGGGTGCCGGCGCATTTCCCCACTGATGAGCACGGCCTGGCGCGTTTCGACGGCACCGCCCTGTACGAATACGACAACCCCCTGGAGGGCTACCACCAGGACTGGAACACGCTGATCTACAACCTTGGCCGCAACGAGGTGCGGGGCTTCATGATGGCTTCGGCGCTGCACTGGTTGAAGCACTTCCACATCGATGGCCTGCGGGTCGATGCAGTGGCCTCGATGCTGTACCGCGACTATTCGCGCAAGGCTGGCGAATGGGTGCCCAACCGCCATGGCGGGCGCGAGAACCTGGAGGCCATCGACTTCATCCGCCACCTCAACGGTGTGGCGGCCCACGAGGCCCCGGGTGCATTGATCATCGCCGAGGAATCCACCGCCTGGCCTGGCGTCAGCCAGCCGACCCAGCAGGGCGGCCTGGGCTTTGCCTACAAGTGGAACATGGGCTGGATGCACGACACCCTGCATTACATCCAGAACGACCCGGTGCACCGCGCCCACCACCACAACGAGATGAGCTTCGGGCTGATCTACGCCTACTCCGAGCACTTCATCCTGCCCATCTCCCACGACGAAGTGGTGCATGGCAAGCATTCGCTGATCGACAAGATGCCCGGCGACCGCTGGCAGAAGTTCGCCAACCTGCGTGCCTACCTCACCTTCATGTGGGCGCACCCGGGCAAGAAGTTGCTGTTCATGGGCTGCGAGTTCGGCCAGTGGCGTGAGTGGAACCATGACAGCGAACTGGACTGGTACTTGTTGCAGTACCCCGAGCACCAAGGCGTGCAGCGCCTGGTGGGCGACCTCAATCGGCTGTACCGCGAAGTGCCGGCGCTGCACGAGCAGGACTGCCAGCCGCAGGGCTTCCAGTGGTTGATCGGTGACGACGCGCAAAACAGCGTGTACGCCTGGCTGCGTTGGAGCAGCAGTGGCGAGCCGGTGCTGGTGGTGGCCAACTTCACCCCGGTGCCGCGCGAGGGGTATCGGATTGGCGTGCCGTTTGGTGAGCGCTGGCAAGAGCTGCTGAACAGCGATGCCGAGCTGTATGCAGGGTCCAACGTGGGTAACCTGGGCGCGGTGGCCAGTGAGGCGGTGAGCAGCCATGGGCAGCCATTGTCGCTGGCCCTCAACTTGCCGCCGCTTGGGGTTCTGATAATGAAACCGGCCTGATGTGCTAGCTGTACCGGCCTCTTCGCAGCACAAGGCTGCTCCTACAGGTAAGCGCATTCCCTTGTAGGAGCAGCCTTGTGCTGCGAAAGGGCCGGGCCTGCCTACCACCGCATGCGCACGCCAAGGCTGCCAATCAACCCATTCAAATCATTGTCATCCACATCACTGCTGTAATCGGCACTCACAAACAGCGCCACCGAAGGCGTCACCCGCGCCACCAGCCCCAACCCCAGTTCCACCGTGGTCGAATAGCGCGAGCGGAGATCTTGTCGACCTGGTCCAGCTTCACCTCGTCTGGATTGCTGAAGTCGTACCACACGTTGGTCCGCACATAGGGTTCGATGGGCATGCCGCGCACTTCATAGCGCCCGGACAATTTCGCACCAACCCGGCCGCTCCAGCTTGGTTGGCTGTCGAAGGCTTGCAGGGTTTCTTCCTGCACCTGGTTGCCGGGGAAGAACTGCTGGTTGATCAACTGTGCCTGGGGCTCGATGACCCAGTTGCCGCCCAGGCGAATCGGATAGCCGCCTTCCACCGAGAACGTCATCGCATGGCCGCTTTCGTCAAGGCGCTGGCCGTTTTCACCCCGGCCCATCACATCGATGCGTGAGCCCATGGCCACGGCATCCAGGTGCCAGCCCTGTTCATGGGTCATGCTCCAGTAAACCCCAAGGCTTTCCCCGCTCAGGTTCACCGCATTGCGCTGCTTGTCGCCCAGCAGTGGGCGCATGCCGTTGAAGCTGCTCTGCAGGTTGTTATGCCCCACAAAAATCCCTGCGCGGTGCACATTGCCCGCTGCAGTTTCACGCACGAACAGGTCCGGGCCGATGGTCAGTTGCTGGCTGGGGGCTTCCAGCTGGTCTGGGGGTTGGGTACTACTGCGTGAGGTGGTCGGGAAAAACTGTGCCCACTGGCTGGCGATCAGGTCCGGTGCTGCCTGCCCGTGGCGTGTGCTCATGGTTTGCGAAAATGCATTGAGGGTGCCGATGCTCAAGCCGCTTGCACTGACCGGGTCCAGCGACAGCTGTGGCACCGCCGGTTGCTGCAGGAAACCGGAAGAGGTTGGGTCATCCTGCAATTCGTACGCGAACGTTTCCACCGGGGTTGCCAGAAGCAGCGACGTGGAAACCGCGTAGAAAATACTGTCGAAGCGCAAGGGGTTCGAGGTGCTTTTCATGGCGGATCTCCTTTGTTTTTGTGGGGTACAGCCCGAGGACCTGGCCTGTTGTCACGAGCTGTACGGCAAAAACAGTGGGCGACCCAAACCAGCACGCCAGGTTTCGCCAGCGCGCACAAACGTGCGAGCTAGACGCCCGGCGCGAGATCTTTACTGCTTGATAATGTTCAGCTAAGGAGACGACGCCGCTTGCGTCAAGAAAGCGTGAAAGAACTGTTCAGGTTATGTGGTTTCCCTCAAGCACTTGATTTCCCAGGTAAACAACCAGGGTATAGCGGGGTTCGCTATTTCCCGCTTCGTGGCTATGAAGAATGATTGCTAGAGCCTGACCTCCACCGCCAACGGCAAGTGGTCTGACAGGTGCGACCAAGGTTTGTGCCCCAGAATCCGCGGCCCATGGCTTTCGGCGTTGCGCAGGTAGATGCGGTCCAGGCGCAACAGTGGCAGGCGGGCAGGGTAGGTGCGGGCGAGATGGCCGTGGTGGCGTTCGAACGCTTCGTGCAGGTCGGGCTGCAGGCCCAGGGTGCGGTTGCCGCGGCTTTTCCAGTCGTTGAAGTCGCCGGCAATGATCACCGGGGCGTCGGCGGGCAACGATTCAAGCAGTTTGCGTAGCAGTTGCAGCTGTTGCTGCCGGTGGCTTTCCAGTAACGACAGGTGCACACAGATGGCGTGCACCTGGTGCTGGCCGGGTACGTCGAGGATGCAGTGCAACAGGCCGCGGCGTTCGGGCCCGGTGATCGACACGTCGAGGTTGCGGTGTTCGATGATCGGGTACTTGGACAGCAGCGCATTGCCGTGGTGGCCATCGGGGTAGACCGCGTTGCGGCCGTAGGCAAAGTCGCTCCACATGCTGTCGGCGAGGAATTCGTACTGCGAGGTTTGCGGCCAGCCGGGGTAGCGCGAAGCGTGGCGGTCGTGGCTGCCGAGCACCTCCTGGAGGAAGACGATGTCGGCTTGGGTGCTGCGCACCGCCTCGCGCAGTTCCGGCAGGATGAACCGCCGGTTGAAGGCGGTAAAGCCCTTGTGGGTGTTCACCGTCAGAACCCGCAGCCGCTTCACGGCCGAGGCCTGGTTGACGTTGGCGAAACCTTTACTGCCGGCTTCGGGGTTCACAATTCCTCCTCGATCGAAGGTGCAGGTGTGTTGCATCTACCGGCCTTATCGCCGGCAAGCCAGCTCCCACAGGATCGTCACCGGCTGATGGCCTGCACCGTACCTGTGGGAGCTGGCTTGCCGGCGATAGGGCCCTACAGGTAACCAATACACAGTCGGACAAACCCGGCTACCTCAGGTTCACTCTTCTTCGTGCTGCAACACCATCAGCAGCATCGATCGCCCCTTGACCTCGAACGTGCTGTCGAACTGCAGGTGCTGCCCCTTGCGTAACTCCGGCCGGTCGGTATCGACCAGGCAGCTCCAGTAATCGCCCTCAGGCACCGTCGGCAACTTGAATGGCACCACGTCATGGTGAGCATTGACGATCAGCAGCACCGTGGCCTCGGAGCCCGGCCGGGCGATACCGCTGACCTGCGCGCGGCCGTCGATCAACATGCCCAGGCAGCGCCCGTGCGGGTCTTCCCATTGCGCCACGCTCATTTCGCTGCCATCCGGTGCCAGCCAGGTCACGTCCTTGACCCCGATTGCCTCATTGTAGTCACCCACCAGGAAGCGCGAGCGGCGCAGTACCGGGTAGGCCAGGCGCAGGCGGGTCAGGCGCTTGACGAAGGCCAGCAGTTCTTCGCCGTCCTTGTCCAGGTCCCAGTTCACCCAGCCGATTTCGCTGTCCTGGCAGTAGGCGTTGTTGTTGCCATGCTGGGTGCGGCTGAACTCGTCGCCGGCGACAATCATCGGCGTGCCCTGGGCCAGCAACAGGGTGGCAAAATAGTTGCGCATCTGGCGCATGCGCAGCGCATTGATGTCCGGGTCGTCGGTCGGCCCCTCGGCACCGCAATTCCACGACAGGTTGTTGTCGGTGCCGTCCTGGTTGTTTTCGTCGTTGTCTTCATTGTGCTTGTGGTTGTACGACACCAGGTCGCGCAGGGTGAAACCATCGTGGGCAGTGATGAAGTTGACCGACGAATACGGCCGGCGCCCGCGGTTGTTGAACATGTCGCCCGATGCGGTCAAGCGTGCGGCGAAGTCGGCCAGCTGGCCTTCGTCGCCTTTCCAGAAGGCGCGTGCGGTGTCGCGGAAGCGGTCGTTCCATTCCGCCCAGCCCGGGGCGAAGTTACCCACCTGGTAGCCGCCGGGGCCGCAGTCCCACGGCTCGGCAATCAGCTTGACCTGGCTCAGCATCGGGTCTTGGCGGCAGGCGACCAGGAAGCCGTGGCGCTCGCTGTAGCCATCGTGGTAGCGGCCCAGGATGGTCGCCAGGTCGAAGCGAAAGCCATCTACGTGCATTTCGCCGGCCCAGTAGCGCAGCGAGTCGGTGACCAGTTGCAACACGCAGGGGTGGCTCAGGTCCAGGGTGTTGCCGGTGCCGGAATCGTTGATGTAGTAGCGTTTGTCGTCTGGCATCAGCCGGTAGTACGAGGCGTTGTCGATGCCGCGCATCGACAGGGTTGGGCCACGTTCGTTACCTTCGGCGGTGTGGTTGTAGACCACGTCGAGGATCACCTCCAGCCCGGCGTCGTGCAGGTGCGCGACCATTTCCTTGAACTCGGCGATCTTGCCGCTGGCCAGGTAGCGCGGGTGGGGGGCGAAGAAGGCGATGCTGTTATAGCCCCAGTAGTTGTTCAGGCCCTTGTCCAGCAGGTGCTGGTCGTTGACGAAGGCGTGGATGGGCAGCAGTTCGATGCTGGAAACGCCCAGCTCCTTTATGTGCTTGAGCAGCTCGTCATTGGCAAGGCCGGCAAAGGTGCCACGCAGCGCTTCCGGTACTGCCGGGTGGCGCATGCTGATGCCGCGGGTATGCGCCTCGTAGATGATCGTGCGCTCCCAGGGGATCAGCACGCGCTGGTCGCGGCCCCAGGTGAAGGCCGGGTCGATCACCTTGCATTTGGGCACGAAGGGCGCGCTGTCGCGTTCGTCGAACGACAGGTCGCCGTCGGGGTGGCCAATGGTGTAGCCGAACAGGGCTTCGGACCATTTCAGGCTGCCGACCAACTGTTTGGCGTAGGGGTCGATCAGCAGCTTGTTGGGGTTGAAACGGTGGCCGTTCTCCGGCTCGTAGGGGCCGTACACCCGGTAGCCATAGACCAGGCCGGGGTGCGCGTCGGGCAGGTAGCCGTGGTAGATCTCGTCGGTGTATTCGGGCAGCTCGATGCGCTCGATTTCCTGCTCGCCGGTGGAGTCGAACAGGCACAGCTCGACCTTGGTGGCGTTGGCCGAGAACAGGGCGAAGTTGACCCCAAGGCCATCCCAGGTGGCGCCGAGGGGGAAGGGCATGCCTTCGCGGATGCGCGAGGGTGCAACCGAGCGGGTTTTCTTTGGGGTGCGGGGGCTCATGGCGATCCTCAGGTGGCCTTGGTGGCAGGGGAGTTGTGTAGTCCTGCACTGGCCCTATCGCCGGCAAGCCAGCTCCCACAGGATCTCCACAAGGTTTGAAATCTGCGGTGCACTTGTGGGAGCTGGCTTGCCGGCGATAGGGCCGATACAGGCTTAACCGGCAGTAGGCTTTTTCACTGCCCGGGACTTTTT
This sequence comes from Pseudomonas sp. MM223, assembly GCA_947090765.1. Classification (NCBI taxonomy): domain Bacteria; kingdom Pseudomonadati; phylum Pseudomonadota; class Gammaproteobacteria; order Pseudomonadales; family Pseudomonadaceae; genus Pseudomonas; species Pseudomonas sp. MM223. Next base: position 4,553,926 of record OX352322.1, on the reverse strand, counting down.
CGCCGCAGCAGGTTTGACACCCGGCAGTGCAGCAACCTTGGGTTCTGCTGGTGCTTTGGGCTCAGCCGCTACCTTGGGCTTGGCCGGTGCCTTCTTGCGCGGCGCTGCCTTAGGTGCCAAGGCCTCAGCCTCGGCCAGTTTGCGGGCCATGTCCCAGTGACGATCTTCCTGGCCGGCGGGTTTACCTTCGGACTCCCAGATCTGGTAGGCAAATTCGCGAATACGCTTTTCATCGACACTCATCATGACGCTCCTGATGCTCAAGATGGTTGTATCAACACGTTGACCGGAAACTCCGCCAGCACGGCGCTCAACATCAGCTCCTTGGAAGAGCTGACCGCCGCGCAGGGGAAAAGTCCCGTCGAGTTGGCAGGTGACAAGGCAAACGGCAATACCAGCCGGGTGTCGTCCCAGTTCTGTGCCGGGATCAACGGTGTAGCGCTGCCACCGAGCAGGGTACTGGCCATGCGTGGCGCGACGATGACGGCCCGCTCGCCGTCGCCCAGCCGGGCAAAGGCGATCACCTTGTCAGCGTGCCGGCCCTGCACGGTCAGTGGCAGGTAGGCACCACGGCGGAACAGCTCGGCGTGGGCCTGGCGGCAGTCCAGCACCCGGGCGATCAAGGCCTGCTTGATGCGGCCGTCGCGCCAGTGCGCCAGCAGCTCGGCTACCGGCGTGGCGTCGTCCAGGGTGCGACGCCTCACAGCGTAGTCCACAGCGCGGCGGTTGTCCGGGTCGACCAGGCTGAAGTCCCAGTACTCGTTACCCTGATACAGGTCGGGCACACCGGGCGCGGTCATGCGCAGCAGGGCCTGCACCAGGCCATTGAGGGCACCGGGGCAGGCGAGCAGTTGCGCGGCATCTGCCACGGATTTGCGCAACTGCTGGGTCTCGTTGTCCAGCAGCAGGCCATCGATGTAGCGGGCACAGGCGCTTTCGTAGGCCTCGTTCGGCGCGCTCCAGCTGCTGCGCAACTTGGCCTCGCGCAGGGCCTTCTGCTGCCACTGGCGAATACGCTCGGCGTACTGGCGCAGGGCATTGTCGTCGTGCAGGTCGAGGCCCAGCGGCCAACTGCCAAGCAGGGTTTGCAGCAGCATCAGCTCGTCGCCGGGGCTGGGTGCCAGGCCGTCGTCCAGCTGTGCGCGCAGCGGCTCAGCCAGTTCACGCCAATGCTCCACTCGGCTGGCCAGCCATGGGCCGCGTTCGCTAAGCACGGCCAGGCGTGCGCGGGTATCTTCGCCGCGCTTGTGATCATGGGTAGCGGTGGCCAGCAGGTTGTCGGGGAAATCGCGCAGGCGCCGCTGGGCTTCATTATGGAAGTGCATGGGTGGGGCGCTGAAACACTCGGCCTCGAAGCCCACGTCATTGCGCGAGAGCAGGCGGGCACTGCGGTAAAAGGTGGTGTCTTCCACGGCTTTGGCGGCGCTGGGCGCGGTCAGCTGCTGGAAGCGCACGCAGGCGTGGCGCAGTTGCTTGCGGGCGCGGCCGGGTGGCAAGCGCCGCCAGGCTTGCCCCCCCAACCATTGTTCAAGGTGGCCCAGCAACGGCCAGTCGGCCTCGCCGAGGTCTTGGCGGGCGTTGGCCAGCGCCTGCTGGAAAAACCGTTCGTCCTCGGCCGGGCGCCCGCAGGCGTTGAAGTACGTGCGGTACACCGGGTAATGCGCTACCAGCGCCTGCAAGGCGCGGCGGATTGCACCCAGGGTCAGGTCGCGGGTCATCAGGTCGTTGCGGGCCACTTGCAGCAGGGCCTGGGCCACCGATTCGCAGTCACCGGCGAGGCTGGCAGTAAGCACCAGGTGACGGGCCTGGCGCACTTCTTCGGCGAAGTCCGGGCGCTCGCTGACATTGGCCCACAGCTCGGTCAGTGGTGCTTCGCCGGCTGGATCATGCTGCAGCAGCGACACCTGGTTCATGAACTCGTAGCCGGTGGTGCCGTCAGTGAGCCAGTCGCGGTGCAGGTGCTCGTCAGCGCCAAGAATCTTTTCCACGTACACCGGGAAGTGTTCCAACGCCGCAGCCAGCGGCCGCTGTGCCAGCAGGCTATCGACCCGTCGGCGCAGTTTGCGGCAATAGCCACGCGGGTCGGCAAGGCCGTCGATATGGTCGATGCGCAGGCCATCCACCAGGCCCCGCTCGATCAGTTCGAACAGCTTGGCGTGGGTGGCCTCGAACACCACGGCGCGCTCCACGCGCAGGCCGCCGAGTTCATTGATGTCGAAGAAGCGCCGCCAGTTGATGTCGTCGGCGGCGGTGCGCCAGCTGGCCAGGCGGTAGGTTTGGCGCTCCAGCAGCAGGTGCAGGCGCTTGAAGCCATTTTCGGCACGGCTGTCGAATGCCACCAGCGCCGATGCCAGGTCGGCACCTTCGCGCACCAGGCGTGCCAGTTCGCTGTGCAGGGGAAGGGCATCGACCAGCGGGGTGGTCGATTCGGCCAATGCCGTGAAGTGCTCGGCCAGAGTCTTGAGTGCAGGCTCCGGGCTGAGGGCGAGAATCCAGCCATAGTCGACCGGGCAAATGGGGAACCGGTGATCGTAATGGGCGATATGCAGCGTGCCGTGCTGCTTGTCGAATTCAAGCGGTATTTCGCCGTTCTTCAGGGCCACGCCATAATCGCTGCCAAGGAACGGCAACAGCAGTTGCCCGGCCAGCAGCGGGTCGGTGGAGTGCCACTGGATGTCGAAAAATTCGGCATACGGGCTGCGCCGGCCCCAGGCCAGCAGGCTTTGCCACCAGGGGTTGTCGGCACCGCCCACGGCCATGTGGTTGGACACGGTGTCGAGGATCAGCCCCATGCCATGCTGGCGCAGGGCGGCGACCAGCCGCTCCAGTGCCGCCTCGCCGCCAAGCTCCGGGTTGACGCAGGTCGGGTCGACCACATCGTAGCCGTGGCGCGAGCCGGCGCGGGCCTTGAGGATGGGCGAGGCATACAGGTGGCTGATGCCGAGCTGGGCGAAATACGGCACCAGTGGCACGGCGTGATCGAGGGTGAAGTCACTGTGAAACTGCAGGCGCAGGGTCGCGGTCAGCGGCTTCATCGGTCACGCTCCCAGGCTTGTTCGCGGGCCTGGGCCAGCAGCTCCAGGCGCCGTGCGGCGTCTTCGTCGTCGAGCAGTTCGCGCACCGGCCGGGCAAAGCGCCGCCGCCAGTTGGGGTGGCCGCTGGTGGTGCCCGGCAGGTTGGGCTGCTCGTCGCAGCCCAGCAGGTCTTCCAGCGGCACCAGCACCAGCGGCGCACGGGTATGGCCCACATAGCGGATGGCCGCATCGATCACTGCGTCGTTGTCCTTGAGCTCGCCGTAGTTGGCCTCCAGGGTGCGGCGCAGGCCGTCGTGTTCTTTCTGGCGGTCGTGGCGCCAGTGTAATTCGGTAGCCGCATCGATCAGTTGCAAACGGTGGCTCCAGTCGATGTCGCGGTTTGCCAGCCAGCCGGCCAGCGGTGCCAGGTCGTGGGTGCCGGTGGTGGCCAGGGCGTTGTCCGGCCAGTCGAGAATCGGCTTGAACTGGCCCGGTTGGGTCTGCTCAAACGGCAGCACGCGCATGCCCAGTACGGCCTTCTCGGCCAGTGTTTCGCGCAGGCCGTCGGGTACGGTGCCCAGGTCTTCGCCAAGGATGATCGCCTGGTGGCGCACCGACTCCAGCGCCAGCAGGCGCAGCAGGTCGTCCAGCGGGTAGTTGAGGTAGGCGCCTTCGCTGGGCTTGGCACCCTGCGGGATCAGCCACAGCCGGCGCAGGCCCATCACATGGTCGATACGCAGCCCACCGGCATGGGCCAGGTTGGCCCGCAGCATCTCGATGAAGGCGCGGTAGCCATTGCGCTTGAGGCCTTCGGGCGAGAAGGCGCAGATGCCCCAATCCTGCCCGGCGCGGTTGAGAATGTCGGGCGGCGCGCCCACTTTCAGGCCGGCCAGCAATTCGTCCTGGCGGCTCCAGGCTTGGCTGCCGGCACCGTCGGCACCCACCGCCAGGTCGGCGATCAGGCCCACTGCCATGCCGTTGCCGCGGGCAGCTTCCTGGGCACGCTGCAGGCCGCGTTCGGTCAGCCATTGGCAGAAGGCATGGAACTCGACCTTGGCCGGGTAGGCGCTGGCAAAGGCTTCAACCTCCGGGTGGTAGGGGTCGTGCCAGGCTTTGGGCCAGTTGCGCCAGTCGGCGCCCAGGCCGTGCTCCACCGCCTGGGCTTGCAGCACCTCGAAGCGGCAGTGGTGCTCCAGCGCCTGGCCGCCAACTTCGCGGAAGCTGTCAAAATCGCTTCGCAGCGGGTGGTCACCCTGGCTGAAACCCTGGTACAGCGCTTCAAGCAAGCGCAGGCGGGCGCTGGCGGCGCGCGGCCAGTCAACCAGCGGGCGTTGCTCAAGTTCTTCCAGTTGTTGCTCCAGCCCGCAGGCGTCGATGGCCATGCGCACTTCCCGTTCGCCCAGCAGGGCCGCGGGGCTGGCGTACAGGGTGTTGAGCAGCAGCCGGCTGGAGGGCGAGTAGGGGCTGTAGTGTTCCTGGTCGATGGCCGACAGCGCATGGATTGGGCTGATGGCCAAGGCATCGGCGCCGCGCTCGGCAGCCGAACGGGCCAGTTGCTCCAGGGCCAGGCAGTCGCCATAGCCGCCGTCGCCGGGGCGGCGCAGGCTGTACAGCTGCACAGCCAAGCCCCAGCAGCGTGGTGGCGGTTGCTGCACCTTGTCTTCCAGGCTGTGGCAACGCAGTGGTGCCACGGCCACGGTAAAGCGGCGGCTGTCGATTACTACCTGGTGGTAGCCGAGGGGCAGCTCGCCGGGCAGGCGCGCCTGGTCGTCGAGGCTCAGGGTGAGTGAGGCGTGGTCTTCCAGGGTGCAGTGGGCGACACTGCCAGCGCTGAAGTAGCGCGCCAGCGCCAGGGGCTGGCCCAGGTCGGCGGTCAGCAGCGGTGGCAGGTGTTCGCTGTCTTCGGCGGCTTCCACCGTACGCAGGCTGGCTGCGATGGCGTCGTCGTCGGCCGCCGCGTGGCCCAGGCCTTCGAGAATGCTGCGCAGCACCTCGTCACTGACGCGCTGGGGCCGTGCATTGGCGTCGATCCAGTCGCGGCTCAACCCGACGCGGTTTGCCAAGCGGTGCAGGGCGGTTTCGCTCATGGGCGCTCCTGGTCAGGGGGAAGCAGGCTGACCACGCAGCTGTACGCGGCCAGTTGGCTATCAGGGTGTCGGGTATCGCTACTGTCGAACAACCGGGTGGAGGCAGCCGGCAGCTGGACCGCCTGCGCAGTTGCCGCCAGGTTCAGGTCGATGCGCAGGGTATTGCCATCGCCCAGCCGCCAGCGCGCGGTTAGCGTTTTGTCGCCGTGCACCTCGGCGCCCAGTGAATGGCTACCGGGCAGGTGCGGAATGACGTGGCGGCGGCGCAGGTCGAGCAGTTGCTGGTACAGGCCATGCCAACCGGCGATCACTTCCCGGTTTTGCGGCCGCGACGCTTCGAAGGTTTGCTGGGCGTTTGGGTCGGGGATGTGTTCGCGCTGCTCGGGGTCGGCAAACGCGGTGAAATGGGCAAACTCACCACGGCGGCCTTCGCGCACGGCGTCGGCCAACTGGTCATGGAAGTCGGTAAAGAACAGGAACGGCCGGCAACTGCCGTCGTCGTCGCCCATGAACAATAGCGGAATCATCGGTGCCAGCAGTAACAGGCCGGTGGCCGCACGCAGGGCTGGCGGCGGGCACAGGCGGGTCAGGCGTTCGCCCAGGGCACGGTTGCCGACTTGGTCGTGGTTTTGCAGGAACAACACGAAGGCGCTGGGCGCCAGGTGCCCGCTGGGTTCACCGCGGGGCGTGCCATGGCGGTTTGCCTGGCCCTGGAACACAAAGCCTTCGGCCAGGCAGCGCGCCAGCTGGTCGATGGGGCGTTGCTGATAGTCGGCATAGTAGCCCTCGGTTTCACCGGTCAGCAGCACGTGCAAGGCATTGTGGCCGTCGTCGTTCCACTGGGCGTCGAAGCCTTGTTCCAGCAGGCCGGCCTGGTTGTGCTCGTTCTCCAGCACCAGCCATACGTGGCGGCCCGGTTCTACGGCGGCGCGCACGCGCCGCGCCAGCTCGACCAGGAAATCGGGCTGGTCGATGGCATGCACCGCATCCAGGCGCAGGCCGTCGCAGCGGTAGTCGCACAGCCACATCAGCGCGTTCTGGATAAAGTATTCGCGCACCTGCGGGCGGCGGAAGTCGATGGCCGCACCCCAGGGCGTCTGCCGGTCTTCGCGGAAGAACGGGCTGGCGTACTGGTGCAGGAAGTTGCCGTCGGGGCCGAAGTGGTTGTAGACCACGTCCACCAGCACCATTAGCCCTTCGCCGTGGGCCTGGTCGATCAGTGTGCACAACTGCTCGGGGCTGCCGTAGGTGTTTTGTGGCGCGTAGGGCAGCACGCCGTCGTAGCCCCAGTTGCGCTCGCCGGGGAACTGCCCCAGCGGCATCAGCTCGATGGCACTGATGCCCAGCTTGGCCAGGCGCGGCAGCTGCCGGGCAACCCCGGCGTAGCCATCGAGCAAACCAACATGCAGGCTCCTGGATCACCGCTTCGTGCCAAGGCCGGCCTTGCCAAGGGTGTTGCCAGGGGTAACCGACCACATCCACCACCTGGCTCGGCCCCTGTACGCCCTCGGGCTGGTAGCGAGAAGCCGGGTCGGCTACTTGCAGTTCACCGTCGATACGGTAGTGGTAACGGTCACCGGCCTGGCACGGGGCCACACCGGTGTACCAGCCATCCTTGTCGGGCAGCAGCGCTATGGCCGGTTGCTGCTCCAGTTCCACGCTCACGCTGCGCGCATCGGGTGCCCAGAGGGCGAAGCGCGCCGACGTGGCGTCCAGCAAGTGTGCGCCATGCCTGTGCATCTTCCAGCCCCCGCTCAGTAGTGGCTCAGTTGCGCCTGCTTGACCAGGTCCTCGTAGAGGCGGGCGTAGGGTTCCACCGCCTGGCACCAGTTGAACGGCTGGGTCATCGACAGGCAGCGCATGGCGTTCAGTAAATCCTTCTTGCCGTATACATAGAAGGCGCGGCTGAGTGCCTCGCGGTAGCTCTCGACAGTCGATTCGTTGAACAGAAAACCCGTGACGCCGCACTCGATGGTGTCGGCCAGGCCGCCGGTGTTGCGCGCCACCGGCAGCGAGCCAAAGCGTTGCGCGTACATCTGGCTAAGGCCGCAGGGCTCGTAGCGCGACGGCATCAGCAAGAAGTCGCTGCCGGCGAACATGCGCCGGGCGTCGGTTTCGTTGAAACCGATGCGCACGCCGATGCGGCCCGGGTGGCGCAGCGCCAGCTCGCGCATGGCTTGTTCCTCTTCCGGCTCGCCTCGGCCGATGATCGCAATCTGCCCGCCTTGTTCGACGATGTAATCGGCCACGCCCAAGGTAAGGTCCAGGCCCTTTTGGTAGACCAGCCGCGATACCACGGCAAACAGCGGGCCTTCGGAGTCCTCCAGGCCGAACAACTCGCGCACTTCGTGGGTGTTGCGCGCCTTGCCTTCCCAGTCGTTGATGCTGAAGTTGTGCTGCAAGTGCTTGTCGGTGGCCGAGTCCCAGCTTTCATCGATGCCGTTGGGGATGCCCCCTAGCAGGCCTTGCTGGGCTTTGCTGGCGAGGAAGCCGTCCAGGCCACAGCCGAATTCTGGCGTGGTGATTTCCCGGGCATAGGTGGCGCTGACCGTGGTGATGTGGCTGGAGTAAGCCAGGCCGGCCTTGAGGAACGACAGCTTGCCGTAGAATTCCATGCCTTCCTGCTGCATGGCGTGGTCGGGGATCGCCAGCTCCGGGCTGCAACCACGGCTGTACACACCTTGGTAGGCCAGGTTGTGGATGGTGAACAGGGTCGGCGTGTTCAGCCCGCGCCAGTGCATGTAGGCCGGGGCCAGGCCGGCGGGCCAGTCATGCGCGTGCACCACCTCTGGCGTCCAGTGGATTTTGCCTTCGCCCGCTGCAATTTCGGCGGCAGCCAGGCCCAGGCGGGCGAAGCGGATGTGGTTGTCGGGCCAGTCGCGGCCGTTGTTGGCACCATAGGGAGTGCCGTCACGCTGGTACAACTCGGGGCAGATCAACACGTAGATGACCAGGCCGTCGGCCATGTCCATACGCCCGATCTTGCACGGCGGCAGGGCCGCGTGGCCGCCCAGTTCACCAACAATGTGGATCGGGTTGTCGCTTTCCATCACCTGGCGGTAGCCGGGGATCAGCACCCGTACATCGTGCAGGTGCGCCAGGGCACGGGGCAGGGCGGCGGACACGTCACCCAGGCCGCCGGTTTTTACCAGGTCGGCGATTTCCGAGGTCACGAACAGAATCTTGCGCATGTTCGGGTTGTGCTGGCGCTGGGCGCCGGGTGCCTTGCCTGTCGTGGCGAAATCCGGGGTGAGCGGCTCGCGGTTGTCCGGTTTGAATGAATCTACGTGAGGCTCGACAGCGGCACTGATCATACTTCTCTCCGTCCCTATGCTTGGCCGGGTGCTGGCACCCGTGGCGATGTTTCGTGTTGGTTCTCTCTGGTTCTGAATACTGCGTAGTGCGTTCCTTGCCCCTGAGTCGTGCGCGCAGGCACAGCGCTGTCGGCATTCCGGCCGCAGGCGATTGGACTGGTTGGGGTGTGTGGGCCGAGCCTGGGTATGTCCCATGCGTTTGGCCTACTTAGTTCCTGACCCGCCCGCTTTCCTGAAAGTTCGACTTTTTTTGTCACTCTTCCATTGAGCAAATGGCGGGCCGAAAACCGAGTGTAGGAGAGAAAGTGATAAAAAGGTGACCCGCTGGTCACTATTGTTATGTGCGGAACAGACGCAAACGTTGGCGTTTGTGACCGGATGTGAAATGGGGTGGGCGAAGGCAGTGCAGAGGCTATTTCGAGGCGCGCCTTTTTATGGCTCACTTCAATGTAGTGCACTGTAGTGGTGCGGCGGGTGGAGGGCTCTTCGCAGGATTGTGGGGGCGAAGAGCCCGACGCAGGTGCCTTAGAACCTGCGGGTACTGATCGGCTCATCCAGCACCCTGGCCGATACGCGAAACGGTATCGACATGTGATCCTCGCCAGGCTCCACCTGGAAATCACTGCGCAATCCATACTGCGACAGCGCTTGCAGGCGCATCTGCAAGGCCCTTGCATCCTGTATTTCCTGTGGCATCTCGCGGTCGCCGATCAGCAGGGTCAGGCTGCTGTGGGTCAGGTCCAGCTTGCCGGCATGGGCTTTCTGGGTGAAGGCCCGTTCTGGCGCCATGAGGTAGCGGTCACGCCACCACAGGCTCGGGCTGATGGCGACCACATGCTGGAACAGCTGCGGCCGAGTGAACAGGGCGTATACCCCGAACATGCCACCAAACGAATGCCCGACCAGGCTGCGTTGGTCCTGGTCGACCTTGAAGTGTGCATTGACCTCGGGCATCAGTCGCTTTTCGATGAAATCGAGGAAAAGGTCCTGACCCCCTTGAGGCGGAGTGTTGCGTTCGGCCGGCTGCGGTGGCGACAGGTCGAAGGCACGGCGCTCGAAGTCCAGGGGCGTGTCGCTTGGGTAGCCAATGGCAACCAGGATTGAGCCACGCAGGCGATCCTGTGCCCGCTTGGCAGCGTGGAGCGCAGGGAAGTAGGCGTTGCCGTCGAGCAGGTAGATGACCGGGTAGCCGCCGGTCCAGGGTACATCACCCTCCGGCAGGCTGACCATGATGCGGTACTCGCGCCCTTCGGCACTGTGCATCGTCCATTGTTCGGTGCCATCCAGCGTTACCGGGTTGGCATGGGCCAGGTTGGCGAGCAGCAGCGTACCCAGCCAGGCAAGTAGTGTGCGCATCTTCATTGGCCCCTTACCAGCGGTAGCTCAGGCTGGTGACCACGCTGCGCGCTTCACCCCGGTAGCAGTAGCCCTGCTGGCAATTTATATAGCGTTTGTCGAACAGGTTGCGGGCGTTCAAGGCCAGGCGCACCCCGTCCAGGCTGCCGCCGAAGTCGTAGTGCACGCCGGCGTCTACCAGTGTGTAGCCTTCGTTTTTCACCGTGTTTTGCGCATCGCCATAGTTACTGCCGGTGTAGCGCGCGCCGCCAGATACACCCAGGCCCATCGGCAGGCGGTAGTCGAGCCACAACGAGGCCAGGTGACGGGGCACGTTCAGCGGTTGCTTGCCTTCATTGCCATCATTGCTCTTGGTCACTTCGGGGTCGTTGAAGCTGTAGCTGGCGGTCATCTTCAGGCGGTCGCTGAGATCGGACACGGCTTCCAGTTCCAGGCCTTTGGACACCTGCTCACCCGTGGCAATGCTTTTGAGCGGGTCGATTGGGTCGCGGGTCAGCACGTTCTGCTGAGTCAGGTGGTACAACGACGCGGTGAGCATGGTCGCGGTGCCGGGCGGCTGGTACTTGAGGCCCACTTCGTATTGCTCGCCTTCGGTGGGTTCGTAGTTGCCACTGCCGCTTTGCGGCTGGAACGAGGTCGCATAGCTGGCATAGGGCGCCAGGCCGTTGTCGAACAGGTAGAGCACACCGATCGAACCGGTGGTGGCCGAGTCGTTGTTCTTGCTGTTGAGGCCACTCAAGTTGTCGCTACGGCGCACGTGTACCAAATCGCGACGCAGGCCAGCCGACAGGCGCCAGCGGTCAAGGTCGATCTGGTCTTGCAGGTACAGGCCGGTGCGTTGCTCCAGGCCGTCCTCGTCAGCCAGCGGTGTGCCGGGTTTGGCGACGGGCTGGTGGTAGTCGGGGGCAAAGCGATCGATCGAGGGCCCGGGGCCCATGGCATACAGCAGCGAGGTGTCGAGCCAGCCGTAGTCGACGCCGGTCAGCAGGGTGTGATGCAGCGCGCCTGTATCAAAGCGGCTGACCAGGCGGGTGTCGGCCGACAGGTAGGACATGTCCTCGTATACGCCAATGGCCCAGCGATCGAGGATGTGCCCTTCGCGCTCCTGATACGGTTGCATGTACTGGTTGGTGGTGTCGACCTGGCCATAGCGCAGGTTCTGCTGGAAGGTAAAGGTATCGTTGAAGGTGTGCTCAAACTCGTAGCCGAACGTCCACTGGCGTTGCTCCAGCTTGTCGAAGTATTCGTCGCCTTGCCAGAAGTTGGTCAGGTGGTCGCCTTGCTGGTAAAGCATCGGCGAGCCGGCGGTTTCGCGTTCCTGATACTGCGCCAGCAGGGTCAGGCTGGTGTCCGGGTCGATCTGCCAGGTCAGCGAAGGCGCGATCAGGCGCACGTCGTTGTTCAATTGCTCAATGTAGTTTTCGGCATCGCGGTACACACCGACCACGCGGTACAGCACGTCCCCCGATTCATCCAGCTTGCCACCCAGGTCGAACTGGCCTTGCTGGTGGTTGTAGTTGCCCGCCTGCACCTGCACTTCATTCTTTGCCAGCAGGCTGGGGCGCTTGCTTACCCGGTTGACCATGCCGCCGGGGCTGATCTGCCCGTACATCACCGACGATGGGCCCTTGAGCACTTCGATGCGTTCCAGGTTGTAGGCTTCGGTCTGCGGCAGTGCGAGCCAACCGCTGCCGGGCTGGCGCAGGCCGTCGAGGAAGTCGGCACCGATGGTGGTTTCAAAACCGCGGATGCTGATCATGTCGAAGCGCGGGTCCAGGCCCGAAGCCCCCACACGCACCCCGGAGGTGTAGGCCACCGCATCCTCGACGCGGTCGACCTTGCGGTCGGCGATCTGGTCAGCCGTTACCACGCTGATGCTTTGCGCGGTTTCCAGGATCGGCCGGTCGGTCTTGGTGGCGCTACTGGCGTTGCTGGCGAAGTAGCCCTGCACCGGGGCGAAAGCACTTTGCGCAGCGCTGGCGTCAATGCTGGTAGGGTCCAGTTGCAGGCCGGCGTCGCTGTGGCCAGGCAGCACTACATAACCTGAATCGGTCCTGTGCAGTTCCAGGCCACTGCCTGTGAGCAGTTGTGTCAGGCCGTCCTCAAGCGAGCCACCGCCGGCCAGACCTGGGCTGTTGATGCCGCGTACAGCCTCGGGGGAGAACGACAGGGTAATCCCGGCGCGCTCGGCGAAGGTGCTCAAGGCCTGCCCTAACGGGCCTGCCGGAATGCTCGGCGCGGAGGCAGAGGCTGCGTGTGCACCCGTGGCGAGCAAGGTGAGCGCCAGGCATACGGCGCGAGACAAGGTTCGGGAGGGCAACGGCAAGTTGGCAGGCAACATGGAGCGGTCCATTCGGGGAGTGATCACCCCAAACCGAATGACGCGGAAAAGTCCGACAACTTTTTCATGCCTGGGCGACCACGCGTACCCACCAGCGGGTGCGCTCTTCAATCCGCACGGGCAGCAGGTGGGTAATGTTGCCCAGCAACGTGGCCGGTTCGTCCAGGCGGAATACTCCGGACAGGCGCAGGTCGGCGACCTGCGGGTCGCATTGTACCCAGCCACGGCGGTAGCGCCCTGCTTCGGCCAGGAACGCGTCCAGACGCATGTCGTTGACGATCAGCAGGCCACGCGCCCATGCAAACGGGTCGAGCGCAGTGCTGGCCAGTGCTGTCAGCCGCTGGGGGTACAGTGCCAGGCCATTGCCGGCCATAACGCGCTGCGTGCCTGCACTGCCACGGACCAGTACTTCACCGCTTTCCACATGCAGCTCGCTGTAGCCCTCTCGCTCTCGCAGCACTGCCCGGGCCTGGCCTGCCTCACAAACGCCATGCGTGCATCGCACACGCCAGCGGGCGCCGTCCACCAGCAGTTCGCCGCTGCGCAGGCTTATTTCCCGGCCTTGTACGTCCATGGCGCTGTCGGTGTTCAATTGCAATTGCAGATCACCATCGACCAGCAATGGCCGGCGTTCGCCAACGCGGGTGGCAAAATCGCTGCGCCAGGCTGGCGGCGCAGTGCCGATCAATACGCTGGCGCTGCCAGCAGCGAGCCCCAAACCCAGCAGCTTCAGGGTGCGGCGGCGGTTGAGGTTGACGTCGGCCTGGCGCAGCAGGGCGGCGGTATGGGTGGCCTCGGGCAGTTGGCTGTTGTGGAAATGCCCGTTGATCTGCTGCATGCGTTGCCAGGCCAGCTCATGCCGGGTGTCGCGCAGGCGCCATGCTTGGCATTGGCTGAACAGCTCGGCGTTGCCCGGGTTGGCGCGCAGGCGCATGTGCCATTCGATGGCCGTGCGCACGATGTTGTCGGGTAGGCGCTCGGTCAGAGTGCTCACTCGAAACACACCCGGTAGCAGTGCAGCAACGCATGGGCCACATGACGCTCGACGGTCCGGCTGGAAACGCCGAGCTGCTCGGCAACCTGGGTGTGGGTCAGGCCGCTGAGCTGGTACAGCAGAAAGGCTTCGCGTACGGCGGGCTTGAGGCCATCGAGCAACTGCGCGATGCGCTCCAGGCACTGCAACGCCTCAAGGCGGACCTCTGGCGAGGGGTAGTTGGCTTCAGGCAGTAGCGCCAAGGTCTGCAGGTAGGCGCGCTGCAGAGCGTCGCGCCGCCAATGGTCCACCATCAGGCCTCGAGCGATACGCGCCAGCAGGGCGCGGGGCGCTTGGGCGCTGATGGGCTGGTTACGGGCCAGCAGCCTTACGAAGGTGTCTTGGGCCAGGTCAGCCGCTTGCTGGGAGCAGCCCAGGGAACGCCTCAGCCAGGCGAGCAGCCAATTGCGCTCGGTGTGGTAAAGCACCTCGAGCGGAATGATTGCATCCGTGTCATGCGTGGCCATGCAGCGCCCCTGGAGCAAGGTTGTGGGATAAAAACGCGCACCATAAACGCGAATGGTTCCCAATTCAAACTTTTTATACCAGGGACTGACTGTGTGGGAGCCTGAAGCTCCCACTGAAGGAAGGGAAGAATCAGAGGTTGACGGCCTTGCCGTCGGTACGCGCCTGCGCCAGCAGCAGGTTCAACTGGGCGACCTGTTGGCGCAACTGGTCACGTTCGTCCTTCAATTTACGCAGCTCATCACGGCGCACGGAGACATAGAGGGTCTGGGTTGGGGTTGCAGGCATCAAGGTACCCATAAGCACACCTCGCGGTTTTGGCTGGTGACAAGTCAAAGCGTAGACGCTTCACGCGGGGCGCATTCTGAATTCTTTCGCAGTCCGTGGGAACTTTTTTGTTTATCGTGGTCCTGCCGTTCGTCGCTGAACCCTTGGGCGGCATGCTGGACTAATCTGAAAAGCTGGACTGTGTCGCCATCCATTTCGAAAGGGGAGCATTGGCTCATGCAACTGGGAATCGTCGGGCTGGGCCGCATGGGCGGCAATATCGCAAGGCGCCTGATGCGCGCCGGCCACCGCACCGTGGTGCACGACCGCAACCGTGAAGCCATCACCGGCCTGGAGGGCGAGGGTGCCCAAGGCGCGCACGACCTCGGTGCACTGGTGCAAAAGCTCAAAGCGCCGCGCGCCGTGTGGGTAATGCTGCCGGCAGGCGAGCCCACCGAGCAGACCATCGCCCAACTGGCCGACCTGCTGGAGCCGGGTGATGCGATCATCGACGGCGGCAACACCTTCTACAAGGACGACATGCGCCGCGCTGCAGAGCTGGCAAAACGCGGCCTGCATTACCTGGACGTCGGCACCTCTGGCGGCGTATGGGGCCTGGACCGTGGCTACTGCATGATGATCGGCGGCGAAAAGGACGTGTTCGAGCGCCTGGAGCCGCTGTTCAAGGCGCTGGCGCCGGGGGTGGGTGACATCCCGCGTACCCATGGCCGCAGCGGCGAACACCAGCGTGCCGAGCATGGCTACATTCACGCCGGCCCACCCGGCGCCGGGCACTACGTGAAAATGGTGCACAACGGCATCGAGTACGGCCTGATGCAGGCCTATGCCGAAGGCTTCGACCTGCTGCGCAGCAAAGGCGGCAACGAGCTACCCGAAGACCAGCGCTTCGACCTGAACGTGGCCGAGATCGCCGAAGTGTGGCGGCGTGGCAGCGTGGTGACCTCATGGCTGCTCGACCTCACCGCCGATGCGCTGGTGGCCGACCCGCAGCTGTCGCAGTTCAGCGGCTCGGTATCCGACAGTGGCGAAGGCCGCTGGACCATCGACGCCGCCGTCGAGCAGGCGGTGCCGGTACCGGTGCTGTCCAGCGCACTGTTCGCGCGCTTCCGTTCGCGCCAGCAGCAGGGCACTTATGGTGACAAGATCCTCTCGGCCATGCGCCTGGGCTTCGGTGGCCACGTCGAGAAGAAAGGCGAATGACTAAACAGACCATTCCAGCCGCCCCCCTTGCACCCTGTTCCTGTTTGGCGCCAATGGCGACCTGGTCAAGCGCCTGCTGATGCCGGCACTGTACAACCTCAGCCGCGACGGTTTGCTGGACCGCAACCTGCGCATCGTTGGCGTCGACCACAACCCGGCCAGCGCCGAGGAATTTGCAGAGCGCCTGCATGCGTTCATGGTCGAACGGGACAAAGGCGGCGAGGGCAGCGCCAAGTGCCTGGACGAAAAGCTCTGGGCACGCCTGGCCAAGCGCCTGGACTACCAGACGGGCGATTTCCTCGACCCGGCCACTTACCAGGCCCTTGCCAGGCGCATTGATAAAACCAGCCACGGCAACGCCATCTTCTACCTGGCCACCTCGCCGCGCTTCTTCCCCGAGGTGGCGCAGCGGCTGGGCCAGGCCGGCTTGCTCGACGAGTCTGCCGGCGGCTTTCGCCGTGTAGTGGTCGAAAAGCCGTTCGGCACCGACCTGGCCAGCGCCGAAGCGCTCAACGCTTGCCTGCTGAAGGTGATGGGCGAGCGGCAGATCTATCGCATCGACCATTACCTGGGCAAAGAGACGGTGCAGAACATCCTGGTCAGCCGCTTCTCCAACGGCCTGTTCGAATCGTTCTGGAACAACCACTACATCGACCACGTGCAGATCACCGCTGCGGAAACGGTCGGCGTCGAAACCCGTGGTGCGTTCTACGACAGCACCGGTGCCCTGCGCGACATGGTCCCCAACCACCTGTTCCAGTTGCTGGCGATGGTGGCCATGGAGCCGCCGGCCGCGTTCGGCGCCGACGCGGTGCGCGGCGAAAAGGCCAAGGTGGTCGGCGCTATCCGCCCATGGTCGGCGAAGATGGCCCTGAAAAACTCGGTGCGCGGCCAGTACAGTGTTGGCAAACAGGGGCGCAAGCAGCTGCCCGGTTACCGACAGGAGGCCAACGTCGCGCCTGACAGCCAGACCGAAACCTACGTGGCGCTGAAGGTGATGATCGACAACTGGCGTTGGGCCGGCGTGCCGTTCTATTTGCGCACCGGCAAGCGCATGAGCGTGCGCGACACCGAAATCGCCATCTGCTTCAAGCCAGCGCCGTATGCGCAGTTCCGCGAGTCGGAACTGGAGCGGCCCAAGCCCAACTACCTGAAAATCCAGATCCAGCCCAACGAAGGCATGTGGTTCGACCTGCAAGCCAAACGGCCCGGGCCGGAACTGGTGATGGAGAATGTGGAGCTGGGCTTTGCCTACAAGGACTTCTTCAAGATGACCCCGGCGACCGGCTACGAGACGCTGATCTACGACTGCCTGACCGGTGACCAAACCCTGTTCCAGCGGGCCGACAACATCGAGAACGGCTGGCGAGCGGTGCAGCCGTTTCTCGATGCCTGGGCCCAGGACGGCGAGGTGCATGAGTA
This sequence comes from Pseudomonas sp. MM223, assembly GCA_947090765.1. Lineage (NCBI taxonomy): Bacteria > Pseudomonadati > Pseudomonadota > Gammaproteobacteria > Pseudomonadales > Pseudomonadaceae > Pseudomonas > Pseudomonas sp. MM223. Next base: position 4,537,406 of record OX352322.1, on the reverse strand, counting down.
CCCGGCTGGCGAAGACGGGCCTGAGGCTGGCAATGAATTGCTGGTGCGGGACAAGCGCGAGTGGCACCGGTTGGGATGAGACTTTTGTAAAGCCTGTGCCGGCCCTTTCGCGGCTAAAGCCGCTCCCACAGGGATACCACTTCCCTCAGGCCCGATGCGATACCTGTGGGAGCGGGTTCACCCGCGAAAGGGCCGGCACAGGCGATCACATCAAGGAGACTTAATGCCCGCCCATATCGAAGACTACGCCCTGTTGGGCAACTGCCGCAGCGCCGCCCTGGTCAGCCGCGACGGCTCGCTCGACTGGCTGTGCCTGCCCCGTTTCGATGCCCCCGCCGTATTCGCCGCACTGCTGGGCAACGAAGAAAACGGCCGCTGGCGCGTGGCCCCCTGCGACCCGGTCGAGCACTGTAGCCGGCAATACCTGGACGACACCCTGGTACTGGAAACCACCTGGGTCACTGCTACCGGCCGTGCCCGGGTGCTCGACTTCATGCCGCTGGGCGAAGTCAATTCGGTGGTGCGGATAGTCGAGGGGCTCAGCGGTGAAACCAATTTCGAAATGGACCTGGTCATGCGCTTCGACTACGGCCGCAGTGTGCCTTGGGTGGAGCGCCTTGCCCCACTGACCCTTAGCGCCGTCGCCGGCCCTGACCGGCTGATTCTGTGCAGCACCGTGCCCCCGCATGCCCTCGATCACCATACCGTTGCGCGCTTTCGCGTCGGTACGGGCGAGCGTCAAGTCTTCAGCCTGCGTCACCAGCCCTCGCACCTGCCGGTGCAGCCCGATTGCGATATCGACCAGGCCTTTGCCCAAACCGTCGAGCAATGGCAGGCCTTCGCTGCCCGCTGCCCGCAGGTAGGGCCATACACCGCTCTGGTGCGCCGCTCGCTGCTCACCCTCAAGGCCATGACCTACGCCCCCACTGGCGGCATCGTCGCCGCCGTCACCACTTCGTTGCCCGAACGTGTGGGAGGGGAGCGCAACTGGGATTACCGCTTCTGCTGGCTGCGCGACGCCACCATGACGCTGCTTGCCTTCATGAACCTCGGCTACTTCGACGAAGCCCAGGCCTGGCGTGAATGGCTGCTGCGTTCGGTGGCCGGCAACCCCGAACAGATGCAGATCATGTACGGCCTGGCCGGTGAACGGGATTTGCAGGAATACACCTTGCCGTGGCTGGCCGGTTACGAGCATTCGCAACCCGTGCGGGTGGGCAATGCAGCGTCGCAGCAGATGCAGCTGGACATCTATGGCGAACTGGCCGATGCCATGACCCAGGCAATCAAGGGCGGCTTGCCCCGCCACCCGCGCAGCGCGGCCATCTCCCGCCTGATCCTGCCTTATGTCGAACGCATCTGGCGCGAGCCGGACGAAGGCATCTGGGAAGTGCGCGGCGGCCGGCAGCAGTTCGTGCACTCCAAGGTCATGGCCTGGGTGGCCTTCGACCGTGCCGCGGGGCTGGCCGACACCACTGAAGAAGGCCGCGAGCGGGGGCACCATTACCGCCAGGTGGCTGACGAGATCCACCGCGAGGTGTGCGCGCACGGCCTGGACCCCAGCGGCCGGTTTTTCGTCCAGGCCTACGGCTCGACCGAAATGGACGCCAGCCTGCTGCAAGTCGCCCTGACCGGATTCCTGCCGGCAGATGACCCACGCTTCTTGCGCACGCTGGAACAGATCGAACAGCGCCTTTTGAAGAACGGCCTGCTGATGCGCTACGACAGTGACAGTTGCAGCGACGGCCTGACGCCGGGGGAGGGCACCTTCCTGGTGTGTTCGTTCTGGCTGGCTGACGTTTATGTTTTGCTGGGGCGCCAGGCTGAAGCCGAAAAGCTGTACCAGCACCTGACAAGCCTGACCAACGACCTCGGCCTGCTGGCCGAACAATACGACCCGGCCGGCCAGCGCATGCTCGGCAACTTTCCCCAGGCGTTCAGCCATATCGGCATCATCAACACCGCACTGAACCTGCATCGCGCACAGTGCCCGGTGCGTGACCGGGCGAGGTGTGGGTAGACACGCATCTGATCGCAACCAATATGTGACGCATGGAGTCACATATGATACTTTGCTTCGTGTGACGCGAGGGGTCACACTTGGCTCGTCTCCCAAATGGACGCGGCGAGCTATCGATGATCATTCGGACTTTTGGTCAGTCAGCGTGTCCGGTAACTGGAGGCTGATCTTTCCTTTCGTGGGTTCGGATGTCGAACTGCTCGATTACCTTGATTACCATTGAAAAGGAGAGCTGTTCATGCCTTTGCACAATCCGCCACATCCTGGCGAAACCTTGCGCGAAGATGTTCTGCCAGCGCTTGGCTTGACGGTAAAAGCCTTCGCGTCGCACCTTGGGTTTTCCCGTGAAGCGCTTTCGCGGGTACTGCATGGCCGCGCGGCAATGTCTCCGGACCTGGCGGTACGCCTGGAGATGGCGGGTATCAGCACCGCCCGCCTATGGTTGGCCATTCAGGCTGATTACGATATCTGGCAGGCGCGCCATCGTCATCAGCCCGTGATTACCCGGTTGTTTCAGGCCGCCTGATATAAAAGTGTGAAACGACCGGAGTAGACTAGGCCAAACACCCTTAGGCACGGAGCACACATGGGCATTCGCGGTACTGACCGGCAGATCGACAACATCGAGTTCAATGTCAGCGACATCGCAAGGAGCAAAGCCTTCTACGGCAGCGTGTTCGGCTGGGCATTCACCGATTACGGGCCTGCCTATACCGAGTTCAGTGATGGCCGGCTGACCGGTGGCTTCACCACCGGCGAGCCGGTGCGCCCGGGTGGGCCGCTGGTCATTCTGTACGCCGACGACCTCGACACCACGCAGCAGCGGGTCGAGGCGGCCGGGGCAAAAATCAGCCGGGCAACCTTTGCCTTCCCCGGTGGGCGGCGTTTCCATTTCATCGACCCGGACGGTTATGAGCTGGCAGTGTGGACGGCGCAAGCCTGATGGCCAACCACAAGATCGAAATCCGCCGGCGCAATATCCAGAAAATCTTGCAGGCGGCGGAAAAGGTGTTCGCTGAAAAAGGCTACGGCGCTACCTCCATGGGGGACATCGCCGAGCAGGCCGAATTGCCGCGCTCCAACTTGCATTACTACTTCAGCACCAAGGACGAACTGTTCCGCGCGGTGCTGCAGGACCTGCTGGATGTGTGGAAGCAGGACGCGCTTTGCTTCGAGAACTTCGACGACCCGCGCGTGGTGCTGACCAGCTACATCAGGGCGAAGATGGGCCATTCGCGCTCGCGGCCGCTGGGCTCGAAAATCTGGGCCGAAGAGATGCTGCACGGGGCGCCGGTGCTGGGGGTGAACCTGGACGAAAGCCTGGTGCCCTGGGCCAAGATGAAGGAAGCCAAGATCCGCCGTTGGGTGGAAGAGGGGCGCATCCTGCCGGTAGAGCCGTCGGCGTTGCTGTACATGATCTGGGCCTCGACCCAGCATTACGCCGACTTTGGTTACCAGGTTGAACTGCTCAATGGCGGTGAGATGTTGTCGGACATGGCGTTCGAGAGTGCGGTGCAGACGGTGACCAGTGTGATTTTGCGGGGGATCGGGCTGGAGCCTTGAACCGAGGTTCCAGCTTGACGCGGTCCATTGTAGGAGCGGCCTTGTGCCGCGATGGGGCGCGAAGCGGCCCCGGCAATTTCGGCGGCGAAGCTGAAACCCCGGGGCCGCTTCGCGCCCCATCGCGGCACAAGGCCGCTCCTACACCGATCGCGTTGCTGGTTCAGGCAGTGATCTCCTCAGCTGGCCTCGCGGTAAGGGTTACGCGGGTCCTGTGTCCAGTTCAGGTACGGTTTGCCGGTATCCTGCGCCTCCATCTCGATGCAGTTTTCAACCGGGCAAGTGATCTGGCACAGGTTGCAGCCCACGCATTCTTCTTCAATCACGCTGTAGGCATGCGTCCCGTCAGCCTTCAGTGTGCTGGCGATGGCCTGGTGCGAGGTGTCCTCACAGGCAATGTGGCAACGCCCACAGCCGATGCACGCCTCCTGGTTGATATGCGCCACCGATTTATAGTTGATGTCCAGGTACTTCCAGTCGGTGGTATGCCCCACCGCCTGCCCGCGGAACGCCTCGACAGTGTGATGCCCATGCTGGTCCATCCAGCGTGCGAGGCCGTCTTTCATGTCCTCGACAATGCGGAACCCGTGCAGCATCGCCGCTGTGCACACCTGCACGGCGCCACTGCCCAAGGCCATGAATTCCGCTGCATCACGCCAGTTGCCGATGCCGCCAATACCGCAAATCGGCAAACCGCGCGTTTCCGGGTCGCGGGCAATTTCCGCCACCATGTTCAGGGCAATCGGCTTCACTGCCGAACCGCAGTAACCGCCATGGGTGCTTTGGTCACCCACGATGGGGTGGGCCACCATGCGGTCCAGGTCGACGCTGGTGATGGAGTTGATGGTGTTTATCAACGACACCGCATCGGCCCCGCCACGGTGGGCGGCGCGGGCCGACTGGCGGATATCGGTGATGTTCGGCGTGAGCTTCACGATCACCGGCAGTGAACAGTAGGTCTTGCACCAGCGGGTGACCATTTCCACATATTCCGGCACCTGGCCGACCGCTGCGCCCATGCCGCGCTCCGGCATGCCGTGCGGGCAGCCGAAGTTCAGCTCGATGCCATCAGCCCCGGTGGCCTCCACCAGAGGCAGGATGAACTTCCACGAGTCTTCCACGCACGGCACCATCAGCGACACGATCAAGGCACGGTCGGGCCAGTCCTTCTTCACCTGGGTGATTTCGCGCAGGTTGATTTCCAGCGACCGGTCGGTGATCAGCTCGATGTTGTTGATGCCCTGCACCAGGCGGTTGGCGCCGTAGTGCGCCGAATAGCGCGACGACACGTTGACCGCCGCCGGGTCCTCGCCCAAGGTTTTCCACACCACGCCGCCCCAGCCGGCCTCGAAGGCGCGGACCACGTTGTAGGCCTTGTCGGTTGGCGGTGCGGAGGCCAGCCAGAATGGGTTGGGTGCCTTGATGCCGGCAAATACGATAGACAAGTCGGCCATTTACGCTGCCTCCACGTTGAGCATGAGTTGGGCATGGATGGCTTCGGCGGCCAGCTTGCCGTGCTGCACGGCCTGAACGGTAAGGTCCTGGCCCAGGGCGGTGCAGTCGCCGCCGGCATACACGCCCGGCAGGCTGGTCTGCAGGGTTTCGTCTACGCGTATGCGCTCACCCTCACGGGCCAATTGCGCAGCCACCGGGTCGCCGAGGCTGGCATTGTCGAAGCGCTGGCCGATGGCCTTGAAGATGGCATCGGCAGCCAGCTCGAAGGTTTCGCCGGTGTCGCGCAGGCGGCCGTCTGCCAGTTCGGTGCGGGCAAAGCGCATGCCGCGCACCTTGCCGGCGTCATCCAGCAGCACGGCGTCGGGGCGCGCCCAGGTGTGCAGGCGTACCTGGTTGGCCTTGGCGATGTCTTGCTCATGGCCGGTAGCGCCCATGTCGGCGTGGCCACGGCGATACACCAGGTTGACGTCACGGGCACCCAGGCGGCTCATTTGTACAGCCATGTCGATGGCAGTGTTGCCGGCACCGATCACCAGGCAGCGGTCGGCCAGGGGTAGCTGGCTTAGGTCATCGGCCTGGCGCAGTTCACGGATGTACTCGGTGGCGGCGAGCACCCCAGGGGCTTCTTCATCAGGCAGGCCCAACTGGCGCACGGCATTCAGGCCGAGGCCGAGGAACACCGCGTCGTACTGGTCGCGCAGCTCGCCCAGGCTGAGGTTGCCGCCCAGGCGCTGGCCATGGCGAACTTCGATACCGCCAATGCCCAGCAGGAACTCCACTTCGCGCTGGGCGTAGTCATCCACCAGCTTGTAGCGGGCGATGCCGTACTCGTTGAGGCCACCGGCCTTGTCGCAGGCCTCGAACACCACCACGTCATGCCCATGCATGGCCAGCCGGTGGGCGCATGAAAGCCCGGCAGGGCCGGCGCCGACCACGGCGATACGCTTTCCGGTAGGCGGTGAGCGTTTGAACGGGTGTTCGGTGAAGTGGGCGTTGTCCAGGGCGTAGCGCTGCAACTGGCCGATCAGTACCGGTGCACATTCCTGCGCGTTGTTGCGCACGCAGGCTTGCTGGCAGAGGATTTCGGTGGGGCAGACGCGGGCGCAGCTGCCACCCAGGATGTTGGCCGAGAGGATGCGCTCGGCGGCGCCTTGCAGGTTTTCGTCGCTGATGCGGTGGATGAACGACGGGATGTCGATGTCGCTAGGGCACGCGTTGACGCACGGGGCATCGTAGCAGTACAGGCAGCGCGCGCTTTCGACGGCGGCCTGGCGGGCGGTGAGGGGTGGGGCCAGGTCGCTGAAGCGCTCGGCCAGCTGGTCGGCGCCGGCCCGGGGGCGCGGCAAGTGGTTCAGGGCGTCGATCACGGTTGTAGCCTCTCTATTTTTATAAGTGGCTTGGAATGGGGGCGCGGTGCGCCCCAATCGCCGGCAAGCCAGCTCCCACAGGTACAGTGATGTCCTTAGGTTGGTGCTATCCCTGTGAGAGCAGGTTCTTTCAGGAAAGCCATGCCTGTGAGAGCAGGTTCTTTCAGGAAAGCCATGCCTGTGAGAGCTGGTTCTTTCAGGAAAGCCATGCCTGTGAGAGCCTGGTTCTTTCAGGAGAGCCATGCCTGTGAGAGCAGTACTGTTCCTGTGGGAGCCTGGCTTGCCGGCGATGGGCTGCACAGCAGCCCCAATGGCCTTAGCGCTGAACAGGCGTCGGGCGCTGCTGTTCGGCGCGTCGCCCCAGCACCTCGTACACCGACGGATACGCCGGCCGTTCCACATACCGCCCCGCGCCCGGTTCGGCGCGCAGGTCGCCATCGGCCCAGAGCACCTTGCCCTGGCTGATGGTGTGGCTGGGGATGCCGCGCACGGTGCGGCCTTCGAAGATGTTGAAGTCCACCCGCTGGTGGTGAGTCTGGGCAGAGATGGTGCGGGTGCCCTGCGGGTCCCACAGCACCAGGTCGGCGTCGGCACCCACGCGGATGGCGCCCTTGCGCGGGAACAGGTTGAAGATTTTCGCCGTGTTGGTGGAGGTCAGCGCCACAAACTCATGCATCGACAGGCGCCCGCTGTTCACCCCTGCATCCCACAGCACTGCCATGCGGTCTTCGATGCCGGCGGTGCCGTTGGGGATGCGGCTGAAGTCGTCGCGGCCCATGGCTTTCTGCTCGGCGCAGAAGCAGCAATGGTCGGTGGCGGTGGTGTGCAGGTTGCCCGACTGCAGGCCGCGCCACAGCGCCTCCTGATGCTTGCGCGGGCGAAACGGCGGGCTCATCACGTAGCCGGCGGCAGTGGCCCAGTCCGGGTCACGGTAGACGCTGTCGTCCAGCAGCAAGTGGCCGGGCAAGACTTCACCGTAAACCGGCTGGCCCTTGGCGCGCGCGTAGGTGATTTCATCCAGGGCTTCACGGCTGGAAATGTGCACCACATACAGCGGCGTACCAATCGTTTCGGCAATGCGGATGGCGCGGCTGGCCGCTTCACCTTCCACTTGCGAAGGGCGCGAAAGGGGGTGTGCCTCTGGCCCGGTCAGGCCCTGGGCCAACAGTTTTTTCTGCAGGTGGTACACCAGTTCGCCATTCTCGGCATGCACAGTGGGCACTGCGCCCAATTGCAGGCAGCGCTCGAAGCTGGCCACCAGGGTGTCGTCAGCGGCCATGATCGCATTCTTGTAGGCCATGAAGTGCTTGAAGCTGTTCACCCCATGCTTGGCCACCAACTCACCCATCTCTTCCGCCACCTGCTCGCTCCACCAGGTGATTGCAACGTGGAAGCCGTAGTCGCTGGCGCTCTTTTGCGCCCACCCGCGCCAGGTGTGGAAAGCTTCCAGCAATGACTGCTGCGGGTTGGGGATGACAAAGTCGATGATCGACGTGGTGCCGCCGGCCAGGCCGGCAGCGGTGCCGCTGAAGAAATCCTCGCTCGCCACGGTGCCCATGAACGGCAACTGCATGTGGGTATGCGGGTCGATACCGCCGGGCATCAGGTACTGGCCGCTGCCGTCGAGGACCTCGCAGTCGGTGGGTGGTTCGAGGTTTTGCCCGATGGCACGGATCAGGCCATCGGCACACAGGACATCGGCGGGGTAACTCTCTTCGTGGGTAACCACGGTGGCGCCACGGATCAACAGGGACATGCCGTTTTCCTCGCAGGCTGACCGGTCTTGGCCGGTTCTTGGAATTGTCTGGGGTGCAGGACGGGCAGGGCGGTTAATCCTGTCAGGCCTGACAAGATTCGAGGCTAGATGCTGATCGGCAAATCATCAAGAAAATTTTCCTATAAATTTTGTGGTCATTAACTGTTTGAAATTAAAGGATTTATTTTTCGCGACCTGCTGACTGCGGGGCTTTCAGCGGTTATTGACTGCCTTGACAAGATGAAATTTTGGTCAAGATTTCTAAGCACAAATCCGCGTGTGTACTCCGGCCATCGAATTAGCCCGATGAGCAAACAACTACAAAAAAATCTGGAGAAGGGCCCATGCAACAGAGCAGATCGGAAGTGGTCGAGCAGAATGGCCTGTTCGAGCTGTCCGAGGGCAGTGATGTCCTCGACAGCCCGCGCTACAACCACGACATCGCACCGACCAAGGTGCACCAGCGCACCTGGAACAAGTGGCACATCACCGCCCTGTGGGTGGGCATGTCCATCTGCGTACCCACCTACACCCTGGGTGGCGTGCTCACTGCCTACTTCGGCCTCAGCGTCGGCGAAGCGTTGCTGGCAATCCTGCTGGCCAACGTGATCGTGCTGATCCCGCTTACCCTCAACGCCTTCCCTGGCACCAAGTACGGCATCCCGTTCCCGGTGCTGCTGCGCTCGTCGTTCGGCATCCTTGGTTCCAACGTACCGTGCCTGATTCGCGCGGTGGTCGCGTGTGGCTGGTTTGGTATCCAGACCATGTTCGGCGGGCTGGCCATCCACCTGTTTCTGGGCTCGGTGTTCGAAGGCTGGAAAGCCTTGGCCGGCACGGGCGAGGTGATTGGTTTCATGATTTTCTGGTGCCTGAACCTGTGGGTGGTGCTGCGCGGCGCCGAGTCGATCAAGTGGCTGGAAACACTGTCGGCGCCGCTGCTGGTGGCGGTAGGTGTCGGCCTGTTGTTCTGGGCCTTGCCGCACATGTCGATGACCGAACTGCTGGCGCAACCACCCAAGCGCCCGGAAGGGGCGAGCGTGGTCAGTTACTTCTGTGCAGGGCTCACGGCCATGGTCGGCTTTTGGGCCACTTTGTCGCTGAACATTCCCGACTTCAGCCGCTATGCCCGCAGCCAGAAGGACCAGATCCTCGGGCAGATCTTCGGCCTGCCGCTGACCATGTTCCTGTTCGCCTCGCTGGGTGTGGTGCTGACCGCCGCCTCGGCGTCGCTGGTTGGCGAGACGGTATCCGACCCGGTCAGCCTGATCGGCAAAATCCACAGCCCGTTCTGGGTGGCCCTGGCCATGGCGCTGATCGTGATTGCCACGCTGTCGACCAACACGGCGGCGAACATCGTGTCGCCGACCAACGACTTCCAGAACATCGCCCCACGCCTGATCGGGCGCAGCCGCGCGGTTTGGCTGACCGGCTTTATCGGCCTGGCACTGATGGGCCATGAGCTGCTGAAAAAACTGGGCCTGATTGTTTCCGACCTGAGCCTGGAAAGCGTGTATTCCAACTGGCTGCTGGGCTATTCCAGCCTGTTGGGGCCGATTGCCGGGATCATGGTGGTGGACTACTTCCTGATCCGTCGGCAGCAACTGGACCTGGCCGGGTTGTACCGCGACGACGTGTACCCGGCGTGGAACTGGGCGGGTTTCGCCGCCTTCGCGTTGCCGGTGGCGCTGACCGTGTTGGCCATCGGCAACAGCAGTTTCAGCTGGTTCTACGACTACGGCTGGTTTACCGGCTCGCTGCTGGGCGGCGCGCTGTACTACGTCTTTGCCGGTTTGGCGGCACGCAACCCTGCGCGGTTGGCCAAGCCATTGCCTTGAGACCGCGCTGGCTCTCATCGCCGGCAAGCCAGCTCCCACAGGTACGGTGCAGCACTTGAAACCTGTGGTAGTCCTGTGGGAGCTGGCTTGCCGGCGATAGGGCCCAGACAAACAACAAAAGCCTGAAGGAGAAACCCGTGACCCCACTCAAAGAGATCCTGACGACCACCGCCCATCACGTCGACAGCAACCGCCTGTGGCAATCGCTGATGGACCTGGCCCGCCTTGGTGCCACCGCCAAGGGCGGCGTCTGCCGCCTGGCCCTGACCGACCTCGACCGCCAGGCCCGCGACTTGTTCGTGCAGTGGTGCGAGGCCGCCGGTTGCACGGTCAGCATCGACGCCGTCGGCAATATCTTCGCCCGCCGCCCGGGGCGTAACCCCAAGCTGCCCCCGGTGATGACCGGCAGCCATATCGACACCCAGCCCACTGGCGGCAAGTTTGATGGCTGCTTCGGGGTGATGGCCGGCCTGGAGGTGATCCGTACCCTGAACGACCTGGGCGTGGAAACTGAAGCGCCGCTGGAAGTGGTGGTGTGGACCAACGAAGAAGGCTCGCGCTTTGCCCCGTGCATGATGGGTTCAGGGGTATTTGCCGGCAAGTTCACCCTGGAGGAAACCCTGGCCAAGCGTGATGCCCAGGGCGTCAGCGTTGGCGAAGCCTTGGACGCTATCGGCTATGCGGGCCCGCGCGCGGTGCTGGGTCACCCGGTCGGGGCCTATTTCGAGGCCCATATCGAACAGGGCCCGATCCTTGAAGACCAGGCCAAGACCATCGGTGTGGTGCTCGGGGCGCTGGGGCAGAAATGGTTCGACCTGACCCTGCGCGGCGTCGAAGCCCATGCCGGCCCAACGCCCATGCACCTGCGCAAGGATGCCCTGGTTGGCGCCGCTGCCGTGGTCGAGGCGGTCAACCGTACCGCCCTCGGCCACCAGCCCCATGCCTGCGGCACCGTGGGTTGCCTGCAGGCGTACCCAGGCTCGCGTAACGTGATCCCGGGTGAGGTGCGCATGACCCTGGACTTCCGCCACCTTGAAGGCGAGCAACTGAATGCGATGATTGCCGACGTGCGTGGGGTGATCGAGGCGACCTGTGCCAAGCATGGTTTGAGCCACGAACTGGTGCCTACGGCCGACTTCCCGGCGTTGTACTTCGACAAAGGTTGTGTCGATGCCGTGCGCGCATCGGCGCAGGCGTTGGGTTTGCCGCACATGGACATTGTCAGCGGCGCGGGGCATGACGCGATCTTCCTGGCCGAACTGGGGCCGGCGGGGATGATTTTTGTGCCGTGCGAAAACGGCATCAGCCACAACGAGATCGAGAACGCCACGCCGGGTGACCTGGCGGCGGGGTGCGCGGTGTTGCTGCGGGCGATGCTGGCGGCGTCGGAAGCGATTGCCAGCGGGCGGTTGGCGGCCTAGCGCCTCTGGTATCAGGCAAACGCGTTTTTTGTAGGAGCGGCCTTGTGTCGCGATCGGGCTGCGCAGCAGCCCCAGGGTTTGGAAGTCAACGCTGATATCGCTGGGGCTGCTGCGCAGCCCGATCGCGACACAAGGCCGCTCCTACAGGGACCGCGTTGCTGGTGCAGGTTGTGTGAGGCCTTCCAGAAACGCCGCAATCTGCCGCCCACCTCGCAAGTGCACCACCGGCACCTGCGCCCCGATCGCCTGGCGGTTAGCCTCGATCCCGGGCCGATAGCCCTGGTCAAACGTCCACACAAACTTAAGGAAAGTAAGAAACGCCCGGTCCAACCGCTCTGTACACCCAGCCGGCAGGTCTGGCCGAGGCTTGTTCAGCACGCTGCGCAGGATTACCCGCTTCAGGCACGTCAGCCGTGGTGTATCCAGCCAGATGACCAGGTCGGCCCGTGGCAAGCGCAGGTCGAAGGTGCGGCGGCTGTAGTTGCCCTCGCATACCCACGCTTCCCCGCTAACCGCATCGCATACCCTGCTGCGGAATGTGTCGGCATCCGGCTCTACCCAACCGGCCTCCCAAAACAACGTATCGAGGTGTACCACCGACGCCCCCAGGCGGGCGCCGATCTGCCGGGCCAGGGTCGATTTGCCACTGCCGGCGTTGCCCAGAATCACGATGCGCTGCATGGCCAAGTCCTTTTGGAAAAACCGGCCATGTTAGCTCATGCGGCTGGCTCAAGACAGCCATCACGGCCAATGCGGTAGCGTTGAAGGTCCTGCGCCAGGATCAGTTGCCCGTGGTAGTGGGCGAGGGCTTCGTCACGCACGTTGTCGATATTCAGGCTGCGCCGCGGGTCGCTCTGGTAGCGGGCGCTGAAGTGCGTCAGCACCAGGTTGCGCACGCCTGCGGCTTCGGCAAAGCGCGCCACCGCTGCTGCGGTGCTGTGGCCGAAGGTGACCCCGGTGCGCTCGACCACGGCCTGGGTGAACGTGGCTTCGTGCACCAGCACATCCGCCCCCTTTGCAGCTTCGATCAGCAGCTCTGGGTTGTCGTTGTCCCCGCACACGATCACCCGCCGCGCTGGGCGCGAAGGGCGCAGGTAGTCGTTGCCGTTCAGCAACTGCCCACCATGCTGCGCGGTCATGCCCTTGGCCAGATCGCCCCACAGCGGGCCACGCGGTATGCCCTCGGCTTCCAGGCGCGGGATATCCAGGCGGGGTTCGGGGTTGAGTTCGGTGAACACGAACCCGACGCTCGGCACCCGGTGCGACAGCTGAACGGTGGTCACCTGCAGGGTATCGTTGCGCCATTCGACCCGTTCTTCCACGGCCAGCAGGCGCAGTTCGAACGGCAAAAAAGTGTCGCTGGCCACCAGGCCCTGGCGTACCCAGTCATGCAGCGCGGCGGGCAGGATCAGCTCCAGCGGTTGGGTGCGCCCGCTCATGCCGGCGCTGGCCAGCAAGCCGGGCAGGCCGAAGCAATGGTCGCCGTGCACATGGGTGATGAAAATGGCGCGCAGGTCGCGGATCGACAGCGGGGTGTGCAGCAACTGATGCTGGGTGCCTTCGCCGCAATCGACCAGGTACCAGTGGCTGCCACTGGCTTCGATCACGGCCGTGGCGCTGACATTGCGTGCCTTGGTTGGCACCCCGGCGCTGGTACCGAGAAACAGCAGGTCCATGCTCAGGCTCCTTGTATCAGGCCAACAGCGACAGGTCGCGCAGCAACGCCTGCAGCCCTTGTGGCACCAGCGGGCCAATGTGTTCGAAATCGTCGCTGTCGCACCAGCGGGCGCGGAACGGGCTACCGTTGGACTCGCGGCCGTCCAGCCAGGCTTGCTGGTACAGGCTGGCGTCGTCGAAGCGCGCATCGTACACCTGCACAATCTCATGCCCCGGCTTGCCGGCATAGGTGAACAGGCTTTCCAGGGTGCCGAGCAGGCGCACATCGCTGATCGGCTGGCCCAGTTCCTCATTGATTTCCCGGGCGATGGCACTGATGCCCAGTTCGCCGAACTCGATGCCGCCACCCAGCGGCCGGCACAGCGTCTGGCCGGTTGCCGGGTCGTCGAAGACATTCACCAGGATTTTGCCCTGGTGATGGAACACGCACAGGGCCAGAAAACGGATACGGGGTGTTAGCAGGGGTTTGGTGCTCAACGGGCTCGTTCCTTCGAGTCGATAAAGGGCGCACACCATAGCCGTATTGCCGCCCGCCGTCGACGGCCTGCTAGTTTCCCTGCCGCCAGATGAGCTTGCTGGTGTCATAACCTTGCTCCCGGGCAATGGTCAGCAGTTGCTCGCGCTGCTGGTCGGTGACTGCTGGCGTGCGCGAAAGCAGCCACAGGTACTCCCGGTTGGGGTGGCCGACCAACGCCACGCGGTAGTCCTTGTCGTGGTACAGCACCCAGTATTCGCCCTTGGTCAGGCCCGGTGCCAGGCGGCTGAACCAGTTGTCGAAGCGTACCCACAGCTTGTCGGTGCTGCCTGGCTGCTGGGCCTCGGCGATGCCCTTGGCTTCGTTCCACTGGCCGTCCTTTTCCTGGCAGCGGTTGGTCACGTCGATCCGGCCATCCGTGCGCAAGCCATAGTGCGCCTCGGACTGCACGCAGTTACGCTGGAAGAACATCGGCAACCGCGCCAGTTCGTACCAGGTGCCCTGGTAGCGTTGCAGGTCGACCTGCTGGGTGCGCGGCGGTACCGGGTGATCGTTGCCAGCGCAGCCGAGCAGGGCGAGGGTCATGCAGGAAAGCAGCAGTGTAGTGCGCAGCGCCATGGTTGACCTCCTTGGAGCGGATAGGGGGGTTTCCTGTGTTTCGATGCCGGCGCGGGGCAAAAGTTGTACGGGATTACACCGCGTCGAATGAACCGGTCTGCACTTGGCCTGCACGTACATAGCGGCTGATGATGACGCCTTTGGGTGAGACCTGCGACTGCTGCAAGGTGAAGGCCGCGGCTGCCGCGTCATGGCCGAACAGGCGTTTGCCGCCACCGAGCAGCAGCGGGTGGATCAGCAGTTGCAGTTCATCGACCAGGTCTGCCGCCAGCAGTTGCTGCACCAGGTCGGCACTGCCCTGGGTCAGCAGGTTGGCGCCATCCTGCTGTTTAAGTGTGCGTACCGCCGTAGCGATGTCCGCGCCCAGGGGGTGGCTGTTGTGCCAGTCGAGAGTGCCTGGGTTATGGGTGGCCACGTGCTTGGGCACGCTGTTGAACAGGTTGGCGATGGAGAAGTCTTCCGAGTCGTCTTTCATCTTTGGCCAGTAGCCCGCGAAGATGTCGTAGGTGCGGCGGCCCAGCAGCAGCTCGAAGGGGTGGCTGAACAGCGCCTGCATGGCCTGGCCGAAGACTTCCTCGGCGTAGGGGACAATCCAGCCGCCGTAGGTGAAACCGCCGCTGGTGTCTTCCTGCGGCCCACCGGGGGCTTGCATCACGCCGTCGAGGCTGATGAAGGCGGCTACGATGAGTTTGCGCATGGGGACTCTCCTGTTGGCAGCCCGGTGGCTGCTTTCAGGGTAGTCGAATGGCAAAAGGCAAAATCGACAGGGCTTTGTGTTTTTCGTACTGGCCCTATCGCCGGCAAGCCAGCTCCCACAGGATCAGCACAGGTTTCAATTGCAGTGCAGTACCTGTGGGAGCTGGCTTGCCGGCGATAGGGCCGGTGCAGGCTTACCTCACAACCAGTAGGTCACCGCCCACCACCCCAAACCACCCATCACCACGGTATAGGGCAAGGCCATCCACACCATGCGCCCATACGACAGCCGGATCAGCGGCGCAATCGCCGAGGTCAGCAGGAACAGGAACGCTGCCTGCCCGTTCGGGGTTGCCACGCTGGGCAAGTTGGTGCCGGTGTTGATCGCCACCGCCAGCGTCTCGAAATGCTCGCGGCTCATGCCGCCATTGAGAAACGCCTGTTTCACCTCGGTGATGTAGATGGTGGCGACGAACACGTTGTCGCTGATTGCCGACAGCAAACCGTTGGCCAGGTACAGCATGCCCGGTTGCTGCTCGGCTGGCAGTGTCAGCACCCAGCTGATCAAAGGGCTGAACAGTTGCTGCTGGTGAATGACCGCGACCACGGCAAAGAACACCACCAGCAACGAGGTGAACGGCATGGCGTCCTGGAAGGCGCGGCCCAGGCGGTGCTCGTCGGTGATGCCGGTAAACGCCGTGATCAGCACGATCACCATCAGGCCGATCAGGCCGACTTCAGCCACATGCAGCCCCAGGCAGATGATCAGGATCAGCGCCGCAAGCCCTTGCACCCACAGCGCAATGCGCTGGGCCTGGGTACGCGCGGCGTCGTCCTCGGCCGCGTAGGCGGCCAGTACCTGGCGCACCGGCTCGGGCATCAAGGTGCCGTAGCCGAACAGGCGCAGTTTTTCCAACAGCACGCAGGTCAGCAGGCCGGCACCCAGCACGGGCAGCGACACGGGAGCCACCTTGAGGAAGAAGTCGGCGAAGTGCCAGCCCATCTCGTGGCCGATCAGCAGGTTCTGTGGCTCCCCCACCAACGTGCACACGCCACCCAGGGCGGTGCCCACTGCGCCGTGCATCAGCAGGCTACGCAGGAAGGCGCGGAACTGGTCGAGGTCTTCGCGGTGCAGCTGTGCGACTTGTTGGTCGCTGTCCAGTGCGCTTTCTTCACGCGGGTTGGCACCGGAAGCGACGCGGTGGTACACCGCATAGAAGCCCACCGCAGCGCTGATGATTACCGCCGTTACGGTCAGTGCATCGAGAAACGCTGAAAGAAACGCCGACAGCACGCAAAACAGCAACGCCAGAATGGCCTTCGAGCGCACCCCGAGCAAAATGCGCGAGAACAGGAACAGCAGCAGTTCCTTCATGAAATGGATGCCGGCGACCATGAACATCAGCAGCAGGATCACCGGGAAGTTGTGTTGCAGTTCCTCGTACAGCGCCTGTGGCGTGGTCATCTGCAACAGCAGCGCTTCGATCAGCAGCAGGCCACCGGGCATCAACGGGTAGCACTTCAGTGCCATGCCCAAGGTGAAAATGAACTCGAGCACCAGCGCCCAGCCGGCTGCAACCGGGCCAACGGTTACCAGCAGCAGCGGGTTGAGCACCAGGAACAGGCAGATGACCGCCTTGTACCAAAGCGGCGACTGGCCCAGAAAACCGTGGGCGAGGGCGCCGGTCAGGGAGCGTGGCATGAATATGTATCCTTATAATTCGGCGATGGCGCACGGTGCCGGATCAACGCGCCTTAGGCAAGGCGTGCAGTCCCGTTTTTGGCACAAGTGCGGTCATCGGCCTGGGTTACCATCCGCGCTATGAATCCTTCACCCGCAGGAGTGCCGCCCGTGACCGAGTACAGTGCGTTCAAGGTTGAACTGACCGACAACATCGCCCACGTTCAGATCAACCGCCCGGAAAAAGTCAACGCGATGAACGCGGCCTTCTGGGAAGAGATCATCACTATATTCCAGTGGATCGACGACACCGATGCCGTGCGGGCGGTGGTGATCAGCGGTGCCGGCAAGCATTTTTCCGCGGGCATCGACCTGATGATGCTGGCTTCGCTGGCCGGGCAAATGGGCAAGGACGTGGGCCGTAATGCGCGCTTTTTGCGCAGTACCATCCAGCGCTTGCAGGCCTCGTTCACCGCCGTGGACAAATGCCGCAAGCCGGTACTGGCGGCTGTGCAGGGCTACTGCATCGGCGGCGCCATCGACCTTATCTCGGCGTGCGACATGCGCTACTGCAGCAGCGACGCGCAGTTCTCGATCAAGGAAATCGACATGGGCATGGCTGCCGACGTCGGCACACTGCAACGTTTGCCACGTATCATTGGCGACGGCATGATGCGTGAGCTGGCTTTCACCGGGCGCAACGTTGCGGCCGACGAGGCCCTGCGCATCGGCCTGGTCAACCGGGTCTATGATGATCAGGCCGCACTGATGGACGGTGTCTTTGCCATCGCCCGGGAGATTGCTGCAAAATCGCCGATCGCCGTGGCCGGCACCAAGGAAATGCTCAGCTACATGCGCGACCATCGCATCGACGATGGCCTGGACTACATCGCCACCTGGAACGCCGCGATGCTGCAGTCCGAAGACCTGCGCGTGGCCGTGGCGGCGCACATGAGCAAACAGAAACCGACGTTCGCCGACTGATCGGGCCGGGGGACGCGCAGTCAAGGAACCCCCGACATGTCAGCACGCTGGACTACTGCAGTACTCGACCCGCAGATCACCGGGGGCGTGGCCGTGGCCCGCAGCCCGGAAGGGTTTCTGGTGGACGACAACGGCGCGCTGTTCCCCCGCGACTGGCTCAAGCGCCAGGACCTCGATGTGCTGTGCGAGCACGGCATCGGCCACTTTGACGGCCAGCCGGTATTTTTGCTGGAGCTGCGCAGCGCCACCGACGTGCCCGGTTGCCACTGGCGTGGCCTGCGGGCATTCATGCTCGAAGGCGACTTCGACACCTACAAAGTGCTGGGTTATGCCGCGCAGATCGGCACCTGGGCCCGTGAGCACCGTTTCTGCGGCAGCTGTGGCCAGGCGATGACGCAAATTCGCTGGGAGCGGGCAATGTACTGCCAGCCGTGCGATTTGCGCAGCTACCCGCGTATTTCGCCGAGCATGATCGTGCTGGTAACCCGTGGCGATGAAATCTTGCTGGCGCGCTCGCCGCGCTTTGTCACCGGGGTGTACAGCACCTTGGCGGGCTTTGCCGAGCCGGGTGAGTCGGCAGAAGACTGCCTGGTGCGCGAAGTGCGAGAGGAAGTGGCGTTGGAGGTGCAGAACATCCAGTACGTCGGCAGCCAGTGCTGGCCGTTCCCGCATTCGATGATGCTTGGCTTCCATGCCGAATACGCGGGTGGCGATATTGTCATGCAGCCGGACGAGATCGAGGACGCCCAGTGGTTCAGCGTCCACGACCTGCCGCCGCTGCCGGCCGGGCGCTCCATTGCCCGGTATCTGATCGATTTATATGTGGCGCGCCGCCTAGGCTTGCCCGAACCAGTGCTGCCACGCTAGGCGCACAGTCAACGCCAGCACCACGGTGATGAACACCGGGCGGATGAACTTGCTGCCGCCGCTGATCGCCGTGCGTGCGCCAAAGAAGGCGCCGACCATTACCGACAGGCCCATGCACAGGCCGACGATGTAGTCCACCTGCCCGGAAATGATGAACACCGTCAGCGCCGCAATGTTGCTGACGAAGTTCATGCTACGCGCCACGCCGCTGGCACGGACCAGGTCGATGGGGTACAGCAGCAGGGTGCTGACCGTCCAGAACGCCCCGGTGCCCGGGCCTGCCACGCCGTCGTAGAAGCCCAGGGTGAAGCCTTGCGGCACTTGCCACTTCTTCTTGATCGGCGCATCGGCATCCAGCGGTGCCTTGGGTGTGCCGCCGAACAGCAGGTAGATGCCACAGGCGAAGACGATTACCGGCAGCATCTTGTTCAGCCATTCGGCTGGCATGTAGTGGGCGATGACGGCGCCGAGCAAGGCCCCGGCCAGGGTGGCGAACAATGCCGGGCGCCACTGCGCCGGGTGGAACAGTTTGCGCTTGTAGTAGGTGAAACCTGCGGTGGCCGAGCCGAAGGTAGAGCTGAGTTTGTTGGTGCCCAGCACCAGGTGCGGGGGCATGCCGGCGGTGAGCAGGGCCGGGGTGGTGAGCAGGCCACCGCCACCCGCGATGGCATCGATGAAACCGGCGACGAAGGCGACCAGGGCCAGGATCAGCAGGGTGAGGGGTTCTACGGTGAGTTCGAAGGGCATGGGGTCTTGGCAGGCAGAGAGGCAAGGGGCGGCAAAGGGCCGCGCTAGAAGGGAGACATGGTAATCCTGGGAGGGGTGTGTTGCCAGTGCTGGCCTCTTCGCGGGCACGCCCGCGAAAGGGCCGGTGCAGGCGAAATACATCAGCTACGGATAAACGCCAGCAAATCCGCATTGATCGCATCGGCATGGGTAGTCGGCATGCCATGCGGGTAGCCTTTGTAGGTTTTCAGTGTGCCATTGGGCAGCAACTTGGCCGACAACACCCCGGAATTCTCATACGGCACGATCTGGTCATCGTCGCCATGCATCACCAGTACCGGCTGCTGGATACCCTTCAGGTCTTCGGTGAAGTCCGTCTGGGAAAACGCCACGATGCCATCGTAATGGGCCTTGGCGCTGCCGGTCATGCCCTGGCGCCACCAGTTGCCGATGATGCCCTCGCTGGCTTCGACGCCCGGGCGGTTGTAACCATAGAACGGCCCGGCCGGTACATCCCGGTAAAACTGCGCCCGGTTGTTCGCTACCTGGGCCTGGAAACCGTCGAACACCGACTTGGGCAGGCCGCCAGGGTTGCCGGGCGTTTGCACCATCAATGGCGGCACGGCAGCGATCAGCACGGCCTTGGCTACCTTGTCTTCAGGGTGGCGGGCCATGTAACGCACCACCTCGCCACCGCCGGTGGAGTGGCCGACATGCACGGCGCCCTGGGTGCCCAGGTGGGCAACCACGGCGGCCACATCGTCGGCGTAGTGGTCCATGTCGTGGCCGTCCCACACCTGGCTGGAACGCCCATGGCCACGGCGGTCGTGGGCGACAACGCGGAAACCTTGGGCGAGGAAGAACAGCATCTGCGCGTCCCAGTCATCGGCACTGAGCGGCCAGCCGTGGTGGAAATGGATGACCGGTGCGTCGCGCGGGCCCCAATCTTTGTAGAAAATCTGCACCCCGTCCTTCGTGGTTACATAGCTCATGGTCGTGTCTCCTGTGTGCAGGAACCGAAGGGAGCTATTGAGAATAGGAGAGATTTCAGAGCAGCAAGCACCCGGTTGTCTTAGACGCGGTCGCGCATTCTGTACCAGGCTTTGGCGGCAGCCTCCAACGGTGCTGCCAACAGATCCCCACCTGGGAAGCGGCCGTTGTCGATGCTTTGGTACAGCCCCAACAGATCGCTGTCGCCGAGAATGGCATCGCTGACCGCCCGCGCCGCGGCCAGGGTTGGCAGTACGCCATGCCCGGAGAAACCCTGCAGCCAGTAGCGCTGGCCCTCACGGCCGACGTCCGGGGTGCGCTGGATGCTGCAATCGATATGGCCGCCCCAGGCATAGTCGATGGCTACCCCGGCCAGTTGCGGGAACACCCGCTCCAGGTAGGGGCGGGTGGCGCTGGCGACATCCTTGGGAATGCCGCCCAGGTAGGTACAGCCGCCGCCGAACAGCAGGCGGTGGTCAGGGGTGAGGCGGAAGTAGTCGGGCACGAACTGGTTGTCGATCACGCAGCTGTTACGCGGCAGCAGCGACTGGGCCAGGCCGGCGTCCAGTGGCGCGGTGGCCACCTGGTAGGAGCCGACGGGCAACAGGCGGCGTGACAGGCCACGGTCGAGGCGGTCGATGTAGGCGTTACAGGCCAGCACCAACACCTGGCAGCGCACTTCGCCGGTTTCGGTACGGGCGACATAGCCATCGCCGGCTTGCTGATAGCTGACTACCCGGCTCTGTTCGTAGATGTGCCCGCCACCGGCTTCGATGGTACTGGCCAGGCCTTGGGCCAGCTTCAGCGGGTTGAGGTGCGCACCTTTGGCGTCATACAGCGCAGCCTGGTAGCGCGGGCTGTCGATCCATTGCGGCAGCTCGTCGCGGCCGATCAGGCGCAGGGCGTCGTAGCCCCATTTATGTTCGGCGTCGTGCAGGGCTTCTTCAAGCATTTTCACCCTGCGTGGCAGCACAGCGGCCCAGAGGCTGCCCAGCCGGTAGTCGATATCGAAACCATGGCGCAGAGGCAACTCGCGCATTTCATCGGCGGCCCAGCACATGCTGGCCCATAGGCGCTGGGTGCGTTCCAGGCCCAGGGCCTTCTCCAGTGGCGGCATGTCGCACGACCAGCCCAGCAGTGCCTGGCCACCGTTGCGCCCGGAAGCAGCCCAGGCTACGCGGCTGGCCTCCAGCAGTGTGACCCGCTTGCCGGCCTGGGTCAGGCGCAGGGCAGTGTGCAGGCCGCTGAAACCGGCGCCGATGATCAGCACGTCGGTGTCGTGGGGGCCTTGCAGGGTGGGGCGCAGGGGGATGCTGGCGGGGTAGGTCTGGGCGTAGTAGCTGGCGACGTGCTGGGCGGATTGTTTGAACATGCAGAAGCCTCGTGAAAATTATTGTGATTATTTTCATGAAAACTTAGCAGGGAAATTTCATGGTGCCAATGTATCAGGCAGGGTTTAGTGGGTTAGCTGTTATTAATGTGCTGCCTGAGCTGGCCCTATCGCCGGCAAGCCAGCCCCACAAGTACCCCGCGGGCTTCAGTACTTATGCAGGCTTGTGGGAGCTGGCTTGCCGGCGATAGGGCCAGTAATACCAGTGCAAAAGCATCAGGTTGTCGCTTTTTTCCGGGGCTGACGCGGCTTGCTTGCTGCCGACTTGTTCCCGGCGGCTTTGCTTTTCCCACCCCCACCGCGACGCTTTTTCTTCCAGGGCGGCGCCGCCCCGGCTGCCGGCCCGGTGATGGTCATGCGCATGCCGCTGCAACGCTCAACCAGCTTGCCCATCCACGCCGACTGCCGGGCGACGAATTCTTCCAGGCTCATCTCGCCGCTTTGCACCATGTCCAGCGCCTGCTCCCAGATCGCTGTGGTACCGGGGTCGGCAATGGCGCGGGGGACGGCGTCGATCAGGCTGAAGGCCGCAGGCGTTGCCGCCAGCGTTTTGCCGTTTTTTACCAGGTAGCCGCGGTCGAGCAGGCCCTGGATGATGCTGGCGCGGGTAGCCTCGGTGCCGATGCCGGTGGTTTCCTTGAGCTTCTGCCTCAGGCGCGGGTCGTCCACCAGCTTGGCCACGTTCTTCATTGCCTTGATCAGGTCGCCTTCAGTGAACGGCTTGGGCGGCTGGGTCCACAGGTCTTTCAGTTGCAGGCTTTGCACGGTGCAGTCCTGGCCTTCGCGCAGCGCTGGCAGCACCTGGGCCGGTGGTGCTTCGCGGCCCTTGGCCGGAGTCAGTGCTTCGGGCAGGGCGCGGCGCCAGCCCGGCTCGACGATTTGCTTGCCCACCGCGCGCAGGGCATGGCCGGCGCAGTCGAAGTCGGCCTGGGTGCGATCATATTCGTGGTTGGGCAGGAACTGCGCCAGGTAGCGGGCGCGGATCAGGGTGTACACCGCCTTGTGCTTGGCCGGTAGGCGCGACGGGTCGCTGGCGGCGGCGGTGGGGATGATGCCGTGGTGGGCGCTGACCTTGGCGTCGTTCCATGCCCGCGAGCGGCGCTGCGGTTCCAGGTGGGGCTGCAGCGGTGCGAGGCTGGCATCCGCCCGTTGCAGGGCGGCGAGGATGGCCGGCGCTTCGGCGTGCTGGCTCAGCGGCAGGTAGCCGCAGTCGCTGCGCGGGTAGGTGATCAGCTTGTGGGTTTCGTACAGGGCCTGAGCGATGTCGAGGGTTTCCTGGGCGCCGAGGCCGAACTTTTCGAGCACAGCTCCTGCAGGGTGCCGAGGTCGAAGAGCAGCGGCGCGGCTTCACGCACGCGCTCGGTGTTCACCGTTACGGCACGGGCCGTACCGGCATTAGCGATGGCGGCGGCGGCCTGTTGGGCCAAGCCCTGGTTCAGGCAGCGGCCCTGGTCGTCGCAGGCGTCCTCGGGCGCACGCCACTGGGCGTTGAAACGCTGGCCTGCGTGTTCAAGTTGTACGTCGATGGCCCAGAACGGTACCGGCACAAAGTCGGCGATGCTGCGGTCGCGGTCGACCACCAGGCGCAAGGTGGGTGTTTGCACCCGACCCACCGGCAGCACGCCTTGGTAGCCGGATTGGCGGCCAAGCAGGGTGAACAGCCGGCTCATGTTCATGCCGATGAGCCAGTCGGCGCGGGAGCGGCCCAGCGCCGAGTGGTAAAGGTTGAACGTTTCGTGGCCTGGCAGCAGGCGTGCCAGGGCCTTGCGGATGGAGGTGTCATCCAGCGCCGACAACCACAGGCGCTGCACCGGGCCGCGGTAGCGGCAATGCTCGACCAGCTCGCGGGCGATCATTTCGCCTTCGCGGTCGGCGTCGGTGGCAATTACCAGCCCCGCGCTTCGCCGAGCAGGCGCTTCACCGCCTTGAACTGGCTGGCGGTCTTGGGCTTGACCAGCATCTTCCACTTGTCGGGGATGATCGGCAGGTCGGCCAGGTTCCAGCGCTTGTAGCGTTCGTCATAGCTGTCGGGTGGGGCGGTTTCCAGCAGGTGGCCGATGCACCAGGTTACGCAGACATTAGTGCCTTGCCAGCAGCCGTCGCCCTTGCGGGTGGCGCCGAGCACTTTGGCGATGTCTTTTGCCTGTGAGGGTTTTTCGCAGAGGAACAGGCGCATGGCCGGGGACGCTTCATCGGGGGTGATGGGCACTAGGATGCGCAAGCGGGGGCGCGGAGGCAAGTTTTATCTGGATGGATGTACAGGTTTTTGTCAGTAGGCGTGTCATTGACCTGTACCGGCCTCTTCGCGGGCAAGCCCGCGAAGAGGCCGGTACAGGTTATGGATCAGGCGCGCGAGTCGCGCACCATGTCCACGTGCGGGATGCCGGCTTCGAGGAATTCCTCGCTGACTACACGAAAGCCTAGCCGCTCGTAGAACGGCGTGGCGTGCACCTGGGCGCTGAGCATCTGCTGTTTCAGGTCGCGGTTCTGCGCTTCGGCAATCACCGCGTTCATCAGCGCGTCACCCACTTTCAGGCCGCGCCAGTCCTTGAGCACCGAGATGCGCCCGATCGTGCCGTCAGCCAGCAGGCGGGCGGTACCGATCGGGTAGTCGCCTTCCAGGGCCAGGAAGTGCAGGGCGTCCTGGTCTTCCGAATCGAACTCCAGCTCTGGCGGAATGTGCTGCTCGGCGACGAACACCGCTTCGCGGATACGGCGGATGTCGGCGTTGTCTTTGTGCCAGTCGGCGAGGCGAACGCTGATCTTATTCATTGGCGAATCCCAGGCTTCCTTGTTTGACCAGCTGCTGTACAAGCATAAGGCCATCTTCATCCTGAAGCCACTCGGCCAGGTTGTCGATGTGCAAGGCATCGGCCGCGCATACCAGTTTCAGCAGCTCACGCAGTTTGCCAGGCAGCGGGCAGCTGCGGCCGCTGGCGAACAGCAGCAGGTCGTCTTCGAACTCGGACCAGGCCATGCGGGCGCTCGGGTTGCGGATCAGGATGGCGCCTTGCTCAAGGGCGTCGACCAGCTCTTCCTCGCTCAGCTCTTCGCCTACGATCTGCTCGGGGTAGCGCGGCTCGGTCATGAACTGGCCGAACCAGGTCAGCAGCAGGTCCTTGTCGCCCATGTGCTTGTCGAGCAGGGCCTTGAGGCGGTCGAGGGCGTCATGCTGGATCTGGTGCGGGTCGCTGACCGGCTGGGCGTCGGCGTCACTGTAGCGCTCTTCGTCCGGCAGGAACTGGCCCAGGAAGTCGGTAAAGTGGGTCAGCACTTCGGCGGCGCTTGGCGCGCGGAAACCGACCGAGTAAGTGAGGCAGTCGTCTACGGCTACACCGTAGTGAGCCAGGCGTGGTGGCAGGTAGAGCATGTCACCTGGCTCCAGGGTCCACTCTTCGCTCTGCTCGAATTCGGCAAGGATGCGCAGGTCGGCGTGCTCCAGCAGCGGGCTGTCGCTGCTGCACATCTGGCCGATCTTCCAGTTACGCTCGCCATGGCCCTGCAGCAGGAACACGTCGTAGTTGTCGAAGTGCGGGCCAACGCTGCCACCGGGTGCGGCGAAGCTGATCATCACATCGTCGATACGCCAGCTGGGCAGGAAACGGAAGTTTTCCAGCAGCTCGGCCACTTCCGGAACGAACTGGTCCACCGCTTGTACCAGCAGGGTCCAGTCCTTTTCCGGCAGCTCGGCGAAGGTGTCTTCGTTGAACGGGCCGCGGCGCAGTTCCCACGGGTGCGCGCCGTGCTCCAGCACGATGCGCGACTCGACTTCCTCTTCCAGGGCCAGGCCAGCCAGCTCGTCGGGGTCGATCGGGCTGATGAAGTCCGGGAAGGCCTGGCGCACCAGCAGGGGCTTCTTCTGCCAGTAGTCGCGCATGAATTCGCGGGCCGAGATGCCGCCGAGCAGCTGCAGTGGAGTATCAGGATTCATGTTCAACCTATTGAAAAAACGTAATTTTCGTCCGGGAATAAAAACGCCCGGCCAGGCCGGGCGTTGCACGCGACGGTCAGCTTAGATGCGTTTGGCCTGGGCTGCCGCGTTACCGATGTAGGTAGCGGGGGTCAGCTGCTTGAGTTCGGCCTTGGCTTCGGCTGGCATGTCGAGGCCGTCGATGAAGGTGAGCAGCGCGTCCGGGGTGATGCCCTTGCCACGGGTCAGCTCTTTGAGCTTCTCGTAGGGGTTTTCGATGTTGAAGCGGCGCATCACGGTCTGGATCGGCTCGGCCAGCACTTCCCAGCAGGCGTCCAGGTCGGCGGCGATGCGGGCTTCGTTGACTTCCAGCTTGCCGATGCCTTTCAGGCTGGCTTCGTAGGCGATGACGCTGTGGGCAAAGCCCACGCCCAGGTTGCGCAGCACGGTGGAGTCGGTCAGGTCGCGCTGCCAGCGCGAGATCGGCAGCTTGCTGGCCAGGTGCTGGAACAGCGCGTTGGCGATACCCAGGTTGCCTTCGGAGTTTTCGAAGTCGATCGGGTTGACCTTGTGCGGCATGGTCGACGAACCGATTTCGCCGGCAACGGTCTTCTGCTTGAAGTAGCCCAGCGAAATGTAGCCCCACACATCACGGTCGAAATCGATCAGGATGGTGTTGAAGCGGGCGATGGCGTCGAACAGCTCGGCAATGTAGTCGTGCGGCTCGATCTGGGTGGTGTACGGGTTGAACTGCAGGCCCAGTTCGTCTTCGATGAAGGCGCGGGCGTTTTCTTCCCAGTCGATCTGCGAGTAGGCCGACAGGTGGGCGTTGTAGTTGCCCACGGCGCCGTTGATCTTGCCCAGCAGCGGTACGGCGGCAACCTGGGCGATCTGGCGCTCCAGGCGGTACACGACGTTGGCCAGTTCTTTACCCAGGGTAGTCGGCGAAGCCGGCTGGCCGTGGGTACGCGACAGCATCGGCACATCGGCGTGGGCGTGGGCCAGGGCACGGATGGCGTCGGCGATCTGGCGCATCAGCGGCAGCAGCACGTCGTCACGGCCGGCACGCAGCATCAGGGCGTGGGACAGGTTGTTGATGTCCTCGCTGGTGCAGGCGAAGTGGATGAACTCGCTGACCTTGGCCAGCTCAGGCAGCTTGGCGGCCTGCTCCTTGAGGAGGTATTCGATCGCCTTGACGTCGTGGTTGGTGGTGCGCTCGATTTCCTTGACGCGCTCGGCGTGCTCAAGTTTGAAATCGCTGGCCAGGTTGTCCAGCAGGGCGTTGGCTTCGGCGGAGAACGCCGGCACTTCGCCGATCTGCGGGTGGGCGGCCAGACGCTGCAGCCAGCGCACTTCGACCAGGGCGCGGAAACGGATCAGGCCGAATTCGCTGAAAATGGGGCGCAAGGCCTGGGTTTTGCCGGCATAACGGCCGTCTACAGGGGAAACCGCAGTGAGCGAAGAGAGCTGCATGGGGTGTTCTCGGACAGTCAGGCTTTTGGAGGGCGCATATCATACATGAAATTTGCGCCCGAGTCGGGTGGCTGACCAAAGGTCGGGCCATCTATTTGGTGCGGCATTGTGCATTGCCTGTTCTGGCCCTATCGCCGGCAAGCCGCTCCCACAGGTGCTGCGCTGGCCAAGAGCACAGTGCAGTACCTGTGGGAGCTGGCTTGCCGGCGATGAGGCCGGAACTGTCAGACCCTGTCAGGAGGGGCTGCGCATCATGTCGTACAGTTCGTTCAGCAGCTTGCGCCGGCTGAACACCAGCTGCCAGCGGTGGCCGCCCAGCTGACGCCACAGGCGCGCGGCGCGAATGCCAGCCAGCAGCAAGGCGCGGATCTTGGAGGCATTGCTGGCCTGCTGCAGGAAGCGCATGTCGCCATGCACCTGAATGCGTTGACGCAAGGTGCTGAGCGTGTCCTGGTACAAGGCTCCACTGGAAGCAATGACGTTTTCATGAACCAGGCCAAAATGGTCGGCCTGGGACTGGATTTGCGGCAGGCGGTTGCCGATGGTGTCGAGCAGGTCGCCACGTTTGTTCAACTGGCGCTCCAGGCCCAGCATCGACAAGGCGTAGCGCAGTGGCTCGCGTTGCAGGCTGTTGGGGTCGCGCTCCAGGGCGCCGACCAGTGCACGGTAGCCGTCGCGCAGGTTCAGGTCGTCACCGCCGAACACCTCCAGGGTGTCCTTGGGGTCGCGCACCAGCAGGCTGCCAAGCATGCAACCGATGTTGGCCTCACTGGCCTGGCCGGTGCGGGCGATACGGTCTACCAACACAGCGGCCTGAAACACACCGCCCAACGCAATCAGCTGCTCCTGCAGGTTGCTCATGCGCGCGGGCTCCACGGCTCGGCGGCTTCGATCACGCCGCCGCCCAGGCACACTTCACCGTCGTAGAACACCACCGACTGGCCTGGGGTGACGGCACGCTGCGGCTCGTCGAACACTGCGCGGTAGCCGCTGGCCGTAAGCTCCAGGGTGCACTGCTGGTCGCTCTGGCGGTAGCGGACCTTGGCGGTGAAGCGACGCGGGCTGCTGAGGTCGATAGGGTTGACCCAGAAGATTTCCGAGGCAAGCAAGGCGCGGGAGAACAGCCATGGGTGTTCGTTGCCCTGGCCAACCACCAGCACGTTGCGGGTCAGGTCCTTGTGCAGCACGTACCACGGCTCGTCACCGGCATCCTTCAGGCCGCCGATGCCCAGGCCCTGGCGCTGGCCGATGGTGTGGTACATCAGGCCATGGTGGCAGCCGATTACTTCACCTTCGGTGGTTTCGATGTCGCCCGGCTGTGCTGGCAGGTACTGTTTGAGGAAGTCGCTGAAGCGGCGCTCGCCGATGAAGCAGATGCCGGTGGAGTCTTTCTTCTTGGCAGTGGCCAGGCCGTGTTTTTCGGCGATGGCGCGCACTTCGGGCTTTTCCAGCTCGCCTACCGGGAACAGGGTGCGGGCGATTTCCTTGCCGCCGACGGCATGCAGGAAGTAGCTCTGGTCCTTGTTCGGGTCCAGGCCCTTGAGCAGTTCGGTCAGCGCGCCAGTGTCGCGGCGGCGCACGTAGTGGCCGGTGGCAATCAGGTCGGCACCCAGCGACAGGGCGTAGTCGAGGAACGCCTTGAACTTGATTTCGCGGTTGCAGAGGATGTCCGGGTTGGGCGTACGGCCGGCCTTGTATTCTTCAAGGAAGTGCTCGAACACGTTGTCCCAGTATTCGGCGGCGAAGTTGGCAGTGTGCAGCTTGATGCCGATGCGGTCGCACACAGCCTGAGCGTCGGCCAGGTCTTCACGGGCGGTGCAGTATTCGGTGCCGTCGTCTTCTTCCCAGTTCTTCATGAACAGCCCTTCCACCTGGTAGCCCTGCTCGATGAGCAGAAGGGCGGAGACGGAAGAGTCCACGCCGCCGGACATGCCGACGATGACGCGGGTCTTGGCGGGGTCTTTGAGTGCTGGGCTGGTCATGGTTACCGGTGTGTATCAAGGGAAAAACGTCGATTCTATCAAACCCGTGGCGACGCGTCAGTCGCGTAGCAGGCCAAGGCTGTGCAAGGGGCCTTTGAGGTAGTCGTCCAGGCAGCGTGGCACCAGCTCGCTGCGCCAGCGGGCCGGGTCGGCCAGCAGCTCGTCGCGGGTCAGCCACACGGCGCGGACAATGTCGCTGTCCAGCGCCAGGTCGGCGTGGTGGCGCACCGGGCGGGCGGCAAAGCAGATGCGCTGGTAGGTCACGCCGTTGCTGGGCGCGGTGTACAGGTAGATGCCGACCACGCCGGTGAGCTCGACCTCCCAGGCGGTTTCTTCCAGGGTTTCACGCAGGCCGGCCTGGGGCAGGGTTTCATTGGGTTCGAGGTGGCCGGCAGGTTGGTTGAAGACGTGCTGGTTGGCTTTGAACTCTTCGACGAAGAGGAACTTGCCTTCGTGTTCGACGATGGTGGCGACGGTGATGTGGGGTTGCCAGGTCATGTGCATTTCCTATGGTAGTCGCAAGCCCTGTAGGAGCGGCCTTGTGCCGCGAAAGGGCCGCAAAGCGGCCCCGGCATTTTTTGCTGCGAAGCTGACAATCTGGGGCCGCTTCGCGGCCCTTTCGCGGCGCAAGGCCGCTCCTACAGGGCCGTGCCTGCTCTTCAGAAAGCAAAAACCCCGGTGCGTGGCCGGGGTTTTTGCTGTTACTTCAAGCGAACCTTACAGGGCAGCAATGGCGCTGTTCAGGGTCTGGCTTGGGCGCATCACCTTGGCGGTCAGCTCGGCATCCGGGGCGTAGTAGCCACCGATGTCGGCTGGCTTGCCCTGAACGGCGTTGAGCTCGGCGACGATGGTCTCCTCGTTCTCGGTCAGGGTTTTTGCCAGTGGGGCGAAGCGTGCCTGCAGGGCAGCGTCATCAGCCTGGGCAGCCAGGGCCTGGGCCCAGTACAGGGTCAGGTAGAAGTGGCTGCCGCGGTTGTCGATACCACCCACTTTGCGCGAAGGCGACTTGTTGGTGTCGAGGAACTTGCCAGTGGCTTGGTCCAGGGTGTTGGCCAGCACTTTGGCGCGCGGGTTGTCGTAGGTGTTGCCCAGGTGCTCCAGGGAAGCGGCCAGGGCCAGGAATTCACCCAGCGAGTCCCAACGCAGGAAGTTCTCTTCCACCAACTGCTGCACGTGCTTCGGCGCCGAGCCGCCGGCGCCGGTTTCGAACAGGCCACCGCCGTTCATCAGTGGCACGATCGACAGCATCTTGGCGCTGGTGCCCAGTTCCATGATCGGGAACAGGTCGGTCAGGTAGTCGCGCAGTACGTTGCCGGTCACCGAGATGGTGTCCTTGCCTTCGCGGATGCGGGCCAGGGAGAACTTGATGGCGTCGACCGGGGCCAGAACACGGATGTCCAGGCCGGTGGTGTCGTGATCTTTCAGGTACTGCTGCACCTTCTCGATCATCACGCCGTCGTGGGCGCGGGCCGGGTCCAGCCAGAACACCGCAGGGGTGTTGCTCAGGCGGGCACGGTTGACGGCCAGCTTGACCCAGTCCTGGATCGGCGCGTCTTTGGTCTGGCACATGCGGAAGATGTCACCGGCTTCGACGTTCTGTTCCAGCACGACGTTGCCCTTGCCATCGACCACGCGCACGACGCCGTCGGCCTTGATCTGGAAGGTTTTGTCGTGGGAACCGTACTCTTCGGCCTTCTGCGCCATCAGGCCAACGTTCGGTACGCTGCCCATGGTGGTTGGGTCGAAGGCACCGTTGACCTTGCAGTCTTCGATGGTGGCCTGGTAGATGCCGGCGTAGCAGCGGTCCGGGATCACGGCCTTGGCGTCTTGCAGTTCGCCAGCGGTGTTCCACATCTTGCCCGAGTCACGGATCATGGCCGGCATCGAGGCGTCGACGATCACGTCGCTCGGCACGTGCAGGTTGGTGATGCCTTTGTCGGAGTTGACCATGGCCAGGGCCGGGCGTACGGCGTACAGGGCCTGGATGTCGGCTTCGATCTCGGCCTGCTTGTCGGCTGGCAGGTCTTTGATGCGGGCGTACAGGTCGCCGATGCCGTTGTTGGCGTTGAAGCCTACTTCGGCCAGGGCTGCGGCATGCTTGGCCAGCACGTCGTTGTAGAACTCTTCGACGATGACGCCGAACATGATCGGGTCGGAAACCTTCATCATGGTGGCTTTCAGGTGCACCGACAGCAGCACGCCGGAGGCCTTGGCATCGGCGATCTGCTCGGCGATGAAGGCTTTCAGGGCCTTGCGGCTCATGGTGGCGCAGTCGATGATTTCGGCTGCCTTGACGGCGGTTTTTTCTTTCAGGACGGTGGTGGTGCCGTCTTTGCCGACCAGTTCGATGCGCAGGCTGTCGTCAGCTTCGATCAGTGCGGCTTTTTCGCTGCCGTAGAAGTCGCCCTGGGTCATGTGGGCAACGTGCGACTTGGAGTCGGCGGCCCAGGCGCCCATTTTGTGCGGGTGCTTGCGGGCGTAGTTCTTGACCGACAGCGGCGCGCGGCGGTCGGAGTTGCCTTCGCGCAGCACCGGGTTCACGGCGGAGCCCTTGATGCGGTCGTAGCGGGCACGGGACTCTTTTTCGTCCGCGGTGGCCGGCTCGTCGGCGTAGTCAGGGATGTTGAAGCCCTTGCCTTGCAGTTCCTTGATCGCGGCTTTGAGCTGCGGTACCGAGGCGCTGATGTTCGGCAGTTTGATGATGTTGGCTTCAGGGGTGGTAGCCAGTTGGCCCAGTTCCGCCAGGTGATCGCCTACTTGCTTCTCTGCGCCCAGTTGCTCCGGGAAGGCGGCAAGGATACGGCCGGCCAGGGAGATGTCGCGAGTTTCGACGGCGATGTCAGCCGAAGCGGTGAAGGCTTCGACGATCGGCAGCAGCGAGTAGGTGGCGAGGGCGGGGGCTTCGTCGGTGAAGGTATAGATGATCTTGGAACGGGTGGGCATGCGGGTTAACTCTCTGTGTGCTGAGCGTGCTCGAGTCTCGTGGTGCGCAGGGTAGGCGCATCGCCCTGGCAACGCCATGAGCGGAAAGTCGAGAGGCTGCGAGCCATGATGGTGGATGCATCAGTCGAGCGTCAATGCTGAGCTGCGGTAACAACCCAGGCTTTTCGGCCATTCATGGCCAAGGGCGGTCCGCATTTTCCTGGGATTCGCCCCGATGACCCTTCGGTCGCGGCGGAGTATACCAAACCATTCGGGCTAATCAGCAAGGCCAAGTGATATCGGCCCATTTATAAGACCAAAGACTAAGCGGCAATGTGGCGGGTTGTCGCATGCCTTGCAGGTCGGCAGATGTGGTTTAGGCTCAGTGGATCGCACGATGTCCAATCACACCCGACAGCGGAGTAGTGCAAGCATGGGATACCAGAAAATCAAGGTTCCGACCGACGGCACCAAGATCACCGTCAATGCAGACCATTCGCTCAACGTTCCTGACAACCCCATCATTCCTTATATCGAAGGCGACGGAATTGGCGTCGATGTCTCGCCGGTCATGATCAAGGTGGTGGATGCGGCCGTGCAGAAGGCCTACGGCGGCAAGCGCAAGATCGCCTGGATGGAGGTGTATGCCGGCGAAAAAGCCACCCAGGTGTATGACCAGGACACCTGGTTGCCTCAGGAAACCCTCGATGCCGTACGTGACTACGTGGTGTCGATCAAAGGCCCACTGACCACCCCGGTAGGGGGTGGCATCCGCTCGCTTAACGTGGCCCTGCGCCAGCAACTGGACCTGTACGTGTGCCTGCGCCCGGTGCTGTGGTTCGAGGGCGTGCCGAGCCCGGTGAAAAAGCCCGGTGATGTCGACATGGTGATCTTCCGCGAAAACTCCGAGGACATTTATGCCGGTATCGAATGGAAGGCCGGCTCGCCTGAGGCGAACAAGGTGATCAAGTTCCTCAAGGAGGAAATGGGCGTCACCAAGATCCGCTTCGACCAGGACTGCGGCATCGGCGTCAAGCCGGTATCACGCGAAGGTACCAAGCGCCTGGTGCGCAAGGCCCTGCAGTACGTGGTGGACAACGACCGCGAGTCGCTGACCCTGGTGCACAAGGGCAACATCATGAAGTTCACCGAGGGTGCCTTCAAGGACTGGGGTTACGAAGTGGCCCGGGACGAGTTTGGTGCCGAACTGCTCGATGGCGGCCCGTGGATGAAGTTCAAAAACCCGAAAAGTGGCCGCGAAGTCATCGTAAAAGACGCCATTGCCGATGCCATGTTGCAGCAGATTCTGCTGCGCCCGGCCGAGTATGACGTGATCGCCACCCTCAACCTGAACGGTGACTACCTGTCCGACGCCCTGGCGGCGGAAGTGGGCGGTATCGGCATTGCGCCGGGGGCCAACCTGTCCGACACCGTGGCCATGTTCGAGGCTACCCACGGTACCGCGCCCAAGTATGCCGGGCAGGACAAGGTCAACCCGGGGTCGGTGATCCTCTCGGCAGAGATGATGCTGCGGCACATGGGCTGGACCGAGGCGGCCGACCTGATCATCAAGGGCACCAACGGCGCGATTGCGGCCAAGACCGTGACGTATGACTTCGAGCGGCTGATGGACGGGGCAAAGCTTGTAGGCAGCTCAGGCTTTGGCGATGAAATGATCAAACATATGTAAGGCACTCTAAAACCGGCCGCTTCCTGTAAAGAGGCGGCCGGTTTTTTCGTATACCGGCACAGAGCAGAAAGTCAGGCTTTTGCGGTTGCGACCTGGGGCTCGCTTTGGGCTCTGGCCGCCTCTGCCGCTGCTGCTACGGCATCTTTGATCTCGACAGCGTGCAGGCCTTTGGGGCCCTGGATGATGTTGAACACCACAGCCTGGCCAGCTTTCAGGGTCTTGTATCCTTCCATCTGGATGGCCGAGTAATGAGCGAAAAGGTCATCGGATTTACCTTCCTCATTGATGAATCCGTAGCCCTTGGCATTGTTGAACCACTTGACTTTACCGCTTGCCATCCCTATGTCCCTCTGCAAAGGACTCCATCACTGGAGTATCATCCACTTCATCCGCATACGAACCTTGCGAAAAATCTGGTTGACTGCGCGGATCTTTATCGCCCACGGTGGGTTCTTATTGGTTGTAACACCGTTTTGCCGATAGTCAAGGTCGCCCGGCGCCTGCGCTGGCGGTGGCCTGTGCGGTCAACCCACAACCTTAACCTGACGCTCATGATGAAATTCTTTCCATGCATGCACCTAGTGAGATTCGACTAACATTCAATCAGGATCGCCCGCAAACGAATGAGGACGACGGCTCGGGTCTTGCAGTCCAGGAAGCCAAGCCGATCCTGCAGGCGCCACCGATGTACAAGGTGGTTTTGTTCAACGATGACTACACGCCAATGGATTTCGTCGTCGAAGTGCTCGAGACGTTCTTCAGTCTGAACCGCGAGCTGGCGACCAAGATCATGCTGACCGTCCATACAGAAGGGCGGGCAGTGTGCGGATTGTTTACCCGTGACATCGCCGAAACAAAGGCTATGCAGGTCAACCAATACGCCAGGGAAAGCCAGCATCCGCTACTCTGTGAAATCGAGAAGGACGGTTAATCGCCGACCACTTGGGTATGAGGTGAAGCTATGTTAAACCGCGAGCTCGAAGTCACCCTCAATCTGGCCTTCAAGGAGGCCCGTTCGAAGCGTCATGAGTTCATGACCGTCGAACATCTGCTGCTGGCACTCCTTGACAATGAGGCTGCCGCGACCGTTCTGCGCGCCTGTGGCGCCAATCTCGACAAGCTCAAGCACGACCTGCAAGAGTTCATCGATTCCACCACCCCGTTGATCCCTGTCAACGATGAAGACCGTGAAACCCAGCCAACCCTGGGCTTCCAGCGGGTGCTGCAGCGTGCCGTGTTCCACGTGCAAAGCTCTGGCAAGCGCGAAGTGACCGGTGCCAACGTGCTGGTGGCGATCTTCAGCGAACAGGAAAGCCAGGCCGTGTTCCTGCTCAAGCAGCAGAGCGTGGCCCGCATCGACGTGGTCAACTACATCGCCCATGGTATTTCCAAGGTGCCCGGGCATGGTTCGCAGTCTGACAGCGACCAGGAAATGCAGGACGAAGAGGGCGGCGAAACCTCCTCTTCGAGCAACCCGCTGGACGCCTATGCCAGCAACCTGAACGAGCTGGCCCGTGCCGGCCGCATCGATCCGCTGGTTGGGCGCGAGCAGGAAGTTGAGCGCGTGGCGCAAATCCTTGCCCGTCGGCGCAAGAACAACCCGCTGCTGGTGGGTGAAGCTGGCGTGGGTAAGACAGCCATCGCCGAAGGCCTAGCCAAGCGCATTGTTGATGGCCAGGTGCCTGACCTGCTGGCGCAGAGTGTCGTGTACTCCCTCGACCTTGGCGCACTGCTGGCCGGTACCAAGTACCGCGGCGACTTCGAGAAGCGCTTCAAGGCGCTGCTCGGCGAGCTGCGCAAGCGCCCGCAGGCCATCCTGTTCATCGACGAAATCCACACCATCATCGGTGCCGGTGCGGCGTCAGGCGGGGTGATGGATGCCTCCAACCTGCTCAAGCCGTTGCTGTCGTCGGGTGAGATCCGTTGCATTGGCTCGACCACGTTCCAGGAGTTCCGCGGCATCTTCGAGAAGGATCGTGCGCTGGCACGGCGCTTCCAGAAGGTGGATGTCAGCGAACCGTCGGTCGAAGACACCGTGGGCATTCTGCGTGGCCTGAAAGGCCGCTTCGAAAGCCACCACAACATCGAGTACAGCGACGAAGCCCTGCGCGCCGCCGCCGAACTGGCGTCGCGCTACATCAATGACCGGCACATGCCGGACAAGGCCATCGACGTCATCGACGAAGCCGGTGCCTACCAGCGCCTGCAGCCGGAGGCTAACCGCGTCAAGCGTATCGACGTGCCGCAGGTCGAGGACATCGTTGCCAAGATTGCGCGGATTCCGCCGAAGCATGTCAGCAGTTCCGACAAGGAGCTGCTGCGTAACCTTGAGCGTGACCTGAAACTGACCGTGTTCGGCCAGGACCAGGCGATCGATTCGCTGGCTACCGCCATCAAGCTGTCCCGCGCCGGCCTCAAGTCGCCAGACAAGCCTGTCGGTTCGTTCCTGTTCGCCGGCCCTACCGGCGTCGGCAAGACCGAAGCGGCGCGGCAGCTGGCCAAGGCGCTGGGTGTGGAGCTGGTGCGTTTCGACATGTCCGAGTACATGGAGCGCCACACCGTGTCGCGCCTGATCGGTGCGCCTCCTGGTTATGTTGGCTTTGACCAGGGTGGCTTGCTGACCGAGGCGATCACCAAGCAACCGCATTGCGTATTGCTGCTCGATGAAATCGAGAAGGCCCACCCGGAAGTCTTCAACCTGCTGCTGCAGGTGATGGACCACGGTACCCTGACCGATAACAACGGGCGCAAGGCCGACTTCCGTAACGTGATCCTGATCATGACCACCAACGCTGGCGCGGAAACCGCGGCACGGGCCTCGATCGGCTTCACCCATCAGGACCACGCGTCCGATGCTATGGAAGTGATCCGCAAAAGCTTCACGCCAGAGTTCCGCAACCGCCTGGACACCATCATCCAGTTCGGCCGCCTGAGCCACGAAACGATCAAAAGCATCGTCGACAAGTTCCTTATCGAACTGCAGGCGCAGCTGGAAGACAAACGTGTGCTGCTGGAAGTCAGCGATGAAGCGCGCGGCTGGCTGGCGGCGTCGGGCTACGACGTGCAGATGGGTGCGCGGCCGATGGCGCGGCTGATCCAGGACAAGATCAAACGGCCATTGGCCGAGGAGATCCTGTTTGGTGAGCTGGCCGAGCATGGCGGTGTGGTGCACATCGACCTGCGTGATGACGAACTGGTGTTCGACTTCGAGACCACGGCTGAGGTGGCGTGATATTGGGGCCGCTTTGCGGCCCATTCGCAGCACAAGGCTGCTCCTACAGGCATATGTGATCCCCTGTAGGAGCAGCCTTGTGCTGCGAATGGGCTGCAAAGCAGCCCCCTGCAATTTCTCAGGCACAAAAAAGCCCGGCACATGGCCGGGCTTTTTCATGGCTGGAGCTTAGCGCGCACGGTAAGTGATGCGGCCCTTGCTCAGGTCGTACGGCGTCAGCTCGACGCGGACCTTGTCGCCAGTGAGAATACGGATGTAGTTCTTGCGCATCTTTCCGGAGATGTGCGCGGTTACGACGTGCCCGTTTTCCAACTCCACGCGGAACATGGTGTTGGGCAGGGTGTCGACGACAGTACCTTCCATTTCGAAGCTGTCTTCTTTCGACATGCAGTTGAGCCCTCGGATCCAGTGTTAGCCCGACGCATATCCGCACCGGGCAAAAAAGTGGCGCCGATTATGCCGGAAATCTGCGTGTCAAGCCAATGCTTTCAGTTGAGGGTGACCCAGCGCTGGTTTATCAGCAACTCGATAGGCCGATACTGCGTCTTGTAGTTCATTTTCTTGCAGTTCTTGATCCAGTAGCCCAGGTAAACCGCTTCCAGGTCCTGGCGCACGGCCTCGGTGATCTGCCAGAGGATGGCAAAGCGGCCAAGGCTGCGCCGTTCCTCGTCCGGCTCGTAGAAGGTGTACACCGCCGACAGGCCGTTGGGCAGCAGGTCGCACACCGCCACCGCCATCAACCGGCCTTCGAGGCGGAACTCGTAGAACCAGCAGAACGGCAGGTCGCGCACCAGGAAGGTGGAAAACTGGTCGCGGCTGGGCGGGTACATGTCACCGTCGGCGTGGCGCGTTTCGATGTAGCGCCGGTACAGCTCGAAGTACTCTTCCTTGAACGTCGGGCGCACGGCATTCACGGTCAGGTCGGCATTGCGCTTGAGGATGCGCCGTTGCTGGCGGTTGGGGATGAAGCGCGCCGCCGGGATGCGCGCCGGCACGCAGGCGTTGCAGTTCTGGCAGTGAGGGCGGTACAGGTGGTCGCCGCTGCGCCGAAAGCCCATTTCCGAAAGGTCGGCGTACACATTCACGTCCATCGGCTGGCTAGGGTCGAGGAACAGCGTGGTCGCC
The DNA here is from genome assembly GCA_947090765.1 of Pseudomonas sp. MM223. NCBI lineage: Bacteria > Pseudomonadati > Pseudomonadota > Gammaproteobacteria > Pseudomonadales > Pseudomonadaceae > Pseudomonas > Pseudomonas sp. MM223. The sequence goes on along the minus strand of OX352322.1, from coordinate 4,499,554 downwards.
TGCTCGTCAGGCAGGTAGCTGCAGGAGTGGGGCTGAGTGGCATAAAACTTCAACCGCGCCAACTCTGTCATGATCAACCCCTTCGGTGAGACTTTGTTTTAAGTGTAAGCCAGCTATGGCAACTCGCCTAGGCAACCCACGTAGCGCTGTTGGGTTGGTCGAGGTGGCGTGCCAGGTAGCCGGCGAACTCGGCGCGGCTGATGGCATGGGCGCCCAGGCTGTGCAGGTGGTTGGTGGGCATCTGGCAGTCGATCAACACGAAACCGGCGTCGCGCAGGTGGTTGACCAGGGTCACGAAGCCGACCTTCGAGGCGTTGTCGGCGCGGCTGAACATGGATTCGCCGAAGAACAGCTGGCCCATGGCCAGGCCGTACAGGCCGCCGACCAGCTCGCCGTCCTGGCGCACCTCCACCGAATGGGCGATGCCACGGCGGTGCAGTTCGCAGTAGGCATTGCGCATGGTGTCGGTGATCCACGTGCCGTCGGCATAGTCGCGAGGCGCGGCGCAGGCGGCGATGACGGCTGCAAAGTCGGTGTCGAAGCTGACCTGGTAGCGGCCCTGGCGCATCAGCTTGGCCAGCGAGCGCGACACGTGCAGTTGGTCGGGCAGCAGCACCGTGCGCGGGTCGGGTGACCACCACAGGATCGGCTGGCCGTCCTGGTACCACGGGAAGCAGCCATGGCGATAGGCCTGCACCAGGCGCTCGGGGCTCAGGTCGCCGCCAGCGGCCAGCAGGCCGTTGGGGTCGTGCAGGGCCTTTTCCAGGGGCGGGAAGGTCAGCGAGTCGCGGGTCAGCCAGGTGAGCATGGTCTATCGTGCGGTGGGGGAGGGGAGAGGGCAGCATGGCGCGGGTGAAAAGCAGGGTCAATCTCTTTGGGTGCCTCAAGGCCAGCGTTGCAACGTGTAGGAGCAGCCTTGTGCTGCGAAGAGGCCGGTACTGCCACAGCAGATGTCATGGCCTTGCCGGCCTCTTCGCAGCACAAGGCTGCTCCTACAGGGAGGCGGTGCAGTTTTGGCAATTCTGGGCAATTTCCTGCACATTCATGAAACCGCAGGCACCATCCGCTACATTTGCTGTCACACCTGTGCAAAAACACAGCATAAGCCTTTGTCACAAAAGAAAATGCATGCTCAAATTGCAGCTATGTGAAAGTCGCCCCCGGGCAAACCCCATGCGGCGTGCCGCCATGGCGGCTGGCGGGCAGTAATGTTAAAAGTAGTGGTTCATTGGCCGCACAGCCGGCCGATCACTATTGGACGCGCACCACGCGCAGGAATAGACGCGTTTTGAAGAAATCCACCGCAACCCCAGCTCCCTTGCCTGTGCCCCTGTGGCGGCAGCAGCTGCATTACCGCCTCAAGGAAGGTGCGTTGATCGCGATCGGCGCCCTGTGCCTGTACCTGTGGATGGCGCTGCTGACCTACGACACCTCGGACCCGGGCTTCAGCCACACCAGCAACGTTGACCAGGTGCAGAACGCAGCCGGGCGAGCCGGTGCCTACTTTGCCGACATCCTGTTCATGGTGCTGGGTTACTTCGCCTACATCTTCCCGCTGCTGCTGGCAGTCAAGACCTGGCAGATCTTCCGCGAGCGCCATCAGCCGTGGGACTGGAGCGGCTGGCTGTTCTCCTGGCGATTGATTGGCCTGGTGTTCCTGGTGCTGTCCGGTGCGGCGCTGGCCCATATCCACTTCCACCCGCCGGCGAGCATGCCGTTTTCCGCGGGCGGTGCGCTGGGCGAAAGCCTTGGCGAGCTGGCGCGCAACCTGCTGAACGTGCAGGGCAGCACGCTGATGTTCATTGCCCTGTTCCTGTTCGGCCTGACCGTGTTCACCGATTTGTCGTGGTTCAAGGTGATGGACCTGACCGGCAAGATCACCCTTGACCTGTTCGAATTGGTGCAGGGCGCGGCCAACCGCTGGTGGGAGGCGCGCAACGAGCGCAAACGCCTGGAGGCGCAGCTGCGTGAGGACGAGCCGGTCTACAAGGCGCCGCCGACGGCCGCCGACAAGCGCGAGCCGGCCAAGCCGGCTTTGCGCGAGCGTATTTTCAAGCGTGAAGAAGCGCCGGCCCAGCCTGTTGCGCCACGCGAGCCGACCCTTGCACGTGAACCCGTTGTGCCGCGCGAGCCTGTAGTACCGCGTGACGCGGTGGTGCCCCGCGAGCAGCCTTCGACCCCCACCATCGTGCCACCGGCAGCGGCCAAGGCGCCGGAGCCGAGCAAGCGGGTGATGAAGGAAAAGCAGGCGCCGCTGTTTGTCGACAGCGCCGTTGAAGGCACCCTGCCGTCGATTTCTATCCTCGACCCGGCCGAGCAGAAAAAGATCGAGTACTCGCCAGAGTCCCTGGCCAGTGTCGGTCAGTTGCTGGAAATCAAGCTCAAGGAATTCGGCGTGGAAGTGGCGGTGGACTCGATCCACCCGGGCCCGGTGATTACCCGTTATGAAATCCAGCCGGCCGCTGGCGTCAAGGTCAGCCGTATCGCCAACCTGGCCAAGGACCTGGCGCGTTCGCTGGCCGTGACCAGCGTGCGGGTGGTTGAAGTCATCCCTGGCAAGACCACTGTGGGTATCGAGATCCCCAACGAAAACCGGCAGATGGTGCGCTTCTCCGAAGTGCTGGCCACGCCGCAGTTCGACGAGCAGAAATCGCCGGTCACCCTGGCCTTGGGCCACGACATCGGCGGCAAGCCGGTCATCACCGACCTGGCCAAGATGCCGCACCTGCTGGTGGCCGGTACCACCGGCTCCGGTAAGTCGGTGGGCGTGAACGCGATGATCCTGTCGATCCTGTTCAAGTCCGGCCCGGAAGACGCGCGGTTGATCATGATCGACCCGAAAATGCTCGAACTGTCGATCTATGAAGGCATCCCGCATTTGCTGTGCCCGGTGGTCACCGATATGAAGGACGCCGCCAACGCCCTGCGCTGGAGCGTGGCCGAGATGGAGCGGCGCTACAAGCTGATGGCGGCCATGGGCGTGCGTAACCTTGGCGGTTTCAACCGCAAGATCAAGGATGCCCAGGAAGCCGGCGAGATCATCCATGACCCGCTGTACCGCCGCGAGAGCATGGACGACGAGCCGCCTGCGCTGAAAACCCTGCCGACCATCGTGGTGGTGGTCGACGAATTTGCCGACATGATGATGATCGTCGGCAAGAAGGTCGAAGAGCTGATCGCCCGTATCGCCCAGAAGGCGCGGGCGGCCGGTATCCACCTGATCCTTGCCACCCAGCGCCCATCGGTGGACGTGATCACCGGTCTGATCAAGGCCAACATCCCGACCCGCATGGCGTTCCAGGTGTCGAGCAAGATCGACTCGCGCACCATCATCGACCAGGGGGGCGCCGAGCAGCTACTGGGCCACGGTGACATGCTGTACATGCCGCCGGGTACCAGCCTGCCGATCCGTGTGCACGGTGCGTTCGTCTCCGACGACGAAGTGCACCGCGTGGTGGAGGCGTGGAAGCTGCGCGGCGCGCCGGACTACAACGACGACATCCTCAACGGCGTCGAAGAGGCCGGCAGCGGCTTTGACGGCGGCGGCGGTGGTGGTGGCGATGGCGATGATTCGGAAAGCGACGCCCTGTATGATGAGGCCGTGCAATTCGTGCTGGAAAGCCGCCGTGCGTCGATCTCGGCCGTGCAACGCAAGCTGAAGATCGGCTACAACCGCGCCGCCCGCATGATCGAAGCCATGGAAATGGCCGGCGTGGTCACCCCGATGAACAGCAACGGCTCGCGGGAAGTGATTGCCCCGGGCGGCCCGCGCGACTGATGAATACCTTGCCGGGCGCCAACGAGGGCGCCCGGCCTTTTCAATGCTCAATGAGGATTACCATGCGCGCGATTCGCATGCTGTTGGTTTCTGCCCTTGCTCTGGGCAGCGTTTCGGCTTTTGCCGGTGAGCAAGATGTGCAACGCCTGACCAAGCTGCTGGAAAACTCGCAGACCATCGAGGCCAATTTCTCTCAATTGACCTTGGGTGCCGACGGCGCCAGCCTGCAGGAGACTGCTGGCCAGATGACTGTCAAGCGCCCGGGCCTGTTCTACTGGCACACCGATGCGCCGCAAGAGCAGGTGGTGGTGTCCGATGGCAAGATGGTTACCCTGTGGGACCCGGACCTGGAACAGGCCACCATCAAGAAGCTCGACGTGCGCCTGAACCAGACCCCGGCATTGCTGCTGTCCGGTGATGTGTCGAAGATCAGCCAAAGCTTCGATATCGAGCCCAAGGAGCAGGGCGAAGTGATGGACTTTACCCTCAAGCCGAAAACCAAGGACACCTTGTTCGACTCGCTGCGCGTGTCGTTCCGCAAGGGCCTGATCAATGACATGCAGCTGATCGACAGCGTCGGCCAGCGCACCAATATCCTGTTCAATGGCGTCAAGGCCAACCAGGCGGTGCCGGACAGCAAGTTCAAGTTCGACATCCCCAAAGGTGCGGATGTGATCAAGGAGTAACCGGAGCTCGTCATGGACCTGTTTCGAAGCGAACCCGTCGCCCAGCCCTTGGCTGCCCGCCTGCGCCCGTCCAACCTGGACGAATATGTCGGCCAGGAGCACCTGCTGGCGCGCGGCAAACCGCTGCGCGAGGCGCTGGAGCAGGGTGCGCTGCACTCGATGATCTTCTGGGGGCCGCCTGGGGTGGGCAAGACCACCCTGGCGCGGCTGCTGGCGCAGTTTTGCGATGCGCACTTCGAAACCGTGTCGGCGGTGCTGGCCGGGGTGAAAGAGATCCGCCAGGCGGTGGAGGTGGCCAAGCAGCAGGCTGGCCAGTATGGCCGCCGTACCATCCTGTTCGTCGACGAAGTGCACCGCTTCAACAAGTCGCAGCAGGACGCTTTTTTGCCCTATGTGGAAGACGGCACCCTGCTGTTCATTGGCGCCACTACCGAAAACCCGTCGTTCGAGCTGAACAACGCGCTGCTGTCGCGGGCGCGGGTGTATGTGCTCAAGAGCCTGGACGAGGCGGCCCTGCGCAAGCTGGTCAACCGTGCGCTGACCGAGGAGCGCGGTTTGGGCAAGCGCAACCTGCGGGTGGGCGACGAGGCTTTCAAGATGCTGATGGCCGCCGCCGACGGTGATGGCCGGCGCATGCTCAACTTCCTCGAGAACGCCTCGGACCTGGCCGAAGATGGCAGCGAGATCGACGTCGAGATGCTGCAGAGCCTGCTGGGTGACAGCCGTCGCCGTTTCGACAAGGGCGGCGAGGCGTTTTACGACCAGATTTCCGCGCTGCACAAGTCGGTGCGTGGCTCCAACCCCGATGGCGCCCTGTACTGGTTTGCGCGCATGCTCGATGGTGGCTGCGACCCGCTGTACATCGCCCGCCGCGTGGTGCGCATGGCCAGCGAAGACATCGGCAACGCCGACCCGCGTGCACTCAGCCTGTGCCTGGCGGCCTGGGATGTGCAGGAGCGCCTCGGCAGCCCCGAGGGCGAACTGGCGGTGGCCCAGGCCATCACTTACCTGGCCTGTGCGCCGAAGAGCAATGCGGTGTACATGGGCTTCAAGACCGCCCTGCGCGAAGCGGCCGAGCATGGTTCGCTGGAGGTGCCGTTGCACCTGCGCAACGCCCCGACCAAGTTGATGAAGCAACTGGGCTATGGCGACGAGTACCGCTATGCCCACGATGAACCCGATGCCTACGCCGCCGGTGAAGATTACTTCCCCGATGAGCTGGAACCACGCCAGTACTACCAGCCTGTGCCCCGAGGCCTTGAACTGAAGATTGGCGAGAAGCTGCGCCACTTGGCCGACCTGGACCGCAACAGCCCCCGCCAGCGGAGAAAACCGTGATTGCACTGATTGCCGCAGTTAGCGCAGGCGGTATCGCCGGCACCTTGTTGCGCTTTGCCACCGCCAACTGGGTAGCGGCCCACTGGCCACGGCACTTCTATGCCGGTACGCTGGCGGTCAACCTGGTTGGCTGCCTGCTGATCGGCCTGCTCTATGGCTTGTTCTTGCACAAGCCGCTGGCGCCGGTCGAGCTGCGCGCCGGCCTGATTGTCGGCTTCCTCGGTGGCCTGACGACCTTTTCCTCCTTCTCGCTCGATACCGTGCGCCTGATGGAAAGCGGGCAAGTGCCCCTTGCCTTGGGCTATACCAGTATCAGCGTGGTGGGCGGGCTGCTCGCGACCTGGGCCGGCCTGTCCCTGACCCGATTCTGAACCAACACCTACCTATAACGAGAGAACGATATGCTCGATTCCAAACTGTTACGCGGCCAACTTCAGGAAGTGGCGGAACGCCTGGCCTCCCGTGGCTTCAGCCTGGATGTCGCGCGCATCGAATCACTGGAAGAGCGCCGCAAGGCGGTGCAAACCCGTACCGAGCAACTGCAAGCCGAACGTAACGCCCGTTCCAAGTCCATCGGCCAGGCCAAGGCCAAGGGCGAAGACATCGCGCCGCTGATGGCAGACGTCGAGCGCATGGCCAATGAACTGGCCGCCGGCAAGACCGAGCTGGACGGCATCCAGGCTGAACTGGACGGTATCCTGCTGACCATCCCCAACCTGCCGGACGCCAGCGTACCGGTCGGTGCCAGCGAAGACGACAACGTCGAAGTGCGCCGTTGGGGTACGCCCGCCGCCTTCGATTTCGAAATCAAGGACCACGTCGCCCTCGGCGAAATCAGCGGTGGCCTGGACTTCGAAGCCGCCGCCAAGCTGTCTGGCGCCCGCTTTGCCGTGCTGCGTGGCCCGATCGCCCGCCTGCACCGCGCCCTGGCGCAGTTCATGATCAACCTGCACACTGGCGAACACGGCTACGAGGAGCACTACACCCCGTACCTGGTGCAGGCGCCTGCACTGCAGGGCACTGGCCAGTTGCCGAAGTTCGAGGAAGACCTGTTCAAGATCACCCGCGAAGGTGAAGCGGACTTCTACCTGATCCCGACCGCTGAAGTGTCGCTGACCAACCTGGTGGCCGGTGAAATCCTCGACGCCAAGCAGCTGCCGCTGAAACTGGTTGCCCATACTCCGTGCTTCCGCAGCGAAGCCGGTGCTTCCGGCCGCGACACCCGCGGCATGATCCGCCAGCACCAGTTCGACAAGGTCGAGATGGTGCAGGTAGTGGAGCCGGCCAAGTCGATGGAAGCCCTGGAAGGCCTGACAGCCAACGCCGAACGCGTCCTGCAACTGCTGGAGCTGCCATACCGCGTGCTGGCCCTGTGCACCGGCGACATGGGCTTTGGCGCCGTGAAAACCTACGACCTTGAAGTGTGGGTGCCGAGCCAGGACAAGTACCGCGAAATCGAGCCGTGCTCCAACTGCGGCGACTTCCAGGCGCGCCGTATGCAGGCCCGCTGGCGCAACCCGGAAACCGGCAAGCCAGAGCTGGTACACACCCTCAACGGCTCCGGCCTGGCCGTAGGCCGCACCCTGGTTGCCGTGCTGGAAAACTACCAGCAGGCCGACGGTTCGATCCGTGTGCCGGATGTGCTGAAGCCGTACATGGGCGGCGTCGAGGTCATCCGCTAAATGGATTACCTGCCGCTGTTCCACAAGCTGCAGGGCGGCCGCGTGCTGGTCGTCGGTGGCGGTGAGATCGCCTTGCGCAAGGCGCGCCTGCTGGCGGATGCCGGTAGCGAGCTGCGCGTGGTGGCGCCGGACGTCGACGGCCAGTTGGCTGCGTTGGCCCGGGAAGGTGGCGGTGAGGTGCTGGTGCGTGGCTATCAGGCCGCCGACCTGGTCGGTTGCCGGCTGGTGATCGCGGCTACCGACGACCCTGGGCTGAACGCCCAGGTGTCGGCCGATGCGCAGGCCCTCAGCCTGCCGGTCAACGTGGTGGATGCGCCGGCCTTGTGCACGGTGATTTTCCCGGCGATTGTCGACCGTTCACCGCTGGTGATTGCGGTATCCAGTGGCGGTGACGCCCCGGTACTGGCGCGTTTGATTCGCGCCAAGCTGGAGGCCTGGATCCCGTCGGCCTATGGTGAGCTGGCCGGGCTGGCTGCGCGTTTCCGGCACAAGGTCAAATCCTTGTACCCGGACGTCAACCAGCGCCGTGGCTTCTGGGAAACCGTATTCCAGGGGCCGATTGCCGAGCGCCAGCTGGCCGGGCAGGGCGCCGAAGCCGAACGCCTGTTGCAGGCGATGGTAGAAGGCGCGCCGGTGCAGCAGGGGGGAGGTGTACCTGGTAGGTGCTGGCCCAGGCGATCCGGACTTGCTCACCTTCCGCGCCTTGCGCCTGATGCAGCAGGCCGATGTGGTGCTGTACGACCGCCTGGTGGCGCCCGCCATCATCGAGATGTGTCGGCGTGATGCCGAGCGCATCTACGTGGGCAAGCGCCGCGCTGACCATGCCGTACCGCAGGACCAGATCAACCGCCTACTGGTCGATCTGGCCCAGCAGGGCAAGCGCGTGCTGCGCCTGAAGGGGGGCGACCCGTTCATCTTTGGCCGGGGTGGCGAAGAGATCGAAGAGCTGGCTGAGCATGGCATCCCGTTCCAGGTGGTGCCGGGTATTACCGCGGCCAGTGGCTGCTCCGCTTATGGCGGGATTCCGCTGACCCACCGCGACTACGCCCAGTCGGTGCGCTTCGTGACCGGGCACCTGAAGGATGGCACCAGCAATCTGCCGTGGAATGACCTGGTGGCGCCGGCGCAAACCTTGGTGTTCTACATGGGCTTGGTCGGCTTGCCGACCATCTGTGCCGGCTGATTCGCCATGGGCGGGCGGCGAGTACCCCGGCAGCGCTGGTGCAGCAGGGGACTACGCGTAACCAGCGGGTGTTCACCGGTACTTTGGCGGACTTGCCAGAGTTGGTGGCACGGCATGAAGTGCATGCGCCGACCCTGGTGATTGTGGGGGAAGTGGTGCAACTGCGTGAAAAGCTGGCCTGGTTCGAAGGTTCGCAGAAAAGCTGAAATCGTTGGGGCCGCTTTGCGGCCCATTCGCGGCACAAGGCCGCTCCTACAAAGATCGCGTAAAGCTTCAAACCTGCGCGATTCCTGTAGGAGCGGCCTTGTGCCGCGAAAGGGCTGCAAAGCAGCCCCGACAATCTCAAACCTGCCAAATCCCCTTGCCCGCCAACCGCTCCCGATCATGCGGCAAGCCAAAGTCCTGCAACGGCCCCTTGGGCACGATCCCGGTCGGGTTAATGGTCTTGTGGCTCATGTAATAGTGCTTCTGGATGTGCTCCATATCCACCGTGCCCGCTACCCCCGGCCACTGATACAGCTCACGCAGCCAGTTCGACAGGTTGTGGTAGTCGCTCAGGCGGCGCAGGTTGCACTTGAAGTGCCCGTGGTACACCGCATCGAAGCGCACCAGCGTGGTAAACAGGCGTACATCAGCCTCGGTCAGGTACTCACCGGCCAGGTAGCGATTGCGGCTTAGCAAGTCTTCCAGATAATCCAGCTCGTTGAACACATCGTCAAACGCCGCCTCGTAGGCGTCTTGCGTGGTGGCAAAGCCTGCGCGGTACACGCCATTGTTCACCGCCGGGTAAATACGCTCGTTCAGCGCCTCGATGGCCGGGCGCAGTGGCGCGGGGTAGAGGTCCAGCGTATTGCCGGTCAGCTCGTTGAACGCGCTGTTGAAGATGCGGATGATCTCCGACGATTCATTGTTGACGATGCGCTTCTCTTTCTTGTCCCACAGCACGGGTACGGTCACGCGGCCGGTGTAGTGCGGGTCATCCTCGGTGTAGCGCTGGTGCAGGTACTGCAAGGCGTCGAGGTGGTCGCCTGTAGAGCCTTGCTGCACATCGAAGGTCCAGCCATGGTCCTGCATCAACCAGCTGACCACCGATACATCGATCAAAGGTTCCAGGCCTTTGAGCGCACGGACGATCAAGGTGCGGTGGGCCCATGGGCAGGCCAGCGAGACGTAGAGGTGGTAACGGCCAGCCTCGGGGGCGGGCAGTTGATTGCGGCGCTGGGCGTTTTCGCGTTTGAACGTGCCGTCCTTGCCGTTTTCATACCACTGATCATGCCAGCGGCCGTCGATCAAAAGGCCCATGAGTGAGCTCCTCGGAACAAAGTTGTTTGTCGTTGGAGCCCAGTCTAGGCCAAATCGTTCGAATAAATAGCGCAAATAGCCGGGTCTTATAATCGATTAAATCGATTTGTTTCGCGTATCCCAATAACCTTGAGCAGTTGCGAAGGCCTGCTCGCGGTCGTGCCCCAAGCCACGCAAGGCCAAAGCCATGGTGGCGATAAGGGCCTTCTCGCCATAGCTGTCTTCAACCTCGCCACGCCAGAACGCCACCAGATGCTCGGCTTGCAGGCTGGCCGGTTTTACGTGGCGGCGCTCGCTCAGTGCTGGCCACTCTTCGTCCCACGCTTCGCCCGCCGTGGTGCCGTAGAGGTGGCTGATGACATCGGGGTTGACCTCGATCTCGCCACCATCGCCCTTGATTACCACGGCATGGTCGCCCAGTAGGCGGCTGGCCTCGCGGTGCACCGCCTGGTAGCCAGGGTGGAAGATGCTTTGCAGGCCACAGCGTGCGCCCAGCGGGTTAAGCACCCGGGCCAGCGAGTGGATGGGTGAGCGCAGGCCCAAGGTGTTGCGCAGGTCGATCATGCGCTGTAACTGCGGCGCCCAGTCGTGCAGCGGGGAGAACGCCAACTGGTGCTGATCAATTGCGTCACCGACGGCGGCCCAGTCGCGGCACAGCGGAATCTGCAGCAGGTCGAGCAACTGCTCGCTGTACATGCGTCCGGCCGTGTGAGCACCGCCGCCGTGCATCAGGATGCGCACACCATTGCCCGCCAGGCACTTGGCTGCCAGCAGGTACCAGGGCAGGTGGCGCTTCTTGCCGGCGTAGGTGGGCCAGTCCAGGTCTACCGCAATGCTCGGCGCCTGCAGGTGGGCGCGCAAGGCCTCGGTGAAGCCGGCCAGCTCTTCGGCGCTTTCTTCCTTGTGGCGCAGCAGCATGAGGAAGGCCCCCAGCTGGGTGTCTTCGACCTTGCCCTCCAGCAGCAGGGTCATGGCCGCGCGGGCTTCTTCGCGGGTCAGGCCGCGCGCGCCGCGCTTGCCTTTGCCGAGAATGCGCACGAATTCGGCGAACGGGTGTTCGGCCGGGGTTTCCAGTGTCAAAGGGCGAGGTTCGGTCATATGCAGTTGGTCGGCTTGGGCAGGCCCGCCAGCTTGGCGGCAAGTTTGGCGGGGGTGCCATTGAACAGGCGGTTCAGGTGCGGGCTGTTGCCCTTTTCCGGGCCCAGTTTCAGGGCCGTGTACTTGATCAGCGGGCGCGTGGCCGGGGACAACTGGTATTCCTGGTAGAACTGGCGCAGCAGTTCGAGGATTTCCCAATGGTCCGCCGTCAACGGGATACCCTCGCGCTCGGCCAACGCCTCGGCGGCGGCGCGGGACCAGTCTTGCAGGTCGACCAGAAAGCCGTCCTTGTCCAGGGCGATCGCCTGATCGCCAACGGTGAGCGTACTCATAGCCAGCTGTTGACCTTGTCGTAATGCAGCGACAGTTCGACGAACCCGGCGTAGTCCACAGCCTTTGCCAAGTCGTTGCCGACCGCGCGGGCTTGCACGTCTTCGTCCAGGGCGAACAGGCGCTGGGCCAGGCCGGCAGCTTGCAACAGCTGATGCGGCTCGCTACCGCTGCGTAAGGCATACACGGCATCGCCGCACAGCAGTAGCGCGTCGTCGGCACCGAGCAGGCGCAGGCAGCTGGCCAGGCGATCGTCGCCAAAGGGGGAGTGGGCTATTACATGCAGCGTCGTCATCAGAGCGTTACCACCTGGTCGAAACGGGCGATCAGTGCGGCCAGCGCCGCGTCATCGAGCACTTGCACCGGCAGTGCCAGGGTGTCGGTTGCCAGGCCGCGGCGGGTGAGGCTGTGGCTACAGGCGAACAACTCTTCAACGCCAAACATGGGCAGTGCTTGCAGGTTGGCGGCCAGGTTCTTCTGTTGTACGGCGGTGGGTTGCTGGCCGGGAGCGAGCTGGAACACCCCGTCGTCGAGGAACAGCATGCCCAGCGGCAGGTCGAACGCCCCGCCAGCCAGCGCGATGTCCAGTGCCTCGCGGGCCGATGGGCCGTTCCACGGTGCCTGACGGCTGATGATCAACAAGGATTTGGCCATTTCAGTCGCCCCCGAAGCAGACAAGGCGGTCGGCAACCTGTGCCGCTTCATGCAACTGGCCGAGCCCTGACAGTTCCCAGGGCTTGGGCAGGTTCACGGCCGGGCGCTGGTAACGGTTGGCTTCGGCTTCATCGAGCACGCCACGGCGCAGGGCGGCGGCAATGCACACCACGGCGTCCAGCTGGTTGGCTTCGATAAAGGTGCGCCACTGGCCCGCCACGTCCACTTCGTCCTGGGGCGCGACCACGTTGGCCGAGGCACTGTGTACCCCGTCCTGGTAGAAGAACAGCCGGGCAATCTCATGCCCGCCGGCCAGCACTGCCTCGGCATAGCGCAAGGCGCGCCGCGAGGAGGGCGCATGGGCCGGGGAGAACACCGCGATAGCGAATTTCATGGATAACTCATGCAAAGGAATGCCGCCATGATAAAGCAAAAAAGCCCGCGCCCGCTTGTGCATGGCGGGGCGGGCTTTCTATTCAATCGCCAGGCCTGTGCGATCCCTTGTAGGAGCGGCCTTGTGCCGCGATGGGCTGCTAAGCAGCCCCCATGGCCCGAACAGGCAGGCACCAGACTCAAGCCTGCTCCTTGCTCTCCGGCAAAAACCAGTTCAGCACCAGGGCACAAATCCCGCCCGTGGCTACACCCGACTCCAGCACATTGCGGATCGCCGCCGGCATATGCGCCAGGAACTCCGGCACCTGCGCCACACCCAGGCCCAATGCCAGCGACACCGCAATAATCAGCAGCGCCCGACGATCCAGTCGGGTGCTAGCGAGAATATTGATCCCCGAGGCTGCAACCGCACCAAACATCACCATGGCCGCGCCACCCAGCACTGGCTCCGGTACTGCCTGGATCACCCCGGCAACGCTCGGGAACAGCCCCAGCAGCACCAGCATCACGGCAATCCAGATGCCGATATGGCGGCTGGCAATGCCGGTCAGCTGAATCACCCCGTTGTTCTGGGCAAAGATCGAGCTGGGGAAGGTGTTGAACAAACCGGCCAGCAGCGAGTTGGCCCCGTTGACCAGCACGCCGCCCTTGATCCGCTGCATCCACACCGGCCCTTCGACCGGCTGGCGCGACACCTTGCTGGTGGCCGTCACGTCACCGATGGCTTCCAGCGAAGTCACCAGGTAAATCACCAGCATCGGAATGAACAGCGCCCACGAGAAGCCCAGGCCGAAGTGCAGTGGCGTAGGCACCTGGAACAGCGCGGCTTCGTGCATGCCGGTGAAGTCCAGGCGGCCCATGTAACCGGCCAGGGCGTAGCCGACCGCCAGGGCGATGACGATGGCGCAGCTGCGCATCCACACCACCGGGACGCGGTTGAGGATCACGATGATCGCCAGCACCACGCCCGACAGCAGCAAGTTTTCGCCGTTGGCGAAGGTGCCGTTGGCCATGGCGCCAAAACCGCCGCCCATGCTGATCAGGCCGACCTTGATCAGCGTCAGGCCGATCATCAGCACCACGATACCGGTCACCAGCGGGGTGATCAGGCGTTTGACGAACGGCAGGATGCGCGACACTCCCATCTCAACGAACGAGCCCGCGATCACCACGCCGAAGATGGCCGCCATTACGCCTTCAACTGGCGTGCCTTGCTTGACCATCAACGCACCACCGGCAATCAGCGGGCCGACGAAGTTGAAACTGGTGCCCTGCACGATCAGCAGCCCGGCGCCGAATGGGCCAAAGCGCTTGCACTGGACGAAAGTGGCGATACCCGAGATCACCAGCGACATGGAAACGATCAGGTTGGTATCACGCGCAGAAACGCCCAGCGCCTGGCAAATCAGCAGGCCAGGGGTAACGATCGGCACGATAATCGCCAGCAGGTGCTGCAGGGCTGCCAGCAGGCCGATCACCAGCCGTGGCTTGTCCTCAAGGCCAAGCACCAGTTCATTGGCAGGCGCCCCCGCGCCTGGGCTGTGTTCGTGTGAGCTCATTGCTGAAAGCTGCCCCGGAAGAAAAAAGGAGCGCATTCTACGGGGTGATGAGGGATTGCGGTAGAGAAAAGCACGATGCCGGCATGATCGGCGACCATCTGCCTAATTACCTGACTTTAGAGTCAGTGATTGAGTTGAAACCCATGAGCCTCGGAGAGGTTGCAGTCTGTTTTGAGGCAGCTGTTACAATTTGTGCTTTTTTTGGGAAGGAATCCATGCGTCTAGCCATCATTCTTGCACTGTTGCTCATCGTTGCCGTGTTCCCTTGGGCGCTTGCGGTCTATGGTGCAACCATCCTGGCCTATGGCCTGTGGTATGTGTTCAGTAGCCTGTTTGCGACAGGGTTGCTGATTTTCGCTTATTGGTACTCACACAAATCCAGCGAGCGCATAGCCCGCCGCCGCGCCAAGCAAGAAAACAACTGAGCTGGAGTTCACTGCTAAAGCCGCTGCTACAGGTACTGCATAAGCCTGAAGCCTGCGTGGTACCGGTGGGCGCGGGCAAGCCCGCGAAGAATCCAGCGCGGTGCCTGGCACCGGCTTCGCCGGTGTTCGCGAGTATGCTCGCCTCCACAGCCCAACCCCCTTTCCAGCACCCACAAAAAAGCCCGCCGAAGCGGGCTTTTTCACATGGCTATCAATCAGTCATCACGACCCATGATGCCGAACAGCTGCAGCAGGCTGACAAACAGGTTGTAGATCGACACATACAGGCTGATGGTCGCCATGATGTAGTTACGCTCGCCACCATGGATGATCGCGCTGGTCTGGAACAGGATGCACACCGACGAGAACAGCACGAAGCCAGCGCTGATCGCCAGTTGCAGGCCACTGATCTGGAAGAAGAAGCTGGCAACGACAGCACCCAGCAACACGAAGAAGCCAGCAGTGATGAAGCCGCTGAGGAAGCTCATGTCCTTGCGGGTGATCAGCACATAGGCCGACAGACCACCAAACACCAGCGCAGTCATGGCAAACGCCGAGCTGACCACTTCAGCGCCACCGGCCATGCCCAGGTAACGGTTGAGGATGGGGCCGAGGATGAAGCCCATGAAGCCGGTGAGGGCAAAGGTGGACACCAGGCCCCAGGCCGAATCACGCAGCTTGTTGGTAAGGAAGAACAGCCCGTAGAAGCCGATCAGCACCACAAACACGTTCGGGTAGCCGACGCGCATCTGTTGGGCAACGAAAGCCATGACACCGCTGAAGGCGAGGGTAAGCGCCAGCAGGCTGTACGTGTTGCGCAGGACCTTGCTGATCTCCTGCTGCTCGACCTGCTGGCCGTGGTGTACGGCGTAATCCTGTTCGCGCATGGCGACACTCCTTGGTAAAACCTGTGGTTTCGAACGTTCAGATGCTAGGAGTCTAACAGAGCTCCTGCAACCCGCGACACAGAGAGTTTGACAGCGTGTTTCATTACGGTATTATGGCGGCCGCAAAACGAGCGGAAGCGTGGCCGAGTGGTTTAAGGCAACGGTCTTGAAAACCGTCGATGGGCAACTATCCTAGAGTTCGAATCTCTACGCTTCCGCCATATTCAAAGCCCTGATTATTCAGGGCTTTTTGCGTTTTTGGGGCCGTAAAATGAGTCTCTGAAGACAGAGGGCCTGAGTCCACAACGCCAACGACTTTTAAGTCCAGAAAAGCCCAGATCTTCTCAGGGCTTTTGCATCAGTCCTTGCGTAGAATCACATCAATCCGATGCCAGTTCACCGTTCCGGAATCGATGACCATGGCTGATTCGGTTTCGCGCAGCAGGATGCTTTCCAGCCCCGCAGCAAGCGCCTGAACAC
This sequence comes from Pseudomonas sp. MM223, assembly GCA_947090765.1. Classification (NCBI taxonomy): domain Bacteria; kingdom Pseudomonadati; phylum Pseudomonadota; class Gammaproteobacteria; order Pseudomonadales; family Pseudomonadaceae; genus Pseudomonas; species Pseudomonas sp. MM223. The sequence goes on along the minus strand of OX352322.1, from coordinate 4,483,759 downwards.
GTTCAACGCTATGAAATGACATGTGCTCCTGGCTAGCCCAGCCGTGCCTTAACCCAAAGAAATGACCTGTAAATACGCCGCCAGGAACCAGCGCTTTGTAAATCAGACGCCAAAGGTGATCGAAGCGCCCAGGGTGGCAAAAGGGAAGGGCAAGCCCGGCATGGATCAGGCTCGACGGCGGGAGCTCGGTAAGGTACTCAAAGTCTGCCACCTTGGCGTCCAGCATTCGGGCCTCATCCATTGAGCATTTGCCGGCCGTACGCGCGATGGCCTCAGGCTCTTTATCAATGGCCAGCACCTGCCAACCCGCCTGGATCAGTTGCAACGTTTCATTACCGGCACCGCACCCCAGGTCTACGGCATGCAGGGGGCGTAGATGCTTGGCGTGATCGATAGCGCAACTGAGCAGCACAGAGGGCGCGCGCCTGTTTGTGCGTTCGTAGAAAGCGTTCCAGCTCGTCATGGATAAAGCGTCCTTACCTTTCCATCTTGTGCGGGGCGGTGACCGCAATGCCTGAATGGCAGATGGTATCCCATTGGCGGTTACCGCTAGGCGGCTTGATTATTTCCACAGGTTACCGGCCTGGTTACGAAATCCTGACCAGCGCTGGCACTGTCTGTGTGTAGACTGTGCTTTTTCACACATTCTGTCGCTCGCATTCGGAAAACCATAATGAACAAGCTGATCCTGCCCGCCGCCATCTTCGTAAGTGTGATGATCGTGGGGACGATAGCCGATAACTTTGGCGTGGAAGGAGGCTGGAAAATAGGTGTGCTATGCCTGGTGGCCGGTGCTGTTCAATTTGTGGTTACACGCTTTCAGCGTGCGTCCCGCAACAACGTCCAATCTTAAGCGCTGCGCCTAAAGCAAAGGCGACCAGGTTTTACGTGCTGTTGTTCTATGGGAGAGCGGCGCAGGCGGTGATAATGCGTGCAATTACAAGGGCCATTTCATGCTGACCATCTCCAACAACGTGCATCTGCCGGATGCCGAAATCGAACTGACCTACATCCGCGCGCAAGGCGCGGGTGGGCAGAATGTCAACAAGGTGTCCAGCGCCGTGCACCTGCGCTTCGACATCCCGGCCTCGTCGTTGCCCGAGTTCTACAAGGAACGGCTGCTGGCGCTGCGCGACAGCCGCATCACCGGCGACGGCGTGTTGATCCTCAAGGCCCAGCAGTACCGCACCCAGGAGCAGAACCGTGCTGACGCACTGGCGCGCCTTGCCGAGTTGATCATCGCTGCCGGCAAGACCGAGAAGAAACGTCGCCCCACCAAGCCGACCCTCGGTTCGAAAACCCGCCGCCTCGACGGCAAAGCCAGGCGCAGCACTGTCAAGGCGGGGCGGGGCAAGGTGGATTTCTAGCGCTGTCATGCCCGCGCCGCTAGCCAACCCAATCAGCGCATCATGCCCAGCTCGGCATCATCCATCAGTGCCTTGGCCAGCGCACTCAGGTAGTGAGCAGCCCAGATCATCATCGGCTTCTCATCCATCAACCCGGCAATCGTCAGTTCCCGCACGTACCCCATCAACTCCGAAGCCTGCTCGCGTGCGTTCTGGCAGGGGATGCCGGCTTCAATGCGAAACAGTGGGTGGGTCTGGTTTTCACCCTGGTAGAACGTGGTCTTACCTACGGTCGTTTTCTCGTTCGATTCGTCAGTCGTCATGGGTCCATCTCCCTGATCATCTAAAGCCTGGGCGAGCACCTTCGCTGGCAATGGCCCAGCCCAGGTAACACATAGCGTTCGGCTTAGTGCGGCATTCGCGGTTCGTTCGGCACCTGCGCCTGAAGCAATGCGGACTCAAGCAACAAGCGCAGTGAATCAAGTTCGTGTGTCGTCGCCATCATCAGCACCGCTGCGGGTGACTTGGGCTGCATCACCATCGCTTGTTGCGAAATGGCTAGCGCGCAGACGGCATGCTCCGCGGCTTGGATGAGGGTGTCTTCGAGGGAGTGGAGGGTGTGGGGTGGATCGGGGACCATCTTCAACATTGTTCAATTCCCTATTGGTGCCGCGTCCTTCTGCTGTCAAACAGAAGGGTGGCAGCTGTACGTGGGTTGACAGACCGGCGGAATTGAGAAGCTCCGGCGCACGCAAGCGTGCCCGCACGTACAGCCACCATAAAGGTGTGCCATCACTCAAAACCGTTACGGCCTGTCAAAGCCTTGTCGCTGATGAGCAGCGACAGGTCCAGACTAGAGGCCCAGCAGGGCACCCGCAACGGAAAATAGGCGGCAACAGTATCTTTGGGAAATGCCCTACAAGAAAGCGAAAAATTCTGATTTTTCGAAGCAAATGGACATCATTTTGGAAGGGGGCTGCTGCGATTGCGCCGCTTTCGAAACTGGTGCATCACCTGTAGGAGCGGCCTTGCGCCGCGAAAGGGCCGCAAAGCGGCCCCCGGATTTGAGCGTTACATCAACCATTGCTGGGGCTGCTACGCAGCCCTTTCGCGGCACAAGGCCGCTCCTACAATGGTCCGCGTAAGCCAGCAGATACCGCGTAAGTAAAAAGATTACTTGATCAGCGGTACACCGCTCAGCTTTTGCAGCTCTTCAAAGTCGATATCCGCACAGATCTCGACCACTTTCAGCCCTTCAGGCGTAACTTCCAGCACGGCCAGGTCGGTGTAGATGCGGCTGACGCAAGCAATGCCGGTCAGCGGGTAGGTGCACTCGGGCACCAGCTTGCTTTCGCCGGTTTTGGTCAGGTGGTCCATCATCACGAACACCTGGCGGGCGCCGGTGGCCAGGTCCATCGCGCCGCCTACGGCCGGGATCGAGCCTTCGGCGCCGGTGTGCCAGTTGGCCAGGTCGCCCTTGACCGACACCTGGAAGGCGCCCAGTACGGCGATGTCCAGGTGGCCGCCACGCATCATCGAGAACGAGTCGGCATGGTGGAAGAAGGCGCCACCGGTCAGCAGGGTCACATGCTGTTTGCCGGCGTTGATCAGGTCATCGTCTTCCTCGCCCGGCGCAGGGCTTGGGCCCATGCCCAACAGGCCGTTCTCGCTGTGCAGGAACACTTCCTTGTCGCCCAGGTAGTTGGCCACCAGGGTAGGAGCGCCAATGCCCAGGTTTACGTAGGCACCTTCCTGGATGTCTGCGGCCACGCGCTGGGCCATCTCGGTGCGGGAGAGCTTTTTGGTGATGGTCATGGCAGGCCTCAGACAGCTTTGGCGATCGAAGAAGCGGCAGCGCCGGTAACGGCAACCACACGCTGGACGAAGATACCCGGGGTAATGATGTGTTCCGGGTCCAGTTCACCGAGTTCGACAACCTGGTCGACCTGGGCGATGGCGGTCTTGGCGGCCATGGCCATGATCGGGCCAAAGTTGCGTGCGGCCTTGCGGTAGGTCAGGTTGCCCCAACGGTCACCCTTGTGCGCCTTGATCAGTGCAAAGTCGGCATGCAGCGGCATTTCCAGCACGTACATGCGGCCGTCGATTTCACGGGTTTCCTTGCCTTCAGCCAGCAGGGTGCCGTAGCCGGTCGGCGAGAAGAACGCACCGATGCCCGAACCCGCGGCGCGGATACGCTCGGCCAGGTTGCCTTGCGGGACTACTTCCAGCTCGATTTTGCCAGCGCGGTACAGTTCGTCGAACACGTAGGAGTCGGACTGGCGCGGGAACGAGCAGACCACCTTGCGCACGCTGCCTGCCATGAGCAGGGCGGCCAAGCCGATCTCGCCGTTGCCGGCGTTGTTGCTGATAATGGTCAGGTCGCGGGCACCGGTTGCGATCAGGCCATCGATCAGTTCGGACGGCATGCCAGCCGTGCCAAAGCCACCGACCATGATGGTCGAACCGTCGGTAATCCCTTCCACCGCGCTGGCGATGGACTCGTACGTTTTATTGATCAAGGCGAGCTCCTGGTTGTTCCTGGAGTTGTGGTTGTCGGGCTGGCCGGAGCGCGTGAAGCGATGGGGCCTGTCAGCGCTTGAAATTACTTGCTGACTTTCGCTATAGCGTGCCGCAAGATACGGCAACAGTAGAGGGGGTTTGGCTGAATTCGTGCGATTATCGAACTGTTGTGCGATGTGCGAGCAGTTCCGCAAGCTATTTGCCATATTCAAACGACACGTGTGATCCCTCCATTGTTGCCCCTCACTGGTGCGCCCTGCGCCTGCTTGTCACGCGACTGCACTGATCAAGTGCAGCGAACTCGCAAAATCGCCTATTAATCACTTCGTGCTGCGTTGGCGTGCGACTTGCTATCAAATTGCCATTCGATGTCGCTTATGGTGAAGATAATGTCGCTTTCAAGTGGTTCCATGCAGTTGTCATCGCGCGAGAAGGGCTGGCTGCCGTGGTTCGGTAAAACCGGCAAGTTCAGCATGGGCTGGGCGTGCCGCCTGAACCGGGCGAGCTATCCGCAGATCGAGCAAACCTTCGAAGCCATTGCCCACACCCGCGTGCAGTTGCTGCATGAGTGGGCGCGTGAACAGTGGGAGCATCTGGCTGAACTGGCGGAGCAGTTAGCACCAGGGTTCGGTCAGCCATGCAGCACGCTGCTGCGGGATAAACTGGCGCAGGCCGACGACTTTTCCGAGTTGTTTGTCGTCGATGTTGCCGGCAGCGTCGTCGCCTCAACCTGGCCGCAACGCGGCACGCCGCAGATCGAACACACCGCGGCGCTGGCTCAAGGGCTGAAGGCGCCGTTCTTGCACGGCCCTTATAGCGACCCGCTGACCTTGCGCATCGGCCCGTCGTCTTCTCGGTTCCACGATGAAGTGACACTGATGTTCTACCAACCCGTGAAGGTGGGTGGCAAAGTCCTCGGTTGCCTGTGCGGCCGCGTACCCAACGATGTGCTGGGCGACCTGATCCAGCGCGAGGCGGGGCATATTTTCGCCGAATCGGGCGACAACTACCTGTTCATGGCGCAGTCGCGCTTCAATCCGGCGATCCAGCCCGGTACGGCCTTGTCGCGCTCGCGCTTCGAGGACGGCACCTTCACCCAGGGCGAAAACCTCAAAAGCGGCGTGCACACGCCCTGGACCACTGTGCAGGTGCAGCGCCATACCGAACTGGAACTGCGCTTCACCGACCCCTCCACGCGGGAACTTCACCCCGGTGTGCGGGAAACGATCAGGCGTGGTGCAAACCTGTTCGTGACCTACCCCGGTTATTCGGATTATCGCCACGTGCCGGTGGTGGGCAAGGGCGTAACCTTCCAGTTGCCGGGCTCGCCCGACCGCTGGGGCATGATGTGTGAGGCCGACCTGGAAGAGGTCTATCGACGCCGCTCGTTGAGCTACGGGTTGATGAAGCCCTATGTGGCGACAATGGCCGGGCTGTTCGGCTGCAACTACCTGGTGCAGCACTCTGCCGGCCTGCCGCAAGGGCTGAACGACGCCATCATGGCCTTGAGCATGCTCGGCGCCACGCTGTTGTTCGGCGTGCTGGGGCCCAAGCGCCTGGCGGCCAGGCTGGACGGCATGAGCGGTGTGCTGCGCACCATCGCCGAAGGGGAAGGCAACCTGCGTCAGCGACTGGATATCACTACCTTGGGCAACGACGAGAGCGCCGACATGGCGCGCTGGATCAACAGCTTCATCGACCGCCTGGACGCGGTGGTGGGGCAGGTGGTCAAGGCCAGCCGCACGGTAGGCAGCACCAACCAGATGATGCTCGGGCGCAGCCAGGAAGCCAGCGTGAGCTCCGCCGATGTGGCGGACGCTGTGCACCAGATGATGATCATCATGGAAGAGCAGCTTGGCGAGTTGCAGCAGGCCTCGGTCAGTGCCGAGCAGATGAAGCAGGCCATGGACGAGGTGGTCAGCCGCGCGCGCGAGCAGTACCTGGCGGTGCAGGCGGGCACGCAGTCGATCCGCGATGTGGTGGCGCGCTCGTCGTCCAGTGTGCAGCGGCTCGACAGCCGCATGGTCGAGATCGACAACATTACCGGGTTGATCAGCGAAATCACCAACCAGACCAACCTGCTGGCGCTAAATGCTGCCATCGAAGCGGCGCGCGCCGGGGAGCATGGCCGTGGCTTTGCGGTGGTGGCCGACGAGGTGCGCAGCCTGGCCGCACGTACCTCGCGGGCGGCCGACGACATTCGCCATATGGTCGAGAGCCTGCAAGGCGAAACCCGGCAGGCCGTGAGCTTCATGGAGCAGGGCGTGCAGGATGTCGACAACAGCCTGCGTTTGGCCGAGGACGCCTCGTCCGAGAACGTGCAACTGCACCAGGCGGTCGAAGGCATGTTCGCCATCATCCAGCAACTCAACCGGCGCAGCGTGGAATACGGCAAGACCATCGACCAGGTCAACCAGTCTTCCAGCGAGATGCGCCAGACCGCTGTAGTGCTACAGACCAGTGCGCAGAAGGTGAAGGTGGATGCCGGCAAGTTGCAGAAGCTGGTGGGGCAGTTCGAAGTCAGCGATGATGGCGAACGAGGCGTTGCTGCTTGAGTAACGCACCTATCCGGTAACCAGGGAGACCGTCATGATCCGGCTGGCTGTAGCAACCGATGAGCCTGAAGTCAGGCAGTGTGCCGAGCAGGCCTATGCCCGGTATGTGCCACTCATCGGGCGTAAGCCCGCCCCGATGACGGCAGACTTCGCCAAGCAGATAGCGGACGGTGTGGTGTACGTTGCTACGGATGATCGGGCGGTCTTTCAGGGTTTCATTGTGTTCTATGTCGAGCACGGCCACATGCTGCTGGAAAACGTCGCGGTCCTGCCCGAAGCAGCCGGGCAGGGTGTAGGAAAGGCGCTGATCTGCTTCTGTGAAGATGCCGCCCGGCAACAGGGGGTAGGCGCCGTCCATCTCTATACCAACGAGAAGATGACCGAGAACCTGTCGATTTACCCCAAGCTTGGCTACGTGAATGTGGGGCAACGGACGGAAGACGGTTTCAAGCGCATTTATTTCGAGAAGTCCCTCGTGCCCTGACTAGCCGTTCGTGCATGCGTACAAAGCATGCCCCGCACAAGGGCAATGCGTCATGCGCCCCGGCTTCAGGCATCATGTACCCAGCCCCATCTCAAAAGCTGAACCCGTCAAATGCCAGAATCCCCCAATCCCAACCGCGCCATCTACGACCTGGACATGCTCCGCACCGTGGTCATGGTGGCCGACTGCGGCAACTTCACCACTGCCGCTGCACGCCTGCATTCCACCCAGTCCACGGTCAGCCAGAAGGTGCGCAGGCTGGAGGAACTGGTTGGCCAGCAACTGCTCGACCGCAGCAACCGCGAGGTGCACCCGACCGACGCCGGTGAAACCTTGCTGGGCTACGCACGGCATCTGCTGGCGGTAAGCAGCCAACTGACCGAAGCCATGTCGGGCGGGGTGACGGTGACCGTGCGCATCGGCCTGCCGGACGATTTTGTTGCGGGCAAGACAATGCAGGCGTTGGCGGCGTTCAACCGGCGCAACCCGACGGTGAAGCTGGAAATTACCGGTGGCTTGAGCCGCGATTTAATGAGCACCTACGACCGTGGCGAACTGGACCTGGTGTTGATCAAGCAGCGCCGCCACAGCCGCGAGGCGAATGCCTGCCAGCCGGAGCGCATCGAGTGGATCGACAGTGCACAGTACCCGTGTTTTGCCCAGGACCCGGTCCCACTGGTGACCTTTCCGCCGCGCGGTTTGTACCGGGATGACATGATCAGTGCGGTCGAGGCCATGGGGCGCAGTTGGCGTATTGCATTCACCAGTTCGAGCCTGGCGGGGATTCAAGAGGCGGTGGCCAATGGGTTGGGTGTGAGCCTGTTGCCATCGCGGGTGGTGACGGCGGGGCATCGAGTGCTGGGGGCAGAGGAAGGGTTCAAGCCGATCAAAGTGTTTGAGGCGGCGATCTTTCACCGGCCGACGGCGGACCCGTTGGTCATGGAGCTGGCTGAGATTTTGATTGGCATTTTGCGGGCTGAGTGAGCGGTCCCTCAGGCAAGTACCTATCAGGATATTCAAATTCTTGTGGCGTCCTTCTCTGGCTTGATCTCGTTCCTTTTGAATTCCTGCCAGTACGCGCCTTCGAAGAAAGTCATGGAAACAATGTTCTTTTGCAGAAGGCTGATGCTGAACAGGCTTCCGATCTCATCGGCTCTGCTGGCGCGAGTACAGCGGTCTTCCGTGCCGTCATCAATGCCTGAAATCGGACCTTTCTTTACCGCGTCGTATACCCTGTCATAGAACGTGGTGAACTCAACCGTCAACTGATCCTTGTCACGAAAGCCACTGTAGATGGGGATGATCGAGAAACCTTCATCGTTATTCGAGTCGTGATCCTGCAGGTTACCGAAGTTCTTTACCCAGCCGATGTACACCTTTCGGTCTTCCATGCTGAACATATACAGGCGTTTGTTGAACAGTGAGTCAAGCAGCAACGCCTGATGGGTGCTAGTGGGCAGCATGGTTTCGAGGATGAAGGAACGGGTGAGGAAATCGTTCTTCAGGCTGTGACGGTAGCGGGTGATTTTAAAGCGGACCTTTGCCGCCAGGTAGGCGTAAAGCGGTGCCGTGAGAATTGTTACCAGCATCGTCGAGAACAGATGCTGCTCTTTAGAGTTGGTAAAACCCCGGTCCTCGAACAGTTCAGCCAGGCCAAAGAACCCCTCGGTACTCCACTCGATCAAAAATACCAATGTCAGCCATGGCAATGTGAGGACAAGCCCCCGCATTGCGATATGCAAGTACAGTGACTGCCCCTCATATTTTGCGATGAGTGTTTTGTCGTAGAAGTTATACTTGCAGTAGATGAAGCCGCAGATCAGGATGGGCAGGACGAGTAGAAAACCCATTACTAATGCTTAGCTCGACTTCGACTTCGAAATCGCTTGCCTGGCTGCTTCACAGGCACGTGCAAAATCTGCATCTTGCAGAATGGTGGATGCCGAAATGGAGACGGCGCCATGGTCGCTGACCTGCACTTGCTCAGCGACTGCATTGAGCCGCCTGGCGATTGCCAAGGACTCTTCTGATGGAGGGGAAACCCACTGCAGCAGGGTTTCCCAGATGTTTTTGTGGCTCATGCAATCACTCCTCTTCCACGTATTGCCTGAACACTTGTCCCAAGCATAGCAGCGTGTCCGCTATGGGCCGCCAGCCCGCGGGCGGAGGGTAGCATAGCGCAACTGTTGCACTTGTATGGGCAGATGAACGAGCCGGGGTGTTTCGTTTCGTGTCGAGGAGTGCCGCAGTGGTGAAAGTCCGGTGCAGCTTAGCGGCGCATTTCGGTCGCAAACTGCGTGGCCTTCAACTGCAACTGCGCAGGCCCGCCCCAGAATGCACCGTGGCGCACGATTACCCGTTCATGAATGGCTGCCGCCACCGCAGCAGCGGCGTTCGGTGCCTTGAACAGCACGAAGCTGGCTTCGTTACCAACCTTCAAGCCGTAATCCTTTTTACCCATCACCTCGGCACTGGCTTCGGTGGCCATGTGCAGTGCTACCCGCAGTTCCTCGTCGGTGTTAAAGCCCGAGCGGTAGCTGACCAGCATGGCCCGTTGCAGCATGTCGCCATTGCCATAGGGCCACCAGGCGTCCTGGATGTTGTCGTTGCCGGTAAATACCCGCACGCCGCCCTTACGCAGGCGCAGCACGGGTGGGAAGGCGTGTTCGCCGGGGGCGTTGGTCATGATGGATATGCCGGCGCCAGCCAGAACTTCGGCGGTGCGGTCGACCACAGCGTCGCAGACGTCGCCCAGGCCGTAGGCGTGGCTGACTGCCACAAGGCCTTGCATGCCCAGTGCCTGGGTGCGTGCAGCGATGCGGTCGAGCTGGGCGATGCAGATGTCGCCGGGTTCGTGCAGGTGGATGTCTACCTTCACGCCATGCCGTTCGGCGATGCCGAACACGATGTCCAGTTGCGCGTCGGGGTCACCGTCCAGGGTGGTCGGATCGATGCCGCCGACTACCTGCACGCCTTCGCGGATGGCCGCTTCCATCACCTCTGCGGTGCCAGGGCAGGTCACCACACCGGCCTGCGGGAAGGCTACCAGCTCGATGTCTATCAGGTCTTTCCACTTGTCCCGGGCTTCGAGCATGGCGTGCAGGTGGGTCAGGCCGGTGGTGGCGTCCACATCCACATGGCAGCGCATGGCCAGGGTGCCGAATGAGGCAGCCTGGCGCATCAGCGCATCGGCGCGTTCGACGATGGGTGGGGCGCTGGCGAGTTCGCGTTTTTCCACGGCCAGGCGCTCGCGCAGGCTGGCGACCGGTTGGTGTGGGCGCCAGCGGTCACCGACAAAGCTTTTGTCCAGGTGGATGTGGCCGTCGACAAAGCCCGGCAGCGCCAGCAGGCCTTCGAGGTCGATGGTTTCGCGGGCGGGTGCACTGGCGCGTTGCGGGCCGATGTGGGTGATTCGGCCGTTGGTTACGGCGATGTGCAGGGGCAGGCCATCGGCGTCGATGGCGTTGATGAACTCACGGTCGTTCATGATCGGGCCTTTTTTACTAACGGCTTGGGTGACGTACCACGGTAGGGCGGATGCGGGCATGTCTCCAATTAATTATCAGGATTGGGTTCAGTGCATTTCTGGATGCAGGCTGGGGAAGTTGCCCTGCATTAAAAAGCCCACTGCATTCGATTCCGATAATTAACTTTCAAAGCCTTCGGACTCGGCCCACGATTGCCACGGGACCTGCCCAGCCGCCAGCTACGGCGCCTTCCAGGGCAGGTCGCCACACACAATAAAAACAAATGCCGTGTCGGAGTCCCCATGACGCAAGATTCCAAACTGCTGCGCGCCGCGCTGATTTTCATCGCCTGTACTTCCTTCATTGTCTGTGGCGTACAACCCATCTTCATGGGGTTGGTCACGGAGCAACTGAGTTTGTCACTCGACCAGCAGGGCTGGGTGGTGTCGGTCGAGATGATCGGCATGACCCTGGGCACCTTGCTGTGCCCGGTGCTGATGAAGCGCCATGGCGGGCGCAGCCTGTGCCTGTTCGTGGGCGCATTGTGCGTGGCGCTGAGCATCGCGACCGCCTTTGCCACCACCAGCACCCTGCTGCTGACCGTGCGCCTCGCGGCCGGTACCTGTGCAGGGCTGGTGTATGCCTACGCGGTGTCCACGCTGGGCCGCTTGCCCAACCAGGACCGGTCGTTCGGGTTGATGCTGTTGCTGCAAACGCCAGAGTACTCGTTGTTTTCTGCAGCGTTGCCGTTGCTGGCTGCGCAGAGTGGCACAGTAACCGCCTTGTGCGCGTTCGGCCTGTGGTACTTGCTGATCTGCGGCGCCAGCCTGGTGCTGCCGCGTCGCCCGGCGGCGTTGCTGGCCAGTGGCGAAGCCTCACCGGCCCAGGGTGGTTCGGCGCGCACCGGGCGCACGGCGTTGGTGGGCATGCTGTTCATGCAAATCGCCATCTACTGCGTGTGGGGCTTTATCGACCAGTTGGCGCGAGACCAGGGCATCAGCGGGGTCGATATTGGCTGGGCGTTTGGCCTGTCGGCCTTGGGCGGCTTGCCTGGGGCGGGGCTGCCCAGCCTGTTGGGGGCGCGGGTCAATCGCCAGCTGATGATCGCTGTGGGGCTGGTGGCGGTGTTCATTTCCATCGCCATGCTTACGGGCCATACCCGTACGCCGATGCAACTGTTCGTTGCGTTGTTGCTGATCAACTTTGGCTGGGTGCTGTCGTTGTCGTACTACATGGCGCTGATTACCACCAACGACCCGACTGGCAAGCTGACGCCTTTGGTCAGCATTACCCTGATGGGGGCTGCCGCGGTGACGCCGGCGCTGATTGCCATGCTGGTGGAAGGGTCGAACCAACAGTTGATCTTCTTGCTGGGCACGGGGGCGTTGGTTATTGCCTTTGCGGTGACCTGCCTGGGGGCAAGCGCTAAAGGTGTGGGCAGAAAGGCTGCCTATTGAGTATTAGCACTTGGGGCCGCTTTACGGCCCATCGCCGGCAAGCCAGGCTCCCACAGGCACAGCGCAGGCTTCAGCGTTTGCACTGTACCTGTGGGCGCCTGGCTTGCCGGCGATGGGCTGCAAAGCAGCCCCAGCGATCATGATGATTGGCGTGAGCTCATGAGTCCGAGAACAGATCGAACATCAACTGCCTGAGCCAGCGGTTCGCCGGGTCCTTGTTATAGCGCCCATGCCAGAACAGGTTGATTTCGATGTTCGGCAACTCCACCGGTGGCGGCAGTATGCTCAGCCCAAACGGCACCTCGCAGCTTGCAGCAAAGCGCTCCGGTACCGTCGCCAGCAAATCGGTGCGCTGCAAGATATGCCCCACGGCCACAAAGTGCGGCACTTCCAGGCGAATGTTGCGCACCACCCCCGCCCGCGCATAAAACGCGTCGACCTCGCCATGCCCCGTATTGGCTGCCACTACGTTCACATGATCGAACCCAACGAAGCGCTCCACGGTAAGCGGTTGTTGCGTGGCGGGGTGCCCTTTGCGGCACAGGCACACATAGCGGTGGTGAAACAGCCTGCGCTGGAAGAAACCGGCCTGCAAGTGCGGCAGCAGGCCAACCGCCAGGTCGATGGTGCCGTTCTGCAGCCCTTCGGCGAGTGTGTCCGTGGCGTTGCGCAGCGTACTGATGGTGCAGCCGGGTGCCTGCCTGGCAAGGGCATCCATCAGCTTCGGCATGAAGTAGATCTCGCCAATGTCGGTCATGGCCATGGTGAACCGGCGGTTGCTGGTGCGCGGGTCGAAGGTGTCTTGCCGGGCAAATGCATCGCGCAATGTGTGGATGGCGGTGGTCACGGGCGCTGCCAGTTGCAGGGCGTAGGGGGTGGGTTCCATGCCTTGGTAGGTGCGCACAAACAACTCGTCCTGCAGCACGGTGCGCAAGCGCTTCAGTGCATTGCTCATTGCCGGTTGGGTGAGGTCGAGGTTTTCGGCAGCGGTCGAGACTTTGCGGTCGATCAGTAGCTGGTTGAAAACCAGCAGCAGGTTCAGGTCCAGTTCGCGTAGTTCCATGATACCTCTCAGGTATTAATCGAGACGCGAAGGGTATTGTTTTTTAGTTTTATCAGCGCCCGAAAACAACGCTACCCGAAACAAGACTCAATGGGTATGCATAAACAGTATTCACACCCGAAATAGCCACTATTCGGGTGGCTGCATGTCAGCCGTGTTGTGTCTTGGTCATGATGGTTCGCGCTAGCCAATGGGGGCATGCCCCCACCCATAACAACTACAAGAACGAGCGATGCCATGCGAAACATCAATGCAGCGGCCCTGCTGGACGGGGCCCGGTTCAATGCCTTTCACACGCGCTTACTGTTCTGGTGCGCGCTTATCATCATTTTCGACGGCTACGACCTGGTCATCTACGGCGTGGTGTTGCCCTCGCTGATGGCCGAATGGAACCTCAGCGCCGTGCAGGCAGGTGCCTTGGGCAGCTGCGCCTTGGTCGGGATGATGGTGGGGGCGCTGTTCTTCGGTTCGCTCTCGGACCGCATCGGCCGACGCAAGACCATCATGGCCTGCGTGTTGCTGTTTAGCGGCGTCACCGCGCTGAATGGGCTGGCTACGTCCCCCGAAACCTTTGCCCTGTGCCGTTTTGTCGCCGGCCTTGGCATCGGTGGTGTCATGCCCAACGTGGTCGCGTTGATGAACGAATACGCACCCGGCAAGTTGCGCAGCACCTTGGTGGCAATCATGTTCAGCGGGTACTCACTGGGCGGCATGTTGTCTGCCGGGCTGGGCATGCTGTTGATGCCGCAGTGGGGATGGCAGGCGGTGTTCTATGTGGCGGTGATCCCGCTGTTGCTGTTGCCTTTGCTGATCTACCAGTTGCCAGAGTCCATGGACTTTCTACTGCGCAGCGGGCAAACCGAACGGGCCCAAGCCTTGCTGGCCCAGGCAGCGCCAACCTATTTGCCGGAGGGTGATGATCAACTTGGCCTGGCCTCTGCAAAGGGGGCAAATGTATCGATCCGCGAAATGTTCAATGACGGCCGGGCGATCAACACGCTGACCTTGTGGGTTGCATTCTTCTGTTGCCTGCTGATGGTTTATGCCTTGAGTTCCTGGTTACCCAAATTGATGAGCAGTGCCGGTTATGGGCTGAATTCAAGCCTGGCGTTTTTACTGGTGCTCAACACGGGCGCCATTATCGGTGCAGTAGCGGGTGGGTGGCTGGGCGACCGTGTCGGTATTGCCAACGTCTTGTTGTGCTTCTTCGCCTGTGGCGCGTTATCGCTCAGCCTGCTTGCGCTGAAGGCACCGGTGGCGGTGCTGTTTCTGCTGATCGCTGTGGCGGGCGCTTCAACCATCGGTACCCAGATTCTGGCCAATGCCTGCGCGGTGCAGTACTACCCGCCGCACATACGTGCCACCGGCCTTGGCTGGGCAATGGGTATAGGGCGCCTGGGTGCGATTGTCGGGCCGGTGCTGGGCGGGGTACTGCATGGCGCCAACTTGCCTTACCAAAGCAGCTTCCTGGCGTTTGCCGTACCCGGCGCCATCGGCGCAGTTGCCATTTTGCTGTTCATTCGGCGTCAGGCTGTTACAGCCACTGTTCGCCGCGTTCGGCCAAGTGCCGGCTGAGGGATATTCAGGCGGGTGATGCCGCTTATGGGTTTTGCAGTATTTATCAATGCTGGGCCAGCCGTAATCATCGGCGTACTCCAATAACAATCAGCCCCGAGGTACCTTGCAATGCACAATGCTACTGCGCTTGAAGTGTCCATTATTGGTGGGGGTATCGCAGGTGTTGCACTTGCGCTCGACCTTTGCCGCCATGCGCACTTGAAGGTTCAACTGTTCGAATCGGCTGCTGCTTTTGGTGAAGTGGGCGCAGGCGTGTCGTTTGGTGCCAATGCCGTGCGGGCCATCGCCGGCCTGGGCATTGCTGAGCCCTACGCCAAAATTGCCGACAGCACGCCGGCGCCTTGGCAGGACGTGTGGTTCGAATGGCGCGACGGGCGCGATGCGCAGTACCTGGGCAGCAGCGTGGCGCAGGGGGTTGGGCAGTCGTCGGTGCACCGTGCCGACTTTCTCGATGCGCTGGCCAGCCAGCTGCCGGCGGGTATCGCCCGGTTCAGCAAGCGGGCTCAGCGGGTCGAGCAAGTGGGGGAGCGGGTGCGCGTGTGCTTTACCGATGGCACGGAGCATCACTGCGATCTGTTGATTGGTGCCGACGGCATCAAGTCGTCTATCCGCGACCATGTGCTTGATGGCCTGGGCGCACCACGGGTTTCGCCCCGGTTCAGTGGCACGTGCGCCTACCGTGGGCTGATCGACAGCGAGCGGCTGCGCGAGGCCTATTGGGCGCGTGGTATCGGCGAGCATCTGATCGATGTGCCGCAGATGTATCTGGGGCTTGACCGCCATATCCTGACTTTCCCGGTCAAACAGGGACGGTTGATCAATGTGGTGGCGTTTGTGTCGGACCGCAGCCAGCCGAACCCGGCATGGCCGAGCGATGCGCCATGGGTGCGTCAGGCGACTCAGGCAGAAATGCTGAAGGCGTTCGAGGGCTGGGGGGAGGCGGCACACGTGCTGCTGGAATGTATTGAAACGCCATCGCTGTGGGCGCTGCACGAGCTTGCCGAGTTGCCGGGGTATGCCCATGGCCGGGTTGGGCTGATCGGCGATGCGGCCCACGCCATGCTGCCACACCAGGGGGCGGGGGCCGGGCAGGGGCTGGAGGACGCCTGGTTGCTGGCGCAGCTGTTGGCTGATCCAGCGGTTTTACAAGGCAGCCCGCAAGCAGTGTTGCAGGCGTATGACGCCGTGCGGCGGCCTCGTGCATGCCGTGTGCAGCGTACCTCGTGGGAGGCGGGCGAGCTTTATGAGTTTCGTGACCCGGCTGTGCTGGACGAACCGCAGGTGTTGGGCAAGGTGCTGGGCGAGCGGTTTGACTGGTTGTGGAACCATGATTTGCAGGGTGACCTGAAGCAGGCCCGGCAGTTGTCGGGAATGAAGGTGCAGGCTGCGTGATGGCTTGAGAGGGCGGTGGCGCCTGGCACCGGCTTTGCCGGTGTTTGCGGCTGAAGCCGCGCCTAGAAATGGCTTGAATTCAACACTACAGCGCATCGCGCGCTTTGCCCCGGTATACCCGCAATACATCCGCCATCACCGCCAGTGCGATCTCCGCTGGCGACTTGCTGCCCAGGTCCAGCCCGATGGGCATGTGCAGCCGTTCTATCTGCTTGTCGGTCAACCCGCCAATCCGCTGTAACCGCTCGGCGCGCCGGGCCGAGGTGGCCGACGAGCCCATCGCGCCTATATAGAACGCCGGGGTATGCACGGCTTCCATCAACGCCAGGTCATCGATTTTCGGGTCATGGGTCAAGGCGACCACTGCGGTAGCCGCATGGCAACCGCCTGCGGCGATGAACAGCGAAGGCAGCACCCGATGCATCTGTGCGCCCTTTATCTCGACATGCGCCATCTCTTCGCGCGGGTCGCAGGCGATGACTTCGCAGCCTAGCGTGCGGGCAATGTCGGCGCAGGCTTCGGCGACTGGCGACAGCCCGGCCAGCACCAGCCGTAGTGCGGGGCCGACACCAATATGCACGGCGCTTTCGTCCATGCGCACGGCCACGTTGTTGTCGCCATGCAGGCTGAAATCACCCCTCGGCAAACCGATCTTGCGAGTGATTCGCTGCTGGCCCAATAGCGCCCCGCGCAAGGCTTGCAGGTGTTCCTGCCACGCGCCATCCGCCTGCCGCCGTTCCACCAGCACCACCAGCACGCCCCCGCAAGGCAGGCGCAAACGCCGGCTTTGTTCCTGACCATCACCATAGCGCACCACCTGCGCCCGCTGGGTAAATGCGCCTTGCGCCAGGCTTGCCAGAAACTCCTCTTCCACACAGCCGCCAGACAACGAACCGACCCAGTCCTGCGCGCTGCGGCAAGCCAGCATCGCCCCGGGCGAGCGCGGTGCCGAGCCGTAGGTGGACAGCACCGTGCACAACCACACCGTGTCCCCGGCCCTGGCCCATTGCAGGGCCTTGTCGATCACCTGCAGGTCGAGATGCTGCATGCTCCGCTACCTCGCTCATAGCGTGTACGCCCAGCCGAAAAAGCTGCGCAATGGCCCAACGTCTGTGGCAGTGTTGGGTATCTGGCCAGCCCCACAGGGACCGACATGCAAACTCGCAAAACCGGTGTACGCGCCCAGCAGGCCGACCGCACCCGGGACAACATTCTCAAGGCCGCCGTGAAGGTCTTCAGCAGGGAAGGCTTCACCGGCGGGCGCATCGAGCAGATCTCCACGCTGGCCAATTCCAACGACCGGATGATCTATTACTACTTCGGCAGCAAGGAAAAGCTGTTTATCAGTGTGCTGGAGCACATCTACGCCAGCTTCAACCGGGCCGAAGCCAAGCTGCGCCTCGACCTCGGTGACCCTGAAAAAGCCCTGCGCGAACTGGTGACGTTCATCTGGGACTACTACGTGCGTCACCCCGAATTTGTCACCATCCTTGCCACCGAAAACCTTCACCAGGGCCAGCACGCGCGCAAGTCGCAAAACCTCAAGGCGCTGTCTGGCGAGGCGGTCGGCGTGCTGCGGCCGATCATCGAGGCAGGCCAGGCCAAGGGCCTGTTCCGCGACGACATCGACATCACCCACGCCTACCTGATGATTGCCTCGCTCTGCTACTTCTATAATTCCAACCGCCATACCCTCAGCTCGTTCCTGGCCGTGGACCTGGCCGACAAACAGGCCAAGGCCGATTGGCTGGCCTTCATCAGCGACCTCGCCCTGCGCGGTTTGCGCCGCTGAACCTCAATGGCTGCCAGGGTTGGCGCGTACCTGCGCAGCCTTGGCCGCCAGCCCTTGCCAGGCCGGCTTGTCGGCGGCGAAGCGCTGGCGCAGGTAGGCGGCCAGGTCGGCCACCTGGCGGTCCGAGAGGCTGTCCTTGAAGCCGGGCATGTAGCCCAGGTCGCGGGTGGCCGGGGTGGGGATGCCGTGCAGCACCACGCGCAGCAGGTTGTCTGGCAGGTCGCTGTGGACGTTGCTGTTCACCGCCATCGATGGGCTGACACCAAACAGTTTCGGCCCCAGGCCATCGCTGTGGCAGGCCATGCACGCGCCTTTGAATACCCGCTCACCGTTGCTCAGCGAGACCTGGGTATCGGCTTGTGGCGCAGCCTTGGCGGCAAGCGCCGCAGGCTCGCCGTTGAGCGAGCTGAGGTAATGGGCGATGGCACGTACGTCGCTTTTGGGCAGCGTGGCCAGTTCACTGACCACCGGCCCCATCGGGCCTGCCGCGACGCCGTGTTTTTCGGAAAAGCCGGTGCTCAGGTAGCTGAAAAGCTCGTCCTCGTTCCACGGTGTTGCCGACTTGCCCAGGGCATTCAGGGCCGGGGCTTCCCAGCCATCGACCATGCCGCCGGCTAGGTAGCTGCTGCCGCCTTTTTCCGCGCCCATGAGGTTGCGCGGCGAGTGGCAGGCTGTGCAATGGCCCAGGCCGTCGACCAGGTAGGCGCCACGGTTCCATTGGGCGCTGCGCTGCGGGTCGGCTTGATACTCGCCGCGTTGCAGAAACAGCGCATTCCAGCCGGCCATCAGGGGCCGCTGGTTGAACGGGAAACGCATGTCGTTGGCGGGCGCCGCCTGGCGTACCGGGGTTTGCGACATCAGGTAGGCATACAGCGCCTGCATGTCGGCGTCGTTGATGTTGCGAAACGAGGTGTAGGGGAAGGCCGGGTACAGGTGCCGGCCATCGCGGCTGATGCCTTCGCGCATGGCGCGCTCGAAGGCGGCGAATGACCAGCGGCCAATGCCGGTTTCCGGGTCGGGGGTGATGTTGGTGGTGTACAGCGTGCCGAACGGCGTTTCCATCGCCAGCCCGCCCGCATTCACCTTGCCGCCGCTGACCGTGTGGCATACCGCGCAGTCACCGGCCGCCGCCACCTGGCGCCCGCGTTCTAGCATTGCCGCGCTCCAGCTGCCGGCACCCGGCGGGGTTACCGGGGCGATTTCTGCGCGCCAGGGCAGGGCAGTGGCGAGCATGCCAAGGGCCGCGCCGAATACCCCGGCCATAGAGCCGAACCACCACTTCGAGCGCTTCTTTGCGGGCGGTTCCTGTGCGGGTGCGTCAGGCCCCTGGCCCTCGCCACCGAGCGCGGCGCGCACCCGTTCCGCCGTGATCGGCAGTTCGCGGAAGCGGATGCCGGTGGCGTCGAAAATGGCGTTGGCGATGGCGGCCGCGCTGGGTACCGAGGCCGACTCGCCACTGCCCATCGGCGGCTCGTGCTGGCGCGGCAGCATCATCACGTCGATGGCCGGCAGTTCGGGGAAGGTCAATATCGGGTAGCCGCCCCATTCCTTGCTGGCCACGGTCGACTCTTCAAAGCTGACTTGTTCCTTGAGCACCCGGCTGGTGGACTGAATGACGTTGCCGTGGATCTGGTGGCGCACGCCTTCCGGGTTGACCATCATCCCCGCATCATGGCCGATCACCACGCGGGTTACTGCGACTTCGCCGGTGCGCCGGTCCACGGCAACATCGGCCACCCACGCCGCCCAGGCCGCGCCGAAGCCGGGGAACTTGCTGTGGATGTAGCGTGCATAGGCAAAGCCCCTGCCGCGTAGCACATCACCTTCGGCCTGCGTTTGCATGGGCTGGGTATGCGGCTGCCACGCGGCGCGTTCGGCAGTGGCCTTGACCAGGTCGATGGCACGCGGGTCGGACAGGTGCTTGAGGCGGTATTCGACCGGGTCTACGCCGGCCGCGAAGGCCAGTTCGTCAATGTATGACTCGTGCGCAAAACTGTTGGGCATGGCTGACACGCCGCGCATCCACGAGGCACGCACCAGGGGTGTCATGTCGTTGATGGTGACGCGCATGTGCTCGTAGTCATACGGCGGGATCGACGTGCGATCGCCCATCTCGAACAGCGCCGGCACCGGCTCCACCGCACCGGTCAGCAACAGGGCCAGGGTGGGTGCGCCGTTGGAAGGGTAGCTGGTCTGGAAGTCGTAGGCGGCCACGCTGCCGTCGGCGTTCAGGCCACCGTCGATTTCCATCAGTTGTGCGGTGCCTTTGGGTTCCCACACATGTTCCTGCTCGCGGGTCAGCTGTACCCGCACCGGGCGCCTCACTGCGCGCGACAACAGCACCGCATCGGCGCACACATCGTCGGCGCAGTTGCGGCCATAGCAACCGGCGGCCTCCATGCGGATGATTTCGATGCGGTCTTCGGCGCATTCCAGCAGCCAGGCCAGGTCGGCGCGCAGCAGGTGCGGGTTTTGCGTGCCGGACCACACGCGGATCGCGCCTTCAGTGAAGTCGGCCAGCGCACACGACGGGCCAATGGAGGCATGCAACTGGTACGGCCACAGGTAGCTGCGGCTAAGGCGCTGGCTGGCATTGGCGATGCCGCCGTCGACATCGCCCTTGTCCAGCACGGTGCGCTGCACCCGCGGGTTGTCACGGATGGCCTGGGCGACATCGCTGAGGTCGGGCAGCTTGCCGGTAAAAGGCTTCCAGCTGACCTTCGAGCTCTTGGGCGGCGCGAATGGCTTGTTCTTCGCGTTCGGCCACCACGCCGACAAAGTCGCGGATGACCACCACCGCGACCACGCCGGGCACATGGGCGATGGAAGCTTCATCGACCGCCAGCAGGCTGTTGCCGACGAAGTCGCCGCTGTCGTGGCCGGCATAGGGCGGGCGGATGACCCGGCCGTGCAACATGTTTGGCAAGCGCATGTCATGCACGTAGGTCAGTTCGCCGGTGGCCTTGCCGGGGATGTCTACGCGTGCGGCGCTGCGCCCGACCAGGCGGTAGTCCTCGATGGCCTTGAGCGGGGCGTCGTCGGCGATGTACAGCTGGTGGTTTTCACCTTGCACCAGCTCGGCAAAGCTCAGCTTGCTGCCATTGCCGGCAACCACCGCGCCTTCTTCAATGCG
The DNA here is from genome assembly GCA_947090765.1 of Pseudomonas sp. MM223. NCBI lineage: Bacteria > Pseudomonadati > Pseudomonadota > Gammaproteobacteria > Pseudomonadales > Pseudomonadaceae > Pseudomonas > Pseudomonas sp. MM223. Next base: position 4,462,972 of record OX352322.1, on the reverse strand, counting down.
CAGTGCGGCGGGGGTGCAAGCAAGCCGCTTGGCGGCCTGTTGCAGCAGAAAGCGCCGCGCCGTGGCCGCCGCCTTGCGCAAAGGCACGGCGGAAATCTGCAAGGTGGCGCTGGCAATGGTTGCGCCCTGGTTCGGCGCCCGTTCGGTGTCGCCCAAAACCATGTGCACCTGGTCCATGCGCAGGTCCAGCTCTTCGGCAACGATCTGCGCCAGTGAGGTGCGAATACCGGTGCCCAGGTCGACATGGCCGTTGAAGGCGTAGACCAGGCCGTCGTCGCTGACGGCAATGAACAGCGCCAGTTCGCGCTCCTTGACCACGGGCGTCACGCCCTTGGCCACCGGGCCAGAAGGCGGGGTGATCTGGTCGACGATCAGCAGTACGCCGGCCTTGGCCAGCAACTGGTCGCGGCTGGGCACCTGTTGCGAGTGGTTCATGCTTTTCTCCGGGTCTCGGCAGCGCGGCGCACGGCGCGCAAAATTTCGACGTGGGTGCCGCAGCGGCACAGGTTGCCGCGCAGTTCATTGCGGATCTGTTCGTCGCTCGGTTCGGGGATGCGGTCGAGCAAGGCCTTGGCGGTCATGATCATGCCGTTCATGCAGTAGCCGCACTGGGCTGCCTGCTCGTCGATGAAGGCTTGTTGCACCGGGTGTGGCGCGGCCTTGCTGCCCAGCCCTTCGAGGGTGGTGATGTCGCGGCCCTGGGCGCCGGCCAGGGGAATGACGCATGAACGAGCGGCCACGCCGTCGATGATCACCGTGCACGCCCCGCATTCGCCAAGGCCGCAGCCGTATTTGGGGCCGTTCAGGCGCAGGTCGTTGCGCAGGACCAGCAGCAGCGGCGTGTCGGGCGCGGCGCTGGCTTCGACGGGCTGACCGTTGATTCGCAGGGAGATGGTTGTTTGCATTATGGGCTCATCTCTGGAGGTTGCTTGCGCTACCGAAGGACTCAAATGGTGCGAGAAATTCGGTAAGTACTCACTACATGAAATGAGTGAGCAAGAAGCAGGCCAGGGATGATTCAGAACGGGGAGGGGTTTTTGTAGGAGCGGCCTTGTGCCGCGAAAGGGCCGCAAAGCGGCCCCGGCAATTTAGGCTGCGAAGCTGAAATACTGGGGGCGCTTCGCACCCCTTCGCGGCACAAGGCCGCTCCTACAGGGGGGCGCAGGTCTCAAGTGTCAGCTTTCGTCGCTGTCGATCATCTTGCGCAGCAGGTACAGGATGGCCACGCGCTCACCGGCATTGAGGCTGCCCATGCTCAGCTCGCTGATCTGCCGGGCGCAGGGGATCATTTCGTCCAGCAAGGCCGCGCCGCTGTCGGTGAGTTCAACGATGACCTTGCGCCGGTCACCGGGGTCTGGTGAAAGCTGCACCAGTTCCCGCGCTTTGAGGCGCTCGACAATGCCGCGAATGGTCGCCTGGTCCACTGCGGTGGCCTTGATCAGCTCGGCCTGGGAGCTTGGGCCGTGGTCGCGCAGGGCGCACAGGGTGACGAACTGGATCGAGGTCAGCTGCGGGTCGCAGGCCTGCTGCTGGAAGATCGCCGTGTGCCGCTGGTAGGCCTTGCGCAGCAAGTGGCCGACCTGTTCGGTAACGTCGTAGGGGGTGTTGTCGAGCGGGGCGCTGCTGGGGGTGGTTTTTTTCGGCATAGGATGGCTTGGGCTGGGTGGGAAGAGGCTGGCCGGCCGCCAAGAGCGGAGCGCCCAGCCAGTATAACCATTAACGCACCCGTGACTGCTCTGGTGCGACCACGTCGCCGGCCAGGACCACGGCCTGGTCATCCAGGTAGATGTCGCAGTTGCGCAGCGGGATGTCCAGGTGGCACGGGGTTTTGCGGTTGCCGCCAACCTCGGTGTTGGGGCCGGTGGAGAACAGGAAGTTGCCGTAGAAGGCGCGGGCGTCCATGCACATGCCGTCGTTGCGGTCGTGCAGGCCCATGGCTGTCCACTGCGCACGCGGCTGCAGGCCCCAGCCGATATGCGAAATGCCGTACACCTCGGGGTCGTTGAAGTACTTCATGTAGTCACGCAGGTATTCGGCCTCGAAGCCGCCATGAATACCGGTGATGAAGCCTTTTTCGATCTCCAGGGTAATGCGCTCGCGGCAGTAGTTCTTGAACGGCAGGATGATGTCGCCCACGTCCAGCACCAGCGTGCCTTCGGCGCTGTCCTCGTTCGGCCAGGTGAACAGGAAGCCGCTCGGCCAGTGGTCCCAGCGCCCCGGCTCGTCGGCAAAGCCGTATTCGGTCACGGCCGGGTATTGGCCGAGTGGGGCGTGGAAGTCGCTGCCGGCCTTGGACCGCACATGCATGCTGCGTGCTTGTTTCAGCAGGGTTTCGGCAGCCAGCACGCGGTGTTTGTCGTCTTCGCTGGGCAGCATGCGCGCCAGTACTTCCGGCGGCTCTACGGCCAGCAGGATGCGCGTGCCGGTCTTGAGGATCTGCTCCTGCTCGGGCGAGTGCAGCAGCATCATGGTATCGACGATCAGGTCTGCCGCCTCCAGTGCCCGTTGCGCTGCCAGGTTGCCGGTAAGTGCGGTGTCGCCGCAGTAGGCGGTCATGTCGTTGCCCATCGCCGTGGGGTGGTTGAAGGCGGGCAGTTCCACTGCATACACCTTGGCCTTCAGGCGCTGCGCCGCCTCCATTGCAGCGTTGACCGTGCGCGGGTCGGAGTAGTGGCTCTTGAGCACGGCGACGCTCTGCGTCTCGTCCACGCGGGACAGCTTCAGTACGTGCTCGAACATCTGGGTCAGTTGCGCATTGCTCACCGGCATTGGGGTTCTCCTGGGCGGCGTTGGCGGGGGAGAGGTGCTGCACCATGGCAGTGCCTGGCGCTTCATCTCGGTGCAAATTAATAGTGTGTACACCCTACTTTTGCAGATGAAAGCGCATCCCGCTGGCAAGCGCAAGTTATCTGTTGAATGTTACCTATTCACACATATCTCCAATGATTGCGGTAACGTTTCCTCGTTTTTTCTTTTCGGTCAGGTGTTTGAAAAATATTTAGCCGCCCCTCTTTTCAAAACTAAATTACAGCGTATACGCTTTAAATCGTCTGCGGTCGAGCCGCTGGCCACACATCAGAACAAGAGGAGAGATACCCATGCGAGGTAGGCAGAAAATCGCAATCGTCGGTGCGGGTCTGGGTGGGGCAGCCGCCGCCACGTTGCTGCAACAGGCCGGGTTCGATGTCGAGGTGTTCGAGCAGGCACCGGAGTTCACCCGCCTTGGCGCGGGTATTCATATCGGCCCTAACGTGATGAAAATTTTCCGCCGCATGGGGCTGGAACAGAAGCTGGAAGCGATGGGGTCGCACCCGGACTTCTGGTTCAGCCGCGACGGCAATACCGGTGACTACCTGTCGCGCATTCCGCTGGGCGAATTTGCCCGCCGCGAGTACGGCGCTGCCTACATCACCATCCACCGTGGCGACCTGCACGCGCTGCAGATCGATGCGATCAAGCCGGGCACCTTGCATTTTGGCAAGCGCCTGGAAAAGATCGTCGACGAAGGCGACCAGGTGCGCCTGGACTTCGCTGACGGTACGCACACCGTGGCCGATATCGTCATCGGTGCCGATGGCATCCACTCGAAGATCCGCGAAGAGCTGCTAGGCGCCGAAGCGCCGAACTACAGCGGCTGGGTCGCGCACCGGGCACTGATTCGCGGGGTGAACCTGGCGCAGCATGCCGATGTGTTCGAACCCTGCGTCAAGTGGTGGTCCGAAGACCGCCACATGATGGTGTACTACACCACCGGCAAGCGCGACGAGTACTACTTCGTCACCGGTGTGCCGCACGAAGCCTGGGACTTCCAGGGCGCGTACGTCGACAGCAGCCAGGAGGAAATGCGTGCCGCCTTCGAGGGCTATCACCCTACTGTGCAGAAGCTGATCGACGCGACCGAGTCGATCACCAAGTGGCCGCTGCGCAACCGCAACCCGCTACCGCTGTGGAGCCGCGGCCGCCTGGTGATGCTGGGTGACGCCTGCCACCCGATGAAGCCGCACATGGCCCAAGGCGCCTGCATGGCCATCGAGGATGCGGCCATGCTGACCCGCTGCCTGCAAGAAACCGGGCTGTCCGACCACCGCACCGCGTTTGCCTTGTACGAGGCCAACCGCAAAGAGCGCGCATCGCAGGTGCAGTCGGTATCCAACGCCAACACCTGGCTCTACACCCAGGAAGACCCGGCCTGGGTCTATGGCTACGACCTCTACGGGCAGCAGCTCAAAAGCGGGGAGGCGGCATGAGTACCTTCGTCGCCGGCGGCAACGTCAGCGCCAATGGCATCCGCCAGCATTACCTGCGCTACGGCGGCAAGGGCCCTGCGTTGATCCTGGTGCCGGGCATCACCAGCCCGGCCATTACCTGGGGCTTCGTGGCCGAGCGCTTCGGGCAGCACTTCGATACCTATGTGCTGGATGTACGCGGGCGTGGCCTGTCTGAGAGCGGGCCCGGGCTGGATTACGGCACCGACACCTGTGCCGCAGACATCCCCGCGTTTGCGGCTGCGCTGGGCCTGGGCAGCTATCACCTGGTCGGGCATTCGATGGGCGCGCGCTTTGCCATTCGCGCTGCCGCCCAAGGGGCGCCGGGGTTGCAGCGGTTGGTGCTGGTTGACCCGCCGGTGTCCGGGCCGGGGCGCCGCGCCTACCCAAGCAAGCTGCCGTGGTATGTCGATTCGATTCGCCAGGCCACCGTTGGCATGAGTGGCGAAGACATGCGCGCCTACTGCGCCACCTGGAGTGACGAGCAACTGGCCCTGCGGGCCGAATGGCTGCACACCTGCTACGAGCCGGCCATCGTGCGTGCCTTCGATGATTTCCACGAGGTGGACATCCATCAGGACCTGCCCGCTGTACACCAGCCAGCGCTGTTGATGGTCGCCGGACGCGGCGGGGTGATCGAACCCCGCGACATTGCCGAGATCCGCGAGCTGAAGCCGGATATCCAGGTGGTGCAGGTAGACAACGCCGGCCACATGATCCCTTGGGATGACCTTGAAGGTTTCTTTGCCGCCTTTGGCGACTTCCTCGACCAACCCCTCGTTTGACGGAGCACGAGACATGACCCAGCTATACCGCATCGGCCAGATCGTGCCGAGTTCCAACACCACCATGGAAACCGAAATCCCGGCGATGCTCAACGCACGCCAGGCCATCCGCCCCGAGCGTTTCACGTTCCACTCCAGCCGCATGCGCATGAAGCAGGTGAAGAAAGAAGAGCTGGCCGCCATGGACGCCGAGTCCGACCGCTGCGCAGTGGAACTGTCCGACGCCAAGGTCGATGTGCTGGGCTACGCCTGCCTGGTGGCGATCATGGCCATGGGCCTGGGCTATCACCGCCAATCGGAGAAGCGCTTGCAGCAGGCAACGGCCGACAACGATGCGTTGGCGCCGGTCATCACCAGTGCTGGTGCGCTGGTCGAAGCCTTGCATGTGATGAAGGCCAAGCGCATTGCCATCGTCGCCCCGTACATGAAGCCGCTGACCGAACTGGTGGTGAACTACATCCGCGAAGAAGGCTTTGAGGTGCAGGACTGGCGTGCGCTGGAAATCCCCGACAACCTTGCCGTGGCCCGCCACGACCCGGCCAACCTGCCAGGCATCGTCGCCGGCATGAACCTGGAGGGCGTGGATGTGGTAGTGCTCTCGGCTTGCGTGCAGATGCAGTCGTTGCCAGCAGTGGCCAAGGTTGAGGCGCAAACCGGCAAACCGGTGGTCACCGCCGCCATTGCCACTACCTACGCCATGCTCAAGGCGCTGGACCTGGAGCCAATCGTGCCGGGCGCCGGTGCCCTGCTGTCGGGCGCTTACTGAAACCGGGAGACGGACATGAGCGACACACAAAGCGCCCGTGACAACTACCAGGGTGTATGGGGCCAGCGCATTGGCTTCGGCCGCAAGCCGGCCTTGCTGATGATCGACTTCATGCAGGGCTACACCACCCCCGGCGCGCCGCTGTATGCCCCTGGTGTGGTCGCGGCGGTGGAGCAGGCCGCCGGCCTGCTGGCGCTGGCACGCGACTGCGGTACCCTGGTGGTGCACACCAACATCCGCTATCAGCCGCCGCATTTCGCCGACGGCGGTGTGTGGGTGCGCAAGGCGCCGGTGATGAAGGGCATGGTCGAAGGCAACCCGCTGGCGGCCTTCTGCGAGGCCGTCGCGCCGCAGGCGGGGGAGGTGGTGCTGAGCAAGCAGTACGCCAGTGCCTTCTTCGCCACCAGCCTGGCCCCACTGCTGCATGCACAAGGGGTGGATACCGTGGTGTTGGCCGGCTGCTCCACCAGCGGCTGTATCCGTGCCAGTGCGGTGGACGCCATGCAGCACGGCTTTAGAACCATTGTGGTGCGCGAGTGTGTGGGCGACCGCCACAACGACCCGCACGAAGCGAACCTGTTCGACATCGACAGCAAGTATGGCGATGTCGTCACTCGGCAGGACGCCATGCAGCAACTGAGGCACCTGGCCGGCTGACTGCCGGCAATACCCAATAACAATCAAGGACCGGTGCGGGAAGCCCGATCCATGACCGCCTGCTGTCCGGGCGGTCGCCCCGCAGGAGCACTCGGGGTCTTGAGGCGCTGCCGAGGCACGCCGCGTATAGTGCGCGGAGTGCTCGGCGCGTCGAAAACTGCTGGCCTTAAAACAACCACAAAGTCGCCCGCCAGGAGACAGGAAATGCCAATTGCGAATGCAACCACGGTCCTCAGTGACACCGACCATGGCACCAAAGCGCTGTACAGCAAGATCACCTGGAGGCTCATCCCCTTCCTGTGCTTCTGCTACCTCGCCGCGTACCTCGACCGCATCAACGTCGGTTTCGCCAAACTGCAAATGCTCGAAGACTTGCAGTTCAGCACCGCAGCCTATGGCCTGGGTGCCGGGCTGTTCTTCGTCGGCTATATCATCTTTGAAGTGCCGAGCAACCTGATCCTGCAGCGCGTTGGCGCCAAGCTGTGGATCGCCCGCATCATGATCACCTGGGGCCTGCTGTCGGCCTGCACCATGTTCGTCAGCACCACCACCCAGTTCTACATCCTGCGTTTTTTGCTTGGTGCTGCCGAGGCTGGCTTCCTGCCGGGCGTGCTGTACTACCTGACCATGTGGTACCCCACTTACCGGCGCGGACGCATCATTGCCCTGTTCATGATCGGCTTGCCGTTGTCCAGCGTGATCGGCGGGCCGATTTCTGGCTGGATCATGGGGCATTTCGACCAGGTGCACGGCCTGCATGGCTGGCAGTGGCTGTTTTTGCTGGAGGCGATCCCCAGCGTGTTGCTTGGCATTCTCACGTTCTGGGCATTGCCCAACCACTTCCAGCAGGCCAAGTGGCTGTCGGCTGACGACAAGGCACAACTGGCGGCAGACCTGGCCGCCGACGATGCCGAGGGCAAGGACAGCAAGCACAGCTTCCGCGACGGCTTCTTCAACCTGAAGGTGTGGATGCTGGGGGGTATCGATTTTTCGATCCTGCTCAGTGCCTATGCCATGGGCTTCTGGATGCCGACGTTCATCCGCGATGCAGGTGTCAGCGATACCTTCCACATTGGCCTGCTCACGGCCATCCCCAGCCTGGCGGCGCTGGCTGGCATGCTGATGATCGGGGCCAGCTCCGACCGTCACCGCGAACGCCGCTGGCACATCATCGTGCCGTTCATCATCGGTGCGATCGCCATGGCCAGCAGTACCTTGTTCAGCCAAAACCTGGTGATGACCGTGGTGCTGTTCGCCATCGCCTCGGCGGCCATCATCGGCGCCGTGCCGGTGTTCTTCAGCCTGCCGGCCACCTTCCTGAAGGGTACGGCTGCGGCGACTGGCTTTGCCCTGGCTTGCTCGGTGGCCAACATTGCCGGCCTGGTCAGCAACTCGCTGATGGGCCTGGTCACCGACCTGACCGGTACTTCTCATGCGGCACTGTGGGTGTTTGCCGGCTGCCTGATCCTCAGCTGCTTCCTGGTCATTGCCTTGCCGGCCAAGTTGGTCAACCGCTAGCGGCCCGGCACTTCACGCAACGGCAGGGCACGCGGGCCGGGTGCCCGCCTGCCAACCCTCTCTAAAAGCAACCCGCACGTCGATGGCCGCTCAAGGCCATCGCGGCGGGTGGCTGTTGCCCGGATCCAGGAGTCACCCATGCAAGGTTCCACTGCACCGCGTTTTTCTTCGTCTGCGCGCCTGGCCGGTGGCTGTATTGCCGCCGCGTTGTGCGCCGAGGCCTCGGCCGAAGAGGCCGGTTTCATCGAAGGCGCCCGCGCCACGCTGCAAGCGCGCAATTACTTTTTCAGCCGTGACTACGCCGATATCAAAGGTACGAGCACCCAGTCGCGTACCCAGGAATGGGCGCAGGGTTTCATCCTTAATGCCAGCTCCGGTTATACCCAGGGCACACTGGGCGTCGGCGTCGATGTTACTGGCCTGCTTGGCTTCAAGCTCGACAGCAGCCCGGCGCATGCCAAGTCTGGTTTGCTGCCCAGCCTGGACAGCGGCAAGTCGGCGGACGAATACAGCCGCCTGGGGGCGGCGATCAAGTTCAAGGTGTCGCAGACCGAATTGAAGGTGGGCGAGTTGATGCCCAACCTGCCCGTGCTGCTGTTCAGCGACCTGCGCCTGCTGCCGCCGACCTATCAGGGGGCGATGCTGGAGTCCCGTGAGATCGCCGGGCTGACCCTGAATGCTGGCCAATTCCGCTCCACCAGCCTGCGCGACTCATCCAATAGCCAGAAGATGTACGCGCTGGTCAACGACCCGATCAACCCGGCGCGGCTGGCGCGGTTTACCAGCGACCGCTTCAACTATGTGGGCGCCGACTATGCCTTCAACGACAACCGGACCAGCGTTGGCGTGTGGCAGGCGCAGCTGGAAGATATCTACCAGCAGCGGTTCTACAGCTTCAAGCACGCCGAGCCGTTGGGCGACTGGACGCTGGGGGTGAATGCCGGCTACTTCGACGCCCGCGAGGACGGGCGCAAGATTGCCGGCGACTACGACAACCATGCGCTGTTCAGCCTGTTCTCGGCCAAGACTGGCGGGCATACCTTCTACGTGGGGTACCAGCAGATTGGCGGTGATGATGGGTTTATCCAGGTGGGTGCCAACACCAACCCGATGGGCAACACGCTGCCGACCTACGAGTTTTCAGCGCCGGGCGAGCGGTCGTGGCAGGTAAGGCATGACTATAACTTTGTCGCGCTGGGTATTCCGGGCCTGACGTCGACCTTGCGCTATGTGAAGGGTCGGGATGTGGACACCGGGCTGGGCTTCGAAGGGCGTGATCGCGAGCGTGACCTGGACTTGGCCTACGTGGTGCAGAGCGGGCCTTTGGCCGGGCTGGGGGTGAGGGTGCGTAACGTGATGGCGCGTTCCAATTACCGGACGGACATTGACGAGAACCGTTTGATCCTGAGTTATACGGTCAAGTTGTTCTGAGGGACTAGCTGATCAAAACCCTGCGCGATCCCTGTAGGAGCAGCCTTGTGCTGCGAAGAGGCCATAACCGGCGAAGATTATCTTTTGCCTTGCTGGCCTCTTCGCAGCACAAGGCTGCTCCTGCTAAGGAGAATGCCTTCGAAAGTCGGTCACTGCAAAGTCATAGGTTTGAACTCATCCGGTAACTGCTGGATCGCCGCCTCAATCTTGGCAATCGGCTCGGCCAGTTCGTCCGCTTCCTTGTCCTTGCCCTCCCTTCTCAGGCGATCACGTTCAAGGCGCAGGTTCAGCAAATTCTTCTGCAGTTTCAGGGCCGAGGCATTGTACGGGTCCATGCTGTTCTCACGCTGTGGGCTTCCGTGCCGTTGTAGGAAAACCGGACCGTAGCAGGTCGATTTTGCTGGAGAAACTGATGTTTCATACAGGAAAATCGCTTTGAGACGAATGCTCCTACGTTGCGTGGTAAAAGATCCTACAGGCTGCGTTTCGAGGCGTTTCATTCAAACCCGGCTCAACCCCGCGTGATCGCTGGCCACAACGGGGATTCGCCAATGCAGGTGTTCAACCACTTCCAGACAAAGACTTGCTGAACCATTCGAAACTTCATGTAGCAATTGCTCGCTACAAGTGATCCGCATCCACGACCGCCTGGGCAAACGCCTGCGGCGCTTCCTGCGGCAGGTTGTGGCCAATGCCACCGCTGATCAGCCGATATTCGTACTTGCCGGTAAAGCGCTTTGCATACGCTTCGGCTGGTGGATGCGGGGCGCCGTTGGCGTCACCCTCCAACGTGATGGTGGGTACCGATATGGAAGGGAACTTGGCCAGCTTGGCCTCCAACGGGTCATAGCGTGTTTCACCTTGGGCCAGCCCCAACCGCCAGCGGTAGTTGTGCACGGTGATCGCCACCTGGTCGGGGTTGTCCAGCGCCTTGGCGCTGCGTTCGAACGTGGCATCGTCGAACGCCCATTTGGGCGACGCGGTTTGCCAGATCAGTTTGGCGAAGGCATGGCGGTTCTGCTCGTAGCCGGCCTGGCCGCGCGGGGTCGCGAAGTAGTACTGGTACCACCATTGCAATTCGGCGCTGGGTGGCAGCGGCGCCTTGGCGGCCTCCTGGCTGCTGATCAGGTAGCCGCTGACCGATACCAATGCTTTCACCCGCTCAGGCCACAGTGCCGAGACAATGTCGGCGGTGCGCGCGCCCCAGTCGAAGCCGGCAAGCACGGCACGCTGGATATGCAACGCGTCCATGAAGGCAATGACATCGCTGGCCAGCGCCGTGGGCTGGGCGTTGCGTGGCGTGGCTGCTGACAGGAAACGGGTTTGGCCGTAACCGCGCACGTACGGCACCAGCACCCGGTAACCTTTTGCGGCCAGGGCAGGGGCAACGGCTTCGAAGCTGTGAATGTCGTAAGGCCAGCCATGCAGCAGGATGACCACCGGGCCATCGGCCGGGCCTTGCTCTACGTAGGCCACATCGAGCACACCCGCGTGCACATGCTTAAGCGGGCCGAAGCCATCCGCCGCTGTTGCCGTTACCGGCAGTGCTTGAGGCGCAGCGGTGGCGATGTTGGCGGCAGCCAGGCCTAGCGGCAGCAGGGCGCAGGCCAGTAGCGTACGGCTGAAACGGCGCGGCAGGGTTGTGGTCGAGTGGCGGGCAGGCATCGGGCGTCTCCTTGGCAAGGCCAGCGGTGCGGTTTGATGGCTGCCAGTAAAGTTGATGCCTGTATCGCCGATATGTCGGGTTAGCCCGCAGAACACGTTCTTGTGTATCAGCTCTCAATTTATACACATAACGATACAAACACAGTGCGGCGGCGGGGTTGCCCACCTCTGCTACGATCGAAGGTTTTCCGGCCAGGGAGAGGCCCATGCTTTACGTTGTCATTGAACCCCACCGCAGCGAATACCCGCGGCCCATCCGCTTTGCAAAGGGCACTCTGCTGGAGATCGGCCCGCGCTACGAGGGCGAGCCAGGCTGGCAGGACTGGTACCTGTGCACCTGTACCGGGCAGGAGGCAGGCTGGGTGCCGTCGCAACTGATCGAACGGCTCAGTGTGTGCCAGGGCAGGGCACTGGACCATTATTCTGCGCACGAACTGGATGTCGACCCGGGGCAACGGGTGCAGATGCTGCGGCCGCTGAATGGCTGGGTCTGGTGCCGGCGCCAAGCTAATGGCGAACTGGGCTGGCTGCCTGCAGAAAAACTTCAGCAGGTACCCATCTGATCCGCTTTTTTTCCACAAACCTGAATCTGTAACCGTATCAGGCCAAGCCCGACAATATGGCCATTCCCGCATCACAACTGTAGAGGTTCCAATGGGCAAGCTGGCGCTGTTCCTCGGTGGTTTTCTGCTGCTGACCATTCTGATTGGTATTCTTGGCACCATTCCGCCAAGCTGACGTTCACGGCGTTATTCCTGCGCGGCCCGTCTATTTCAGAGGACGGGCCCAATTCTTTGGCAATTGGCCAGTATTTTCCCTGCTTGCACTGCTGGACCAGCGGTAGCTGCAAGTCATTCTCAAGTGCAAAAGCCTCGTGTAGTCTGCCGCCGCCGCTCATTCGGGCCGGTCCTTTTGCCTTGGAGTCGATACATCAATGGAATACAAGAAAGGCACTTCAGCCATGCTGGAGTGGCGTAGCCGTTTTCTTGCCGAAGGCACACTTGATGAGCAGGGTTATGACCAGGCATTGCGCGATGCCCTGGTGCTGGAGCAGGCTGGAGTGATCAGTACGTCGGAGTGGATCGAGCTGGTGAAGCTGGCAAACACGGCGTTGCTGGTTGTGCGATAAGTCATTCTTTGCGTTGGGAAATCTGTCCACAAAAAACGTGGGTAGGTCTGTGGATAAAGTGCTGCAAGCCAGGCCCGTGGCGGGCTCTGTTAAATTGAGCAGAAATTGAACAGTCATTTCAGGGGGCTGTTTCAGCAGGCCAGGCCGGCACGGCGCAATGCCGCTAGCAGGTCACGTACCCGCGCCGGCAGCTCGCCAGCAGGGTACACGGCATGCATTTGCGGGTCCTGGCCGCTGCTGGACGTCAGGCGGTAGTGCGGGCACACCCGCACCAGCCGCCCGGCCTTGACCTGCGCTTCGCCAACCCAGGCTGCCAGGCGGGCGATGCCTGCGCCGGCGAGGGTGCTGTGGTACACCGCGTCACCGGAGTCCAGGCGCAGCCTGGGCCTGGGCCGCAGGCTGGTGATCTGGTCGTCGCGGCAAAAATGCCAGGCCTTGAGAATGCGCGGGGCGGTATGCAGGATCAGTGCATGCCCTTCGAGGTCTTCAGGTTGCTGGGGCGTGCCGGCCAAGGCCAGGTACGCCGGGCTGGCATACAGGTGGCGCTGGTAGGCCCACAGCGGGTAGCCGATCAGCTCGCTCGATTGCGGGAACGCCCCACGCACCACGAAATCGAACTTGCCTTGCAACGGGTCGAGGGTTTCGTCGCAATACTGCACGTCCAGGGTCACTTTGGGGTGGCAGCGGGAGAACTCGGCAAGCACCTGCGGCAGCACATGCTCACCCAGCAGCTGCGGCACGGCGAAGCGTATCCAGCCTTGGGCACTGCCGCTGAGCGCGGCCAACTCGTCGGCCGCATCACGTTGCACATCCAGCAAGCGCTCGGCATGGGGCAACAGGCGCTCGCCGGCTTCGGTGAGGGTGACGGCGTTGGCGTTGCGGTTGAGCAGCTTGCTGCCAGCGTTGTCTTCCAGGGTTTGAACTGCACGGGTTACCGCGCTCGGCGAGCGCCCCAATGCGCGGGCGGCGGCGACGAAGCTGCGCTTGTGCGCCACGCTGACGAACGCCTGGATTTCCCGCAACATGTCCAATGCCATTGCCTGCTCCTTGTTGCAGTTTTTGCAATATGGCATTTCAACACAAGCGCGGCGCTTTGATTAGCCTTGCAGGTACTTCACTGCCTGGAACCGCGTCATGATGGATATTGCTGTACTTTCTGTGTTCGCCTTTGCCGCTGGGCTGATCGACGCCGCAGTGGGGGGCGGCGGGCTGATCCAGATCCCGGCTTTGTTCAACGTGCTGCCCACCGCGCAACCCGCGGCTTTGCTCGGCACCAACAAGCTGGCGTCGGTGTGTGGTACGGCGTTCGCAGCGCGCTCGTTCATTCGCAAGGTGACGCTGGATTGGGGGCTGATCGTACCGGCGGCGCTCAGCGCCTTTGTCATGTCGTTTGCTGGCGCGGCCACGGTGTCACTGGTGCCGCCCAGTGTGATGCGCCCGGCAGTGCTGGTGATGATCGTACTGATGGCCATCTATACCTTCTGCAAGAAAGACTTCGGCACGCTGCACAAGCCAGCCAAGATTGGCCGCAAAGAGCAATGCCTGGCGGTGCTGATCGGCGGCGCAATCGGCTTTTACGATGGCTTGTTCGGCCCGGGTACCGGCAGCTTCCTGATTTTCCTGTTCATCCGCTTCTTCGCCCTGGACTTCCTGCACGCCTCGGCCTCGGCCAAGGTGGTGAACATTGCCACCAACCTGGCGGCGCTGGTGTTCTTCGTGCCCTCGGGCAACGTGCTGTATGCCATCGCCCTGCCCATGGCCGCGTGCAACGTACTCGGGGCGCTTACCGGCACCTGGCTGGCGGTACGCAAGGGCGCAGGGTTTGTGCGCGGGCTGTTCCTGATACTGCTGTGCGTGCTGATCGCCAAGCTGTCGTGGGACTTGCTGGCCGGTTGACTCAGACCACCTGGCGCTGTGCTTCGGCCTGCTCCACGCGGTTGCGGCCATGGGCCTTGGCCCGGTACAACGCCTGGTCGGCACTGGCCAGCAGCGCGTCCAGGCTGGGGGCCGGGATGTTGGCGTCGCAGCCTGCCAGGCCAATACTTACGGTGATCTGCAGGCGCTGGTCGGCCTGCACCACGTGCAGGTCCTGTATGGCGCGGCGCAGGCGTTCGGCGGTGAACGTGGCACGTTCTGGCGCAAGGCCCGGGAGGATAACGACGAACTCCTCACCGCCCAGGCGTGCGAGCAGTTCATCGTTGTGCAACTGGTCTTGCAGGGTGCTGGCGAACTGGCGCAGCACCTGGTCACCGACCCCATGGCCATGGGCATCGTTGATTGACTTGAAGTGGTCGATGTCCAGCATCATGAGGGTCAGTGGCAGCGCCTGGGCATGCTGCTGACGGCTGTCCAGCAGCGCGTTGGCGCGGCGGGTGAAGGCGCTGCGGGTAAGCACGCCGGTAAGGTGGTCGATGGTGGCCTGATGCGCCAGGCGGGCCATCAGGCTGCGGTTGGCCTGGCTGACACAGGCTACCACCAGCGGGCCGAGCACCAGCATGGCGATGCCCAGGCGGGCCGACATCAGCGTGGTCACCCCCGGCTCGCTTTGCGGCACGCTGAAGTGCATGAGGTTTTGCGCCACCGCCACAATCAAGGTACTGCCAGCGGTGAGTGTCAGAAATGAAACCAGGAACGGCGAGTAGGTCCAGGCACACCACAGCAAGGCGGCAATCGGGAAGGCAATGGCCCCGGGGCCGCCAAACGCGATGCTGACCGCCAGCGAGGCCAACAGCACCAGCAGCGGCGCCAGGCGGATGGCCTGCGCACCACCGCGCAGCAGGGCGCGCAGCGATGGCGCTGTGAGCAGCACCGGCAACACCAGCACGCTGGTCGAAAACTGTTCGCTGAACCAGGCCAGCCAGGTGGCACGCAAGGATTGCTCGAACCACGGTGCGGCCATGACCGCTGCCATGCTGGCTGCCACCATGGCAGCGGCAGCACAGGCGGCGAATACGCTGAGGACGCCGTGCGGGGTACGCATGCGCCGGTGCGGGCGCGGCAAGCGCGACAGCAATTGCCAGAGGGTGACCACCACGCCCAGGTTGCACAGGTTGAACCACAGGGCCGGGGCCCAGGCGCTGCCACACAACAGGTCGGCACCGACCATGGCCAACCACACCAGGCTAAAACCGGTGAGCGTGGCCTGCCGGGGGTAGCGCAGCAGTACGCCGGCCAACACAGCATTCACTGGCCAGAACAGCGACAGCGATTCGATCGGGCGTGCCAGAATGCCGCCCAGGGTAAGGGCAAAGGTCACACAAAGCAGAACGACATAAGGCAACAAGCGCGATTGGGCTGGAAAAACCATGAACTCGACCGGCAAGCGGAAACGAAATCCAGGACAACGCCTTGAAGCACCTGGGGCAATAACCCGCAGTGTGTTTCGTCAGGCCAGTTGATGTCAATCTGCCGCGATCGGTCGAGATAATGTCAAATTGCTTCTGCTCTCTGCCGCAGTTTTTACAGCCCGAAGAACCACGGCACCATCAACACAGTCACCAGCATCACCAGCAGGGTGAACGGCACGCCGATTTTGACGAAGTCGGCGAAGCGGTATTGCCCCGGGCCCAGCACCAAAGTGTTGACCGGCGATGACACCGGCGTCATGAACGCCGCCGACGCGGCCAACGCCACGGTCATGGCAAACGGGTAGGGCGACATACCCAGCTGCGCCGCGGTACTGACAGCCACCGGTGCCATCAACACCGCCGTGGCCGTATTGGAAATGAACAGGCCAATTACCGCCGTGACGGCGAACAGGCAGGCCAGAATGGCACTGGGGCCCGCCCCCCCGAGTACGCTGACCAGCCCGCTCACCGCCAGGTCGATACCACCGGTTTTCTGCAGTGCCTGGGCGAACGGCAGCATGCCGACGATCAGCACCAGGCTTTGCCAATGAATGGCCCGATAGGCGCTGTTCATGTCGATGCAGCGGCCGGCGCCCATCAGCAGGCAACCGATCAGCGCCGCGATGACATTGGGCACCGCACCGCTGACCATCAACCCGACCATCACCGCCAGGCTCAGCAACGCTTGCGGCGCGCGGGTGCGGGCTGGCGCGACCTGGTCGATTTCGGCGGGCAGGCTCAGTACCAGGAAGTCTCTGGGCTGGCTTTGCAGCTGGCGCACGGCCTTCCATGGGCCGACCACCAGCAAGGTATCGCCAAGGCGCAGTTTTTCTTCCACCAGTTGCTCTTCGATCGCCGCCTGTTCACGGCGCAGGCCGACCACGTTGAGGTCGAAGCGGGTGCGGAAGGCCAGTTCGAGAATGCTCTTGCCGATCAGTTGCGAGCCCGGCGGCAACGAGACCTCGGCCATGCCCAGCTCCTGGGACTGATCAATGAAGTAAGCCGCCTTGAAGTGCAGTGGCTCCAGCTGCATGGTCTGGCACAGGCTGCGCAGGTCGTCGCGGTTGGCGAACAGGTCGAGCAGCAGCACGTCGCCCTGGTGCAGCACGGTATTGGAGTCGGCGGCGATCACCCGTGTGGTGAACTTGTGTTGGCGCTCGATGCCGATCACGTTGGCGCCGTGCCGGGTGCGCAGTTCCAGCTCGCCGAGGGTGTGGCCGATCAGCGGCGAGTGAGGGCGGATGCGCAGGCGCCGTTCACGGCCGTTAAGCTTGTAGTCCAGTACCAGGTCCAGCAGTGTGCGGCGGGTTTCCACGCGGCCGTCCTTGCGTACTTCGCCGTTCAGCCAGTGCCGGGTAAGCAGCATATAGCCGATGCCCAGCACCAGCACCACCAGGCCGAACGGGGTAAAGCTGAAAAAGCTGAAGCCAGCTTCGCCATTGCGCACCAGCTCGCTGTGCACCACCACGTTGGGCGGTGTGGCCACCAGGCTGAGCATGCCGCTGATCAGGCCGGCGAAAGCCAATGGCATCATCAGGCGGCTGGGCGAGAGCTGCAGGCGGGCGGCAATGCTCAGCACTACCGGGATGAAAATGGCCACCACACCGGTGGAGCTCATGATCGACCCCAACCCGGCCACGGCCACCATCAGCAGCACTAGCAGGCGTGTCTCGCTATTGCCGGCCCGCTCGCTCATCCATTCGCCGATGCGGTAGGCAATACCGGTGCGCACCAGGCCTTCGCCGATCACGAACAGGGCGGCGATCAGTACCACGTTGGGGTCGCTGAAGCCGGCCAGGGCCTGCTCTACGGTAAGAATGCCGAGTAGCGGCAGGGCGAGAATCACCATCAGCGCGACCACGTCCATACGTGGGCGATTGACGATGAACAGGACGACGACGATGGCCAGCAGGCCGAGGACCCAGAGCAGCTCTTGGTTCATGGGGAGGGGGTGTTCCTTCACACGGGGCACGATAGACAGTAGCAGCCAGTGTGCCAGCTTGTGATGAAGGGGGTGTTGATGTGCTGCAACAAAAAGGGCCGCTATGCGGCCCATCGCCGGCAAGCCAGGCTCCCACAGGATTGTATATGCCTTGCGGCCAATGCAGTCGAGGTGGGAGCTGGCTTGCCGGCGATGGGCTGCGGAGCAGCCCTTAGTCAGCTAATCAGTGACGGTGACGGCGGTGCTTCTTGCTGCCGCGGTTGTCATCACCCAGGTGGTTGCCGAGGGCACCGCCCGCGGCGCCGCCCAGGCCGGCACCCACGGTGGAGCCGGTCTTGCCGCCCACCGCGCCGCCCAGCAGCGAGCCGCCAGCCGAGCCCAGGCCACCGCCAATGGCGGCTTCGGTACGGTTGCCCTTGCGTGCACCTACCGCACTGCCGGCTGCGCCGCCGACGCCGGCACCGATGGCCGCGCCGGTCTTGCCGCCGAGTTGCTGGCCGACAACGTTACCCAGGACACCACCCAGGCCACCGCCAATGGCGGCAGTACCGTCACCGGCGAAAGCGCCCTGGCACAGCAGCAGGCCAAGGGCAAGGGAAGGCAGAGTCAGACGCATGATACGAACCTCAAAGGAATCATCAGGTTAAGTTGCCGCGCTACGGGCGGCAGGTCAGGGGTGCAAAGACGCTTCAGCGGTAATAGCGGTCACCGCGGTACTGGCGGTCGTCATCGTCATCGCGGTCATGCCGATGGTGGTGGCGATGGCCACGGTCGCGGTCGCGCCAGCCATCGTCGTCGTCATGGTAGCGATGGCTGTGGCAGCCTGCGGTCAGCAGAAATGCAGCAATCAGCGAAAGGCTTGCAAAGCGGGTCATCACGATATAGGTCCTTGATCCGCAATGGTTTACGGGACACTTCCTGAGACTTGGAATGATCCATTTGGTTTCCCGGGCGGGCAAAAAATTGTCGTGCCAGTGATGAGCGGCGTGCTTGCAGGCTGCTGTTCTGTCCCATTCGGTCATGGTCGAGTGGGCAATGTCCCTCTAAACTGTGGGGTAAGCCGCAGCCAAGACGGCAATCTGCCACTCGGTGAATCACGATGATCGCCCATACCCCCACGTTGTTCGCCGCCGTTGCATTGGTCGCAACCATTCTGGCCTTCTGCCTGTTGCTGGTCGGGCGCAGCAATCGCCGCGACAACCTGTTGCTCACCGGTTGCGGGCTGCTGGTGCATGCCCTGGCGTATGTCTGCTACACCGTCTATGCCCAGGCCCCGCTGTGGGTCAGCTATGGTTTGGGCAACAGCTTATTGTCGCTGGCCTTGGCGTTCTACACCGCCAGCCTGTTCCGGGTGCGTGAGCAGGTGGTGCCCTGGCGTGTCATCTTCGTCATTCCTGCTTGCATGCTGGTGGGGTTGATGCTGCTGCTTGATACGCTGGAGCCGCGCATGCTGCTGGCGACGCTGGTGTTGATGCTGCAGTGCTCGATGATCCTTTACTGGGCGTGGCGCCATGCCGAGCGGCCGGGCCGGGCGCACCTGTTGCTGCAGATCGGTGCGTTGATCAGCCTGGTCGGCCTGGGTATGCGGGTGGTGGCGGTGGCCAATGGCACGGCAGTGGAAATGCGTTACGACACCAGCAACCTCAAGCAGAGCATTTCCGTGGCAATCGGTACGGCGACGGTAATGATGTATTCGATCGGGCTGGTACTGATGGCCAAGGAGCGCAGCGAGGCCCGCTTGCAGCACCTGGCCCTGCACGATGTGCTGACCGGCACATTCAACCGCAGGGCGATTCTGGAACGGTTTGCCGTGGAACTGGACCGTGCTCGCCAGCAGCAGGCCAGCCTGGCCGTGGCAATGATCGACATCGACCATTTCAAGCGCATCAACGACCTGTATGGGCACCTGGCAGGCGACGAGGTGTTGTGCCATTGCGTGCGCCAGTTGCAACAACGGCTGCGCCAAGGTGACAGCCTGGGCCGTTACGGCGGTGAGGAGTTCTTGCTGTTGCTGCCGGGTACCGACCGCAGCGGCGCGATGGCTGCGCTGCAAGGGTTGCGCGAGGCCATTGCGCGCAGCCCGGCCCGTTTTGCCGGGGACCAGATCGAGCTGCGCTTCAGCGTGGGCCTGTGGTGTGGCGTGCCGGGCCCCCAAGACAGTACTGCCAACCTGCTGGCTCAGGCCGATGCCGCGCTGTACCAGGCCAAGGCTGCCGGGCGCAACACCGTGCACATGGCAGAAGTGGTCGAGGCGGGTTGAGTGCGCACAAGCATTCACTCGCGATACCGGGCAGTGCTAGAGTCGCGTTCTTTTTTCCTGAGGATGGAACATGCGTGCGATTCTGCCGATGGCCGCAGCGCTGATACTGGTAGGCTGTGCTTCTGCGACCATGGAGGCGTCCCGCGGTGGCAAGCCGACTGCGCAGCTCGATTCGCACAAGGCGCCGGAGCTGGTGGCGCAGTGCATCCAGTTCAGCTGGCAGGAAGAGAAGGTGTTCGGCGACGATGCCAGTGGTTACCTGGAGCCGCGCAAGCAGGGCGGCTTTACGGTGTACACCCGTGAAGCCGAGTCGTTTGTGGATGTCTATCCACAGGCAGGCGGGGCGCGGGTCGACTACTACGCGCAGAAGAATGACGGCGTGGCATTGCAGCGCCGCGCGGCAGCGGCTACCTGTTTGTAACAGCTTGGTGTGGCCTGTTCTGGCCTCATCGCCGGCAAGCCAGCTCCCACAGGTGTTGCGCGAGTCTTCAGCATTATGCGGTCCTTGTGGGCGCTGGCTTGCCGGCGATGGGCTGCACAGCAGCCCCAGTGGCGCGAGTGCGGGCTTTACAATTTTTTGCAAGGCAGTGGTGTCGGAGTGGGGCAGGTGACGGCTAGCATGAACTGTTACCACTCAAGGACGACACCATGGACCGCTCAACGCAACTCAACCGCACCAGTTGGGACGAACGCGCCCCGCTGCACGCTGCCTCGAAGGACTACGAAGTCGAGACTCTGGTCCAGCGCCCCGGGCACCTTTCCGAAACCGTGCGCTTCGACCTGCCATTGCTCGGCGATATCAACGGGCTGAACGCTGTCCACCTGCAGTGTCACATTGGTACCGACACGCTCTCGCTGGCGCGCCTTGGCGCCAAGGTCTGCGGCCTGGACTATTCCGCGGCTTCGCTGGTGGAGGCACGGGCACTGGCTGAGCGTTGTGCGGTGCCCATCGAGTATGTCGAGTCTGACGTCTACGCCGCCGACAAGGTACTGCCGGCAGGTACGTTCGACCTGGTCTACACCGGTATCGGCGCACTCTGCTGGTTGCCCCGCATCGAGCCGTGGGCGCGTGCGGTCGCGGCGCTGCTGAAGCCGGGTGGGCGGTTGTTCCTGCGCGACGGGCACCCGATGCTGATGGCCGTCAACGAAGACCACCCGGACCGCCTGCAGCCGAATACCCGTATTTCGAGCACGAAGCGCCGACGGTGTGGCACAACGACCAAACCTACGTCGACACCGACCAGCGCCTTGCCCACACCGAAACCCACGAGTGGAACCACGGCCTGGGTGAAGTCATTACTGCCTTGCTGGGGCATGGGCTGCAACTGACGGCCTTGGTCGAGCACCAGAGCATCCCCTGGGAGGCGCTGCCGGGGCAGATGGTCAAGGGCAACGACGGTGAGTACCGCTTGCGCGAGCAGCCAGCACGCTTGCCCCTGAGCTACACCTTGATGGCGGTCAAAGCCTGATCAGGACAAGTAGCCGCCGTCGACGTTGAGTGCTGTGCCGGTGGTGTAGCTGGACGCATCGCTGGCCAGGTACAACACTGCGCCGGCCATTTCCTTGGGGTCGGCCACGCGCTTGAGCGGGATCTGCTGCAGTGCGGCGTTGAGGATGGCATCGTTCTTCACCAGTGCCGAGGCGAACTTGGTGTCGGTCAGGCCCGGCAGCAGGGCGTTGCAGCGAATGCCGAACTGGGCGCACTCCTTGGCGAAGACCTTGGTCATGTTGATGACTGCCGCCTTGGTCACCGAATAGATACCCTGGAAGTGGCCGGGGGACACGCCGTTGATGGATGCCACGTTGATGATGCTGCCGCCGCCATGCTCGCGCATCAGCTTGCCGGCTTCCACCGACATGAAGAAGTAACCGCGGATGTTCACGTCCACGGTCTTCTGGAAGGCATTCAGGTCGGTGTCCAGCACGTTGCAGAACTGCGGGTTGGTGGCGGCGTTGTTGACCAGGATGTCCAGGCGCCCGAATTGTTCGCGGATGCCGGCAAACACCTGCTGGATCTGTTCCATTTCACCAATGTGGCAGGCCACTGCCGTCGCCTTGCCGCCCGCCGCGATGATCGCCTCGGCCACCTGCTGGCAGCCATCGAGCTTGCGGCTGGAAACGATCACATGGGCACCTTGCTGGGCCAACAGGTGGGCGATGGCTTCGCCAATGCCACGGCTGGCGCCGGAAACAAAGGCAATCTTGCCGTCGAGGTCGAACAGTTGGGTCTTGGACATGCTGTTTTCCTTGTTATCCGTCGTCGTGTGCGTTGTTCAGAGGCTGGACTTGGCAATGACCTGCAAGCTCATCTGCTCCAGCAAGCGGTTCATGTGGATGAACTGGGCAAAACGCTTGTCCTGGGTCTGGCCGTGGTAGTAGCGGTAGTAGATTTGCTGGACGATGCCGGCCAGGCGGAACAGCCCATAGCAATAGTAGTAATCGAAATTGTCCAGCTGGATGCCCGCGCGCTCGGCGTAGTAATCGACGAACTGGCGGCGGGTGAGCATGCCCGGCGCGTTGCTCGGCTGGCGGCGCATCAGTTGCACCGGCGCCGGGTCGTCGGCCTCGATCCAGTAGGCCAGGCTGTTGCCCAGGTCCATCAGCGGGTCGCCCAGGGTGGCCATTTCCCAGTCCAGTACACCGATGATGCGCATGGGGTTGTCGGCGTCGAGGATCACGTTGTCAAAGCGGTAATCGTTATGCACGATGGCGGGCTGCGGGTGGTCGGCGGGCATTTTTTCGTGCAGCCAGGCCGTTACCTTTTCCCAGCGCGGGGCATCCGGGGTCAGGGCTTTTTCATAGCGGCTGGTCCAGCCCTCTATCTGGCGTTGCACGTAGCCTTCCGGCTTGCCCAGGTCGGCCAGGCCACAGGCGTTGTAGTCCACCTGGTGTAGCTCGACCAGGCGGTCGATAAAGCTTTTGCACAGGGCCTCGGTGCGGCTGGCGTCAAGGTTCAGCTCGGCGGGGATGTCCGAGCGCAGGATGATGCCCTTGACCCGTTCCATGACATAGAACTCGCCGCCGATCAGGCTGCTGTCGGTGCAGTGCACATACGCCTTGGGGCAGAAGGGGAAGCCGCTGTTCAACTGGTTGAGGATGCGGAACTCGCGGCCCATGTCGTGGGCCGACTTGGCCTTTTGCCCGAAGGGCGGGCGGCGCAGCACGAAGTCCCGGCCCGGGTAGCTGACCAGGTAAGTGAGGTTGGAGGCCCCCCCGGGGAACTGGCTGATGCGCGGCAGGCCGTCCAGGCCGGGGATGCTGGCCTTGAGGTAAGGGTCGATGACGGCCGCGTCGAGTTCTTCGCCGGGGCGTACCTGGGTGGACTGGTCGGTAAGCGTCATGCGTTTTCCTTATTCTCGATCGCAAGGACTATTGGCTAATCTAATGGCCTGCCGGCGTTGGAACAAGCGTGCCAGGTGCCATATAGGCGAGGGTGTTGCAGGTCGATCACTGCACCGAATGCAGGGCAAAAAAAAACCGAAGCCGCCAAGGCTTCGGTTTTTCGATCATCCGGTGTACCCAGCCCTCAGGACGGGAACAGCTCGCTGAGTTTCATCGACAGCATCATGTCGCCTTCAACGCGCAGCTTGCCGCCCATGAAGGCCTGCATGCCGTCGGTTTCGCCACTGACGATACCCTTCAGGGTTTCGCTGTCCATCACCAGGGTGCAGTTGGCGTCCGGGTTTTCGCCTTCCTGCAGGTCGCAGGTGCCGTCTTTGACGATCAGCGCGTATTGCTTGCCTTCGTCGGTGATGTTGAAGCCGAACACCAGGTCCAGGCCGGCGGCAGCGGATGGGTTGAACTTCTCTTGCATCTTTTTGACGGCATCAGCTACGGAGGTCATGGCGCATTCCTTATAGAGTTATTTACACGTCCCCGCAGGGACACAACAAGCCGGGCTCATCGATAGGTGACAAGCTCCGGCGCCCTCAACAGCTGCACATGGGCCTGGCTGTTGAAGGAGGCCAGTGCCACGTCGCGGCCGCGGAACTTCAGCTGGCTGAGCGACGTGTTGATGATCTGCCAGTTCAGCGCGAACGCCTGGCTGGGGGTAATACGGGTAACCAGGTGGAGCAGGGCGGCAATGGTGCCGCCCGAGGTGAAGATGGCAACATTATCGCCGCTGCCGGCAGCATCGAGCACGCGCTGCAGGCCACCTTGTACACGGCTGGTGAAAGCCTGCCAGCTTTCCAGGCCATCGTCGGCATGTTCGCCCGCGTGCCAGCGCTGCACCATCAAGGCGAACAGGCGCTGGAACTCGCTGCGGTGCTGCGCGGCATTGCGCAGGATGTGCAGGGCATCGGGCTCTTCTGGCAGCAGCCCGGGCAACAGGGTACGGATGACTCCATCGGCATCGAACTCATTGAACGCCGCGTCGGTCTCAACAGCCGGCACCGGGCAGCCACTGGCATGCAAGGCTTCCAGGGCCAGGCGCGCGGTATCCTGCTGGCGGCGCAGGTCGCCTGCCACGCAGCGGTCCAGCCGAATACCCAGCTGGGCCAGGTGCTCTCCCAGGGCCTGGCTTTGGCGCACGCCCACGGGCGAGAGGACGTCGTAGTCATCGGCACCGAAGGAGGCTTGGCCATGTCGGATCAGGTAGAGGTTGCCCACGAAAGGTTCCGGCCTGTTTGGAGGTTGCTGCGAGGTTAGGATGCAGCACACGGGCTGTCAACGAAAAAACATACAAGCGTTTGAAAAGGTTGTTTGAAAGGTGTTGCCAGCGTTTACACCGGCTGGCAGCACCTCAGGCGCAGCGGTATGCTTGCAACAGTTACGCGCCGCTTTGGCGCAGGTATTTAAGGAGTCAACGTGGAGTTTCTTGCCGAATACGCAAGCTTTCTCGCCAAAACCGCCACCCTGGTCATCGCCATCCTCGTGGTGCTGTCGGCCATCGCCGGTTTGCGCAGCAAAGGGCGGCGCAAACCGGGTGGGCAGTTGCAGGTCACCCGCCTGAACGAATTCTACAAGGACCTGCGCGAGCGCCTGGAGTCTGGCTTGCTCGACAAGGCCCAGCTCAAGGCCTTGCGCAAGCAGCAGGCCAAGGCGGAAAAACAGCAGAAGAAAGGCAAGGCCGAGGAAAAGGGCCGGGTCTTCGTGCTGGACTTCGATGGCGACATCAAAGCCTCTGCCACCGAAAGCCTGCGCAACGAAATCACCGCGCTGCTGACCCTGGCCACCCCGCGTGACGAAGTGGTGCTGCGCCTTGAAAGCGGTGGTGGCCTGGTGCACAGCTACGGCCTGGCGGCATCGCAACTGGCGCGCATTCGCCAGGCGGGCATCCCGCTGACCGTGTGCATCGACAAGGTGGCTGCCAGCGGTGGTTACATGATGGCTTGCATCGGCGAGAAAATCGTCAGCGCACCGTTCGCCGTACTGGGTTCGATCGGGGTGGTGGCGCAGCTGCCCAACATCAACCGCCTGCTGAAGAAGCACGATATCGACTTCGAAGTGCTGACTGCCGGTGAGTACAAGCGCACCCTGACCGTGTTTGGCGAGAACACCGACAAGGGCCGGGAGAAGTTCCAGGAAGACCTGGACATCACCCACCAGCTGTTCAAGGATTTCGTCTCCCGCTATCGTCCGCAACTGCACATTGACGAAGTGGCCACAGGCGAAGTCTGGCTCGGCGTTGCCGCACTCAACCGCCAACTGGTGGACGAACTGCAGACCAGCGACGAGTACCTCAGCGAGCGCGCGCGCAACGCCAACCTGTTCCACCTGCACTATGCCGAACGCAAGAGCCTGCAAGAGCGAATTGGCATGGCGGCCAGTGGCACGGTGGAGAACACCGTGGTGGGCTTATGGAGTAAACTCGGCCGCCTGCGCTAACACCTTGAACCCGTTGAAATTTTTTTTCGTTCAGGGGGTTGCAAGGTTAAAAGAATGAAGACATAATGGCGCCCATCGAAACGCAGCAAACTTTGAAAAAGGTTCAGCGTTTCAAGGAGATAGCAAAGCGCAAGCAGCTAGATCCGACCTTTGAGGCCGAGTAGCAAAGTGGTTATGCTCCGGATTGCAAATCCGTCTACGCCGGTTCGATTCCGACCTCGGCCTCCACCATTCGAAAGCCCCGCAGATTAACGTCTGCGGGGTTTTTCTTTGTGGGCTGGAAAACCTAATCATTTCCGCATCATTGGGTATCGTTTCCGCATCAGCCCTCTACTTGGTCGGGCTGACCACCTCGCCGACGCGGCGATAAACGCGCTTGGTGATTTCCTCCTTGGAGTGCCCAAGCAATCGACTGGCATGGCTGATATCCTCAATTTCAGACGCCGCCTTAGGTCGAATATCGCGGAACTGGAACTGCCGAACTTTACTGGCCAAGTCTGTATTGCCATCGGCCGTCAGCTTGCGCGCAGCCCTGTCCCGCGCTTCGCTGAAGCGGTTCCTCAGCATTTCCCAGCTCATGCGCAGGCCCGAGTCGTTGGTGATGAGGCGTGAGTTGCGCACGCCCTGCAGCTTGCGGCGCTCAAGCAGCGCTTCGATGAATAGGCCAAGGCCGGTCAGCTCGCCATTGACGTGCCGTCGTATGCGCAGCTTCTTTTCGGTCTTATTCTGGTCGACCCACAGGTAGTCCTCGTCCAGGTCGACGGTGCTGAATTTCAGGGTGTCCGCAGGGCGCTGGCCGGCCAGGTAGGCTAGGTCCATGGCATCCTTCAGGCCCTGGTCGCCTTCGGCATACACCGCATCCCAGATTTCGTCGGCCGCGTAGAAGTCGCGCACCTTCTCTTTGTTGCGGCGAACCGCCAGGCATGGGTTGCGCTCGGCAAACCCCCACTCCATGGCCATGGTGAAAACGTGCGAGAGCAGGGCGATTTCCCGGTTTGCCCGGGTTTTGGCGCTGCGGGCGTCCCGGTACTGGGCAATGACCGGGGGGCTGATGGCCTCGATGGGCGCGTCAGCGAACGCTTTGCGCAGGCGCTCCAGCTCGTATTTGTTGTCCTTTTGCGTGCGTGGCGACTTGCCCGGGATGATGTCCCGCTCGTACCGGTCAAACAGTTCGCCCATCGTCGCCATCACTTTCGGCTTCGCCTTGTGCTCCAGGCGTGCCCATTCCAGCTTGGCCTCAGCAAGGTCAGTCCCCAGCGGCACTTCCTGCCGCTTCCCTTCTGCATCCCTCCCGTCGTAGTAGTAGCCAACCCACAGCTTGCCGCTTTTCAGCTCGCGAACCCGCCGCAGCATTCTGGGCGGCAGGTCCTTGTTCGATGCCTTCCTGTTGCGCATCCTTTACCCCACGCGCGATAAGTCCAATGTCCAGGTTTCAGTTGTTGCATTCGTCGCGTTTGGCTTAACGCCGGCCATTTTCAGGCGGGCGTATACCCGCCCCACAACGGGCCGCCGGGCCCGGGTAAGCGTGTACTGCCAGCCGTTGTTGGCCAGCCAGGCGATTTGTTTGCTCGGGATTTGGTAGCCGGTGATGCGGATCACCTCTTCCTCGTCGAGAAACTCGCTTGCATGTTCCATGGGATGGTCTCCACGCCGCCGGTGGCGGCAGGTTGGTTACTCTTCGTCGTGGTCGGACCGGCCTGTTACTTCAATGGCGAAAGCTCGCCACTTTTCTTGATCTGCTTCGGTCATTTTGTTCCACGGCCCTGCGCAGTCCTGATCTACGAACTCGCCAGCCTTGAGCTTCAGGGTGCCGCAGTTGCTGCCAATGTCCTCGTCGGCGAACACAACCGTGATTTCTTCAGTCGGATGCAGGGCAGAAAGAGCCTTGAAGACCGGAACCGGCGCATTCCAGGCCGTATCGAAGGACAGTGAGCAGCCTTCAACATCGATCTTCTGGCTATAGGCGTTCCACTTTGTGCCCCAGGCCTGGCGGGCGAAGTCCATGCAGTGCATGAACCCAGTCTTGCGGTGGTTGCGCAGCATCTGGACGAACTGCTCGAAGCTTTCGTCGCGGAGCTTCGTCACCGAGGATGTTTCGCGGCTGTGTCGCTGCATACCGGCGAGCATGGGGTTGCTGCTCAGGGGCAGGTTGAGGGCCGCTTCAGCGGCCGTTTCTGCTGCACCGCAGATCGTGTCCCAGGGGAATTCGCCCTCGAACTTGATGAGCTTACCGAAGTCGATCCGGCCGTCTCCGTTGATCAGCGATGTGAGGACGTGAGCTGGCGCGGTGACTTTGTTGGTGATGTGGTTTGGCATGGCAATAGCTCTCCATGCCCGCGCATGTCGGCGGGCTTGAGTAGTGGTTGGGTGAGACCATTTCGTCGGCTTCGACAATATGGTTCCGCCTGGCTGGCGGGCTTGAGTAGTAGGGGGAGGGGTTAGGCAAGCTCGGCTGCGAATGCGTCTACCAGGACCTGGCTGGTGAAGTTGAGCGGCAAGGCGTCAGTGCTCTTGCCATCGCTGATCAGGACCCAGCCATTCTTGTAGAGGGTGCAGGTGTTGCGGCCAAGGCGGACGCGGGCGATCGGCAGCCCGCCGAACGGGAGCAAGCGATTGATGCGGTAGATCAGCCTCCTCATGGCATCAGTTCCTTCGGCACCTGGACGGTATCGCCGAGCTTCAACGCAACCACCACCCCGCAGGCCGCTATGGTTTCAGTGGCCCCGCCCATGAGCACGTCCTTATCATCGATCGTCCTCCAGGCTGCCCAGCAGTCCGAACCGTGCTGAGGGGCGTGGAGGCTGATGTTGTGCTTGCGTATCAGGGCGCCGGCCAGCGACCAGTTCTCGTGTGGGTCATACCGCACATCGCGGATGGTGACCTCGCCGGTGTAGCGCACGAAGACCCGCCACGGGTTGCTGTAGATTGGCGGGGCGAGGCGCACATCGAGGCCTTCAGCTTTGCCGACGGCCCACGCCAGTTGCTCACCGAGCAGGTCAGCAGTCTTCACTTCGATCAGCTCGGTCATGCCTGCACCGCCTTCGGTTCGAGCCTGGCAAGCCGATCGCGCAGTGAGTTGATTTCGTCCTGGTATTCATCGGCTAGCTTGGCCAGGTCATCGAAGTTAACCCAGTTGCCATGCTTCTCTGGCACGCGGATGACAGTTCCTTTCTCGTCCTCTCCGCCACGCCAGAAGTTGAACCTTGGAAGCTGGTGCGCCTTGTCCCAAAGGTCATAGCCCTCTCGAGTTTTGATGTTCCTCACAGCTGATACCTCTCATCAATCCAGCGCCCTGGCGCCAGAGCGGGTGTAGGTTCGGGTTGGGTTTCGTGCGGGGAGAGCTGGCGTTCGTTGCCGGCCTGCAGCTGGCTGTCGGGGATGCAGCTGATGCCGCCACGATTGAAAGCCCAGAGCACCCAGCAGGTAACGCTGCGCTCGTCGTCGTGCCAGACGGTAACCCCTTGAGGAAGTGCTGCATTTGCGCTGGCGCCGGTGGCCAGCAGCAGGAGGCAGAGGGCGAGGCGGGTCATGGCTGAACCCTCTTGAACTCGACGACCCAGACCCAGGGGTTGGCGTTCCAGGAGTCGGCCCCGTTGATGGATACCCAGAGCTCGCGCCAGGCGTCGAATGGGTCGGCCCAGTTTCCCGGCCCAGGCTCGCTCTTGAATGGGTGGTAGTAGTGTTCGCCATCACCGTGGTGAATTCGGTGTATGCCCTCGGCGACGTAGCGGCTTTCGGAGTCCGTCTCGCCCTCGCCATCCTGCAGTCGCTCGACGCGCACGTCGGTGACCTCCAGCAGGATGCGACTGGCCCAGCGCGGCATGTGGATGCTTGGTCGCCACCTCAGAGCAGAACCGTCCCAGCTTGCGCGGAAAATGCAGCGTTCTGGCTTCTGGAAGCGCTTGGGGATATCTGAAAGAGGCGAGCCTTTGCAGCCCATGTATTGGGTGTATGCCCAGGTGCCGTCGTCTTCTGGGTCTTCCAGCCAAGTCTCGCGCACCCACAGGCGGTCACCTAGTTCGCCAAAGGGGCATGCACCCAGTTCGCCAACCTTTACGGCGCACTCTCGCTCGGTTTTGCCATGGACGACAAACCCATAGCGCGGGTGATGCTGGCCTACGGCAATCCAAGGCTCCGGACTGTCTGGGTATTCCAGGCGTGGGATCTGACCGCCTTTGACTGGCCGGCGGGTTACTGTCTTCCGACCTTCCAGGATGGCGCGAACCATCGGCCCACTGAACAGGATCGGGCGTTCCTTTGCTTGAGACATAGCTTCGCCTTGGCCGCCATATCGCGGCAGTGAATAGAGGGGAGAGTGGTTACAGCGGAGTGATCAGCCTTTGCGGTCGAGAGCGGTGTCGATGCGGTTCAGGCATGAAGCGCTCATTGGCTCCATGCGGGTTGCATGACAGGCTGCCTCACGCAGAAGTGCCTGCGCCTCGGCCAGCTGGGCGCGCGCCTGGTGGAGTTCTTCTCGGACCATGTCCTCGGCTTGCGTGTTGCGGATTGTCACGGCAGCGCGCATGGCTTCAATTACCCACTTGTGCGGGAGCCAATCATTGCCGCCAGCACCCTTCATGTATTCGTGCTGTTCATCGCAGTGATAGGCGGTGGTTCTTGCGATGGTCACAAGCTGTTGCGTGGCAATATCCATTAAGTGGTCGCTCACGATTTCACCTCCGGGACGGGACTGGCGGATAGGGCTTCTTCGATCCTACGGCGTGCGTTCGTGCTTATGTCGTAATCCAGAAGATCTTGAAGTAGCGCGTCACGATCGGCCAATTCTGACTTCGCTTCCTGCAATTGCTCAGGCCAGTGCCGGCTGTTGTCGCTTTCGTCCTCGTACCAGCCATCACGCAGATGTTTGATCTCTTTGCGCAGCCGATCAACCTCGCCAGGATCGGCGCTTGTGTAGAGCTTGGCGCCGAGCTTCGGCATGCGCCCGGCTGCCCAGGCAATCTCGTGCAAACCTTTTCCGAACGCCACGACCTCACCTACCGGCTCGCCCTGGTTCTGCTCGGCAGGTGCTGCGCCGGTCATCGGCCCCAGGCCAACCACAGGCAAGTCCATCGCCGCCGCATCCCTCTCTGCCTCTTCTTTGGTCCACCAGAAGGCAGTACCAACCATCCAGGCTATAGGGTCGGGGTGGGGCTGCGGGGCTGCCATGGCTTGGATGATGTTCAGCAGATCATGGCGCTCAAGTTCATCGCAGTCGCCCAGGCACAGGCGATCGCCAATGTCTCGTGTGCACTGCGCATCGTCCTCGGTCAACTCTTCGGAGCTGCCAACCCAACCGCAACGGCGGCATTGGGCGGGGTAGTAACGTCCAACCAGCGGCTCCAGGCCAATGTATGGCGGCACGCTGACCATCTCTGTGTTGCTGGATCGGTTTTCTGTGGGCATGGGTAACCTCAAGCGAGACGTTCAAGTTGTTGTTGGATGCGCCGGCCGATCCAGCGGACGACGAAGATGGCCTTGCTATTTCCGATTGCCTTGTATCTCGGACCGTCTGGGCATTCCTCGGCTGGCTTGCCGCGATAGGGGATTCGAGTGTGATCGCCGTCGTAGCCCTGGAGCCATTCGCATTCGCGGGGGGTAAGGCGTCGAACTCCAGACTCGACGGATCTCAATTGCCCTGTCCACGCGTGCTCAGCCTTAATGTTCCCGTGATTGGCGCCGAGAGTGCCTGCGACAATTGGCTGACCACGGCCTGTGCCATCTTCGCTGGCGTCGAAGCCCTCGGCCTTCAGCGTATGGGTGATATCGCCGGTGATGCACACCGCGACCTGCCCGCCAGCGTTAGGATGGCTGGTGCTGTGGTTCATGGCCCTGAGGGTTGGAGCCAGATCGCCGGCATCGGCGCCGTGATCCTTGCAGCTGAAGGCGAGCAGGACGTTTTCCTGTCCGCTGTTGCGGCCCAGCGCGTGAGCCAGGCCATTCAGCACATCCGGGTCTTGCGTGCCGTGCACCACAAGCATGCCGTTCTCGGCGTCCTGCTGTGTTGCGCTGCCGGCTGCCTTGCCATTTGCCTGAAGGGCTCCTGTAACAAGGTTGACCGGAACGCAGTCTTTCCCGGCGGGAATCCCTCCATTCCTGGCCATGGCACTGGTTATGGTGCCGGCAACAAGGTGCCCGGCCATGCCGTGGTCTACATCGCTCCCACCATCACTACTCCGCAGCGTGCCTGCCACACGTTCCTGAATGCAGAAGGTTTCGCTCTCAATGTCCAGGCGAGTGTCCTTGGCGGTCAGCGTTGCAGATTGGCTGACATCGCCCTGAAGGCCGTGGCCGCCATACGCTGGCACTCCGGCCAACACTTCGACAGCCGGCCCTTCGTCACCCTCACAGTTCGGGCATCCGTACTGGCCCAGGCCTAAACCGAAGACCCATCCACACCCGCACTGGAGCGCAGGGCCGAATGGAGCTCGGCCGGCAAGGTCTTGCCCCTCGCCTCGGCGCGGCGGAGTATCCCGGCGCACGCCTTCGCGCTCAAAAAGTACTTCGAGGGGATCGAACCCTGCTCGAGCACTTGCGACAACGAACACACGGCGGCGTCGTTGGGCCAGGCCGAAATATTGGGCATCCAGAACCCGCCATGCGACTGTTCGCGTGGGTCCATACACACAACCAGCGTCCTTCCATTTGCCCCCTGGCGGTTGGAGTTCTTCGGATTCGCCCACCAGGGCGCCGAGGAAGCAGCCAAACGCGTTGCCTTTGTCGGAGAGGACGCCGGGGACGTTTTCCCAGAGACAGGTGGCCTCGGGCTGGCCGCGCTTTGTTCGAACATGGTCAATTGCATCGAGCAGCTCCACGTATTTGATGGTGAGGGCGCCGCGGGGATCGGCCAGGCCTTCGCGCATGCCGGCCACGCTGAAGGCTTGGCAGGGCGTGCCGCCGACCAGGACCTCGGGCGCAGGAATTTTGCCGGACAGCACCATGGCTGCCAGGCGGGTCATGTCGCCGTGGTTCGGCGTATTCGGGTACCGATAGGCCAGTACCGCGCACGGGAAAGGCTCGATCTCGGCGTACCAGTTGGCGCTCCAGCCCAGCGGATGCCAGGCTTCGGTCGCAGCTTCAATGCCGCTGCAGACGCTTCCGTAGGTGATTGGCATTGGTGATCCTCGGCTACGCAACCTTTGGCGTCATCTCGGGCTGGTAGTCGACCCAGCCAATCTTCGGCGCCTTCGTTTTCTTGTTTATGAGCGGATTGCCCTCGGCGTCAGTCAGGTTGCACTTGGCCCTGACCCGGAGGTCTCGGCAGTTGCCGCCCTTGCGGGCGAGCGCGACGAACTGCTCGGCATACTGCGGGGCATCGAAGGTAGGGCTTAGCTGGCGCACCTTCTTGCCCTGCATGATCTTCAGCGCCTGCTTGTCGACCGCCTCGTCCCATTCAGCGACTGTGAGGTCGATGGGGGGCAGCCAACCTTGCCGCTGGGCTTGGTGGTTTTGGTGGTCTTCCTGGCCTCGGCCAGCGCTACATCACGGGTCATTCCGAACACTGCGAATGTGCTCATGGTGATCTCCAGGCAGGCGCCGCCCTCGCCGGGGAGGCGTTATCGTTGAATAGGGGAAGGCGCTGGCGGACAGCGCGAGTCAGGCCCGGCGAACCTTGAAGCCGAACATGCACTCGATGTCGTGGTATTCGCACCGCTCGTAGGCCTTGTACTTGGCCTGCGACGGCGTGCTGGCGAACACATCGACGATTGTTCGATTGGTGATGTCCCACCAGTCCCAGCCGGCGACGAGCACCTGGTAGCGCTTCAGCGGCAGCTTCTCGGCCATCTCGCCGTACTGCATCTCCCAGGTTGGGTGGTAGTTGCGAATGCGCTTCTTCGGGTCGCTGTCGAGGATCACACCGATGTAGTGACCGCGGTCGGCCATGATGACGCCTGGCTCACCGCTGGCGACCACGCGGCGCCCGATCTCGGCCGGCACGTCGTAATGGCGGCGAACGTAGTCGCAGCTGTAGTTGCTCATGGCTTTCTCCATGCATGCGCCGCCCTCCGTGGCCGGATGCGGCATGGTGGCAATTTGGTTTGGGATGGGGTATTACGGGTGACCGGCATGAGGCCGGAAAGGAGAGCTTGTATGGCTGGGAAGATCGTTGTTAAAAACGTAAGTGGTAATTTGGTTGGGAGCGTTGTCTCTGTCCATGCCAACTCTGGCTTTGACATCCATGTTGAGGACATTAGATTTCAGCGCATCCTAAAAGTGGTGGAAGAGCGAGATCCGATGTCGCTGGCCGAGTCGCTAGGCCTCCCAGTTGGAACGCCTCCTGCAGACATCATCGATGCTGCCAAGGCTTTATCGGGATATGCAGGGCCGGAAGCTTCTAAGGAAGACGTTCTGAAAAGCCTACCAATCTGGACTTACATCCAGCGTGCCTCCGATTCGAGCGCCGTAATCCAAGCCTTGGTCTCTCTGGGCTCAGTTATCGGCGCTGCATTTGCTTAACCTGAACTGCAGGTGACCTCAATTTCACGGCCTAGTCACCAGCTAAGTTTACGATGAGCCTGCGACCTGCGCATCATGGCTACGCTCCTGCGAGATGGTGATGGGGCGCAAGTCCCAGCTATATCCTAAAATGGTATCTCGTCGTTGAAGCTTTCGTGATCAGGCGGTACCGCCGGCGGGTCTTGCTGCGGGCGCGCCGGCCGCTGTTGCCGCGGTTGCCGATCTGGCGCTTGCCCGGGCGGCAGGCCCTGCGGCCGACTGCCCAGCAGCTGCATCGTGCCGTTGATGTCGACGATGATTTCCGTGGTGTAGCGCTTGATGCCGTCCTTCTCCCACTCGCGGGTCTGCAGCTTGCCCTCGATGTAGCACTGCGAGCCTTTGCGCAGATACTCGCCGGCGATCTCGGCCACCTTCCCGAAAAGCGAAACGCGGTGCCACTCGGTGCGCTCGACCTTCTCGCCCGAGCGCTTGTCGAGCCACTGCTCGCTGGTAGCCAGGCTGAGGTTGGTCACCGCGTTGCCGTTGGGCAGGTAGCGCACTTCCGGGTCCTGGCCGCAGGTGCCGACCAGGATCACCTTGTTTACCCCGCGGCTCATGACGATGCCGCCCCGGCCAACACGATCAATGCCAGTGCAAAGAGCGCAGCCCAGCGAGTAGCGCTTTCACCGACCTGCCGAACTTTCACCACGGCCACGACGGGAAGGGTCTTGGCGTCGATCGCGCGCTCCAGGCTCTCCGCATAGCGGACTGCTTGGGCGTAACTGGTGTTGCGACCGTAAACGCGGTTGTTGCTGGCCGAGACGACAGCCCAGCCGTTTCCGCTCTGGGTGACGTAAAAGCGCGATTTGGCGCGGAAGGCCTCGGTGGCCGTGATCACTTCCTGGCGCAGGGCTTCGAGCTTGACCTGGCTTTGTTGGATGGCTGCTTGCATGGGGTGGTCCTCAGTGGATCAGGCGTGGTATTCGAAGGCCTCGGCCTTGCGAACTATTCGAACTTGGGCGGTGCGGCGCTCCGGTGCGCGCCGGTCGCGGCGCATGGGGTCGCTGTCGTCGATCACCGCATGCATGGCGATGAGGCTGGCGAGCATGATGCAGAGCGGGCTGATGATCTGTTGACGCATGGCCTTGGTGACCGCCTCGATGCGGCGGCCGGCTTCCAGCTTGAACAGCGCGGCCTCGATGCGGTTGGCCACGGTGCCTGGGCTTACCGCCATCTGGCGGGCGATTTCTTTGGTGGTGAGGCCTTGGGCCACCCACAGCAATGCTTCAAGCTCGCGGGGAGCCAGCGCCTTGCCGAGCTGGCCAATCCATGAGCCGCAAGTGATCGTTTCCATGAAGAGTCCTCGGTGGGCTGCATTGGTCGTGACGCTCGCTGCCGTACACCTCCCGGACCAGGGGAGGGCGAACGCCACGACCGATGCAGTCTGGTGATGGGGAACCAGGTGGATCGGGCAGTTTTCGTCAGGCTGACGTTGCGCTGGTTGTCTCGTTCTGAGCATCGGCGGTGCAAGATTTGCCACAGAGCGGGCAGTAATTAGCTACCACCGAAACGGTCTTGTTCACGCGCTTCAAGCCGCCAGCTTTCTTCGGCGCCATGTAGTGGCCGGTGACCTCGACGCAGAATCGCCGCTCGGCCTTTCCTGTCTCGATGTTCAGTGAAAGGTTGTGGCCCTCTGCGCGCATGTAGAAAGGCCCGGAACCAGGAGCCTCCTCAGCAAGCTGGTCCGTAACCAGCTTCACGGCATCGCTGATGCAGGTGCAGCTCATCGTCTTGCCCTCCGGGGCGGTTGATTTCCCGTCTGGCCCTGTCGCCAAGGCCAGCCAGTGAAATCGAAGTGATCCAGGCGCCCATCGTTCTCTGGGCTACGCGCTTCCCCGCATTGGCATGCGCGCCACTTGGTTACCTGAACCCAGCTCACTGCATGAGGCAGCTGCTGCCCTCATGTGCCGCTGAGGGTGACGGGTGTCGAGTTGTGTAAAGAGCGGCGGCCGGTGAGGGCCTCGGCAGTCCCTCGTGAGTGGCTGCTTGAGGTGAATTTAGAAAACTAAACGGAGTGCGTCAAGATTTATTTTAGAAAACTAAACAGGCAAGGCGAGTGGGCGCTCCTACAGACCGCGCGATGTCAAGACTTCCGGCTCTGTAGGAGATCGGCTAATCTTGCGTCGTCCCTGTATGGATATACAGTTAGTGGAGTGTCAGATGGCAAAGCCCCAGAAGCAGCAGGAGAGAGCGGTTATGTCGGGCGTGGAGCGCCTGGGTCTTCGAGTGTCATCGATGATCAATCACCCGATCGCGCAGCAGCAGCGATGGGTCGTAATTCACCGCCTGGACACCGACGGTGACCGGGAGTGGGAAGAGGTGATGGGGATTCTCAAGGAAACTGACGGGATAGAAATGGAATTCAACGAGGAGGACGCCTCGGTCACACTGCGCTGGGAGGCATTCTCGGATGATGACCCTCGGGCGCAGAACGAGGATGAGTTCGTCGCGATCGAGGAGCCGGCGCCGTTCTAAGCGCGCAACAAAAAGCCCGCGCTATGCGGGCTTCCTGGGATAGGTCACGCCTTCTTGGCGTTCCATATCAGCAGAACCTTCGCGTGCACCGTCACATCATCGATCCGCGCAGTCTGGTTCTCATAGTGCTTGTTGTCGGAGATCAGGCGGAAGTGATCCTCATCGAGGCGCATCAGACGCTTGATGTACAGCTCTTGGTGCCAGGTGATCACGTAGATACCTTCACCGATGAACTCGTTGACCCCGCGATCGACAATGACCAGGTCCTTGTCGTTGATCGTGCCTTCCATGCTCTGGCCCCAGCCGGTAATCATCGCCAGTGCCGAGGGCGCGGTGTAGGTGACGCCTTTCTCGCGCAGTACCTCCTCGCGCACTACCAGGTTACGAACGGCCTCGTTGTAGTCGGCCGGCACCTGGCCGTGGCCCATGGCTGCCCGAACGTCGTACTGAGGGATAAGGATCTCTTCCTGGGTGGGTTTGAGGCTCGAGTAGGCAGCAGGCAGGTACTCCTGGCCCTGATCTGGGCTATCTGCCTCAGCCGCGGCGGCCATCATTACCTCGCGAGCCTTTTCAGAGAGGTTCTTCCCGGCCTTGGAGGCCAGCATCTGCGCAACCAATTCTGCAGTAGTCAATGAAGAGCTGGCAGATGATGACTGGTCAGTAGCCTGGCCAGTACCGTCCGACAGCCATTGTGCTGAGCACTCTAGCGCTTTTGCCAAGGCGAGCAGGTTTTTGCCCTTGGCGCCGTTCGTTCCGTTGATCCAGAAACTCACGGTTGCCTTGGACACGCCAGACAGTTTGCTGAGGTCGGTGGAACTGAGGTTCAGCTCCTTCATGCGCGCGATAACGCGGTCTTTGAATTCCATATTTAGGATTCTAAACCTTTAGAAGTTTAGATAACTTGCCTTGTGGGGTTAAGAACTCTAAACTCGCCGAAGACATCGGAGAGACATCAATGACCTTTGACGAAGCCCTGAACCATTTCCGAACCGGCCGCGCCATTGGTGAAGCTCTCGGCGTTTCCAGTAGCCGTGTGTCCCAGTGCCGGGCTGCTGGTGGTTTCTCCTACCCAATGCAATGCGTTTTGGAGAAGGAGTCAGACGGGAGGCTGGTCGCTAGACGACAAGACGTTCCTGGCGTCGACTCTCTGAAAAGCGCTGTTTGACGGTAGGAATTATGCGAAGCCTGGCATTGCGCCAGTAGATGACTGAAACACCTGCGAATCCATCCAGTATTGGGATCGCGGACGAAAAAAAACCGCCTGGCAGGGCGGCTTTCTCTACAGCATTTCAACGGGTTTAAGCATGACAAACATCGTCCCACTTGACAAGTCCAGGGGGTTTACCCGGATGGACAACCAGCTCATGGATGGCCTGCTGGCTATCGATCTCCCGGCCCGGGAGATGAAGATTGTGCTGTACGTGGCCAAGGCCACCATCAACTTCGGGGCGGGCTCTCAGCGCATCCCGGCTTCCGATATCGCGAAAGCCATCCACGCTCACCCTGACACCGTGTCCAAGGCGGTTTCCAGCCTGCTGCGCCGTCGCGTGTTGTTCCGTGAGGGCGGTGCACGGGGTGATATCGGCGTGAATGACCCGAAAGACTGGGTCTACGTCATTGAGCCGAAACAGACCAAAACAGCCGACTCGGCTGAAGTGGTCCGAATCGGCGATGAGTCGAAACAGACCAAAACCGCCGACTCCCTTCTTTATTCTAAGAATCTAACCCCCTATGTATTTCTTCCTTCGGAAGAAAATACATGCCCCCCCAGCGATGAGCAGCCGGCTCCGGCCAAAGCTGACCGCAAAGCACCGTTCGGGAAGGCCGCCATGCTGGCTGATAACCCTCACGGCCTGGATGAATCGCTGATCGCTGACTACCTGACTGTCCGCAAGGCTGCCAAGGCCCCAGTGACCGCCCGGATTTGGGCGGGGCTGAACGTCAAACTGGAGCAGTGCAAAGCCTTCGGCATCCAGCCAGCCCAAGCCCTGGAAGTCGCCGTCGAGAACGGATGGCGCGGCTTCGAGGTGGAGTGGGTAACCAAGCGCATCAGCACACAGTTGCCTGCCCAGACCAAACCGCACAGTCGTCACCACGGCTTCGACGACCGCGACTACACCGCCGGCCTGGCCGCTCGAGAGGACGGCACTTATGCGATCTGAATCGGTGATCACCATGTCCGAGGTGCGAAACGCCGCGGGTTTCCGCGTCCAGCCCGCGCACTGCGAGCATCACGGCGACTTCGAGCAGCGTGTGACCATGCTGATGGGCCGCGAAATCGTTGGGCGCTGTCCTGTGTGCGAGAAAGCGGCCGTTGCCGAGCGCGAAGCCAAGCAGCTGGCGGAGGATACCCGCCTGAAGCGTGAGGCGATGACCCGCAAGCTGGGTTCGGCGCTGATCCCCAAGCGCTTCGCCGACCGCACCTTGGCCAACTACCGCGTCGAGCACGAGGGCCAGCGCAAGGCCTTGGCCTACTGCACTCGCTACGTGGCGGCGTTCGAGGAAATCGAGCGCACCGGCCGCTGCCTGATGCTGCTGGGCAAGGTCGGTACAGGCAAGACGCACCTGGGCGCCGGGATGGCCAACGAGCTGATGCGCAACACCTCGGCAACGGCCGTGTACCGCACGGTGGGCGCCGTCCTGCAATCCATCCGCGCCACGTACGACCGCCACAGCGAACAGTCCGAAGCGGACATCCTGTCCAGCCTGATCGAACCTTCGCTGCTGGTGCTGGACGAGGTCGGGGTCAGCAAGGAGCAGCCGAGCGAGTTCGAGCTGACCACCCTGTTTTCGATCATCAACGGGCGCTACGAGCAGATGCGCCCCACGGTGGTGATTTCCAACCTGGAGCCTGCCCAACTGCGCCACGCCATGGGCGAGCGCTGCTACGACCGCCTCCGAGAAGGCGGCGGGGTGGTGGTGCCCTTCGAGTGGGAATCTCACCGTGGAAAGGAGGAGTTATGACCATGCGGCAAACCAAACTGACCAAGGCCGCGCGCGGCAGGGAGTGCCAGGTGCGCATTCCGGGCGTGTGCAACGGCAACCCCGATACCACCGTCCTGGCACACTACCGGCTGGCCGGCACCTGCGGAGTCGGCAAGAAGCCGCACGACCTGCAGGGCGCGTGGTGCTGCAGCGCCTGCCATGACGCTTGCGACGGGCGCAGCAAGGCCGTCGACCGCGATACCGCCCGCCAGTACCACGCCGAGGGGGTCATGCGCACCCAGGCGCTTCTGCTGAACGAGGGGGTGCTGATCGCATGAATGCTCCTGCCCTTCGCCCGTTCAAGGCCAAGCCGGCCCGCACCAAGCCCGTCGACCGGGAAGGGCAGGAGCAGGCGGCGCTGATGCAGGAGCTGCAGCTGCGCTACCCGCAGGCCTACAAATTGATCTACCACGTGCCGAACGGCGGGCACCGGGTCAAGGCCGTGGCCGCCAAGCTGAAGGGGCAGGGCGTGAAGGCCGGCGTTCCCGACCTGGTGCTGCCGATGGCGCGGGGTGGCTATTTCGGCCTGTACATCGAGTTCAAGGCCAAGCCGCCGTTCGATGCGCCGGTGTCGCCGAGCCAGGATGCTTACCTGCAGGCGCTCGCTGCCCAGGGCTACCTGGCAATCGTGTGCCGGGGCAACATCGACGCGGTTGAGGCCATCCGCGCCTACTTGCTGCTACCTGTGACGGTGGCCGCATGAGCGCGACCCGGGAAGTGAAACTGAGCGAAGCCGAGGTGCGCCGGCAGGCCGCCGACAAGTCGGTGCGCGACCTGCGCGACCCACGGCACCCAGGCCTGTACCTGCGCTTCTGGAGCAACCGCGAGAGGGGAACCTGGCACCTGGTGCGCGGCAAGAAGTGGGTGCCGGTCGCCCGGTGGCCCGAGCTGAGCGTGGCGGCGGTGATCGCCGAGCTGCCCGCGCTGCGCCAACGTCTGTTGCGCGCCCCGGCCACCGCGCCGGTGGCGTCGGGCATGGCCACCGTGGGCCAACTGCTGGACTGGTACGGCGACCGCATGGCTCGCGACCGCTCGCTGTCGGCAAAGCGCAAGGCCGGCGCTCGATCTGCCATTGCCCAGCACCTGAAGCCGCGCCTGGATGACCTGGCCATCGTCGATGTGAACGCCGACACCCTCGACAAGCGCCTGATGTGGCCTTGCCAGGCCGAAGTGTCGCTGTCCTACCTGCGGCAGATGTTCGCGCTGCTGCTGACCGCCTTCCGCCAGGCCCTGCAGCTGGGGCTGATCGACCGCAACCCCATGGCCGGGATGCGCTTCAACGACTTCACCAAGGCCCGGATCCTGCCCAAGGCAGCCCGGCTGCGCGGCGTTCAGCTGCCCGAGCTGATGCAGCAACTGGCGCAGGCCTTCGAGCAGGAACCCGGCGACGCCATGCTGGCCCTGATGATGCTGGCCCACGGCACCCGGATCGGCGAGACCCGCATGGCCCGCTGGAGCGAGGTTTCCCTGGCCGCTGCCGAGTGGTTCATCCCGGCGGCGAACACCAAGACCCGCACCGAGCACCGCCTGCCGCTGACCGCCCAGGTGGCGTCGCTGCTGACCCGGTACCGGACGATCCAGCAGGCCCGTGGCTACGAGGGCGTCTACCTGTTCCCGAACCGCCGCGGGCTACCGCTGAGCGAGACTCAGGCCAGCATGGTGTTCACTCGGCTGGGGCAGGGCGAGTGGACCAGCCACGATCTGCGCAAGGTATCACGCACCACCTGGACCGACCTGGGCATCGACGGCCACATCGGCGAGATGCTGCTGAACCACACGCTGGGCAAGATCGCCAGCACCTACATCCACACCCAGGCCATGCAGCAGCGCCGGGCAGCCCTGGAGAAGTGGCACGCCTGGTTAGACGGCATCGGCTTCGGTGCCATTCACGGCCTTACCAAGGCCTTATCCGAAATTTCACAGAATTCGGCCCAGTCAGCGGAACACAAGGCGTCCAGCGACCTTGCCGAATTTGTAATTAGCGAGGATTCAAAGTGACAAGGGGGAGCCATGGCCCTGCCTTCAAGAAGGCTGTGATCAAGTTGGCTCAGTGCCCTTTGTGCCGTGGGAGAGCGGTCACCAAGGGTGTGTTCTACGAACTGCCATGCGACCACTGCAACGCCTCGGGCTTTGTGGCGGCTGCAACCGGAGAGGCACTAGCCCTAGATGAACTGGTGACCCAGCTCAGCATGAGGCTTTGGGCAGCGCTGCGGCAGATCGAGCAGTTGAAGAACCCTCAGGCATCCGGGCCTGAGGCGACATATCAGGGAAGCAACCGGCGCGGCGCCGGCGGCACCAACCACACCGGCGATTGAGGGGGAAGGACATGAGCAACGTAGAAAGAACGGCCGAGGAACTGCTGGAGCACTGGGGGCGCTGGGTGGTGCTGGGCTCAGGCGTGTCTTGCTGCGCCTCGCGGGAAAACACCATTCTTGATCCGATGATCACGGACGACGACGCGTTGTTCATTGATCGTCTGGTTGGGCGCCTGCGCAAGCGCTACCCAGAATGCGGCCAGGTCATCATCAAGTACTACACGGCCCGCGACGCAGCGCTCAGGGATGTAGGCAAGAAGCTGGGCTTTGGCGAGGAGAAGACCCGGCAGCTGTGGAAGGCTGGTGTGGCGTGGATTGATGGTGCTCTCGATATTCGTCGCGAGGCGGCTTGACATCCCCGGTCCTCACCCGTATCTTTCGTGTTACTTTGCGGTAGGTGCGCGAGAGCAAACTCGCCATCACAAGCAGCCTCCTTAGAGCCTCGGCATTTGCCGGGGCTTTTTCGTTTTCGGCTCCACCACACCCATCGCCCCGAGCCGGGAGTGCTGTTGGGGCCGAACCTATTCCGCTCCCCAAAAGGGAGGAACCGAGATGCCGAACATGCCCGAGAAGGATCCTGGCCTGTGGGCCGCTGTGCTCGCCTGGGTGCTGGCTCACCAGCCTCAGCTGTACGCCGCTGGCCTGTCAGTCGCGATCGCTGCGCTCCGGGTTGTGTACGGCGGCGGCACCCGGCGCCAAATGATCTTGGAGGGCGCGCTCTGCGGCCTCATTACCCTGGCCTTGGTGCCGCTACTCGAATGGATGGGACTGCCTCAGGGCATGGCCACCTTCGCCGGTGGTGCTGTCGGCTTCATGGGTGTGGAGAAGCTGCGCGGCTACTCCGATTTGTTCCTGTCCCGAAAGGCTCAAGGCTGATGGCCAGGCTCAAGACACTCGGCTCACGCATCAAGGAGAGCGCAGGGTCGCGGGTCAAGGTGGTCACACCTGGCAGCTGGCGGAGCGGCATGACCAGCTCCCAGCGTGGCTACGACTACCGGTGGCAGAAGGCGCGAGAGCAATACCTGCGTGACAACCCGCTGTGCGCTTACTGCGCCCGGCAGGGACGAACGGCAGCGGCCAGCGTCGTTGACCACATCGTGGCTCATCGAGGCGACAAGGATCTCTTCTGGAATCAGGCTAACTGGCAGCCGCTCTGCAAGCCCTGCCACGACTCGGTCAAGCAGGCCGAGGAGGCTGCTGGCCTGATGGGCTGACCGTCAGCGTAATGGCGCGCGGTCGCCCAAGGCACCTTCGAGGCACGTCAGTGGCGTGCCGCTAGGGTGGGGGGAGGTCAAAATATAGCGATTCGCATCTAGCTAGACCGCCTCCGACCCCACGTACAGATTTTTTCCCCCACAGGATTTTTGTTAAATGGCTTTAACATCCCGCAAGCGTGCATTCATCGCAGCGCTGAGGGAAGGTGCGTCCAATCGGGACGCAGCTGTGGCGGCTGGTTACTCGGAGAAGACAGCGTCTGCGGCGGGCTCTCGCCTGGTGAAGGACAAGGACGTGGCGGCCGAGTTGGCCAAGCTGCGCGCCCTGGGCCTGATGCCGCCATATGTTAAAGCAGATGTTAAAGCGCATGTTAAAGCTAAGCACGCGCCGGAGCCATCGGCTCAAGCTGAGACGGCGCCCGAACCGGTCACTGCGACGGGCGAGAATGCCGACCCGGAGCCAGCTGGTTTCGACCTGATGCAGGCACTG
Organism: Pseudomonas sp. MM223; assembly: GCA_947090765.1. Lineage (NCBI taxonomy): Bacteria > Pseudomonadati > Pseudomonadota > Gammaproteobacteria > Pseudomonadales > Pseudomonadaceae > Pseudomonas > Pseudomonas sp. MM223. The sequence goes on along the minus strand of OX352322.1, from coordinate 4,419,406 downwards.
CTCCACCGCGATCCGAAGGACTTCCTGTTGTCTGTGATGAACGACCTGGAGTCCGAGCCGAAGCTGCGGGTCGATGCAGCCAAGGCCTTGATGCCCTTCGTGCATCCACGCAAAGGGGAGAGCGGCAAGAAGGACCAGGCCCAGGCCAAGGCTGATCAGGCCTCGTCCGGTAAGTTCGGCGCCCGCCGCGGGCCGCTGCGGTCGGTGAAATAATGGAATGGACAACTGCATGCCCCGACTGGGAGCAGCGCATCGTTGCGCGCCAGAGTCTGATTCCATTCAAGCCGCTGTTCCCAAGCGAGGCGGACGAGGCCCTCGATGTGTTCGGTGCGCTCCGCATGGTCGATGCCACCGGCAGCCCGCTGATGTCCGAGACTGTGCGCGACTGGGTCAACCAGTTTGTGGCGGCCATCTTCGGTGCCTACGACCCCGACGAGGGGCGTCGGATGGTCAGCGAGTTCATGCTGCTGATCAGCAAGAAGAACGGCAAATCCACGATCGCCGCCGGCATCATGCTCACGGCACTGATCCTGAACTGGAGACCCTCGGGGAGTTCATCATCCTGGCGCCGACCAAGGAGATCGCTGACAACTCCTACATCCCGATCCGCGACATGGTGAGGGCTGATGAGGAACTCGATGCTCTGCTCAAGGTGCAGGACCATTTGCGCACCGTGACCCACCGGCAGACCAACGCCACCCTCAAGGTAGTTGCTGCCGACAGCGAGACGGTGTCCGGCAAGAAGGCCATCGGCGTGTTTGTCGATGAGCTGTGGGTGTTCGGCAAACGTGCAAACGCTGAGGCGATGCTGCGCGAAGCCACCGGCGGCCTGGCATCGCGGCCCGAGGGCTTCATCATCTGGGCCACCACTCAGTCCGATGCTCCGCCTGCAGGCGTGTTCCGGCAAAAGCTGCTGTACGCCCGCAAGGTGCGCGACGGCGAGATCGTCGACAAGTCGTTCCTGCCGGTGCTGTACGAATTCCCGAAGGCCATGCTCGACGCCGGCGCTCACCGGGACTTTTCCAACGCCTATATCACCAACCCAAACTTAGGGCTGTCTGTAGACGAGCCGTTCATCGAGCGTGGCTATGCCCAAGCCCAGATGGATGGCGAGGAGTCGTTCCGCGGTTTCTTGGCCAAGCACCTCAACGTCGAGATCGGCTTGGCTCTGTTGTCGGACCGCTGGGCCGGCGCGGACTACTGGGAGCAGCAAGTTTCAAAGAGCTGTCGAACGCTGGAGGATCTGATCGAGCGCTGCGAAGTGATCGATATCGGCATCGACGGCGGCGGGCTCGACGACCTGCTCGGCTTCGCTGCTGTAGGGCGTGAGCGGGATAGCCGGCGCTGGCTGACGTGGACGCATGCATGGGCGCATCCGTCTGTGCTCGAGCGGCGCAAGGCAGAGGCTCCGCGTATTCGCGACTTCGCCAAAGATGGCCACCTCACCTTGGTAGAGCGCATCGGTGATGACGTTGATCAGATTGCCGAGTTGGTCGCCCAGGTGGAGGAGGCCGGCCTGCTGGACCAGGTGGGACTCGATCCGGTGGGTATCGGCGCGATCCTTGATGCATTGGAAGCGCGTGGCATACCCCGCGAGAAGATTGGCGGCGTCAAGCAGGGCTACACGCTGGGCGGGGCTATCAAGACCGCCGAGCGCAAGCTGGCCGAAGGCGGCCTGTGGCATGGCGGCCAACCGATGATGGCCTGGTGCTGCGGTAACGCCAGGGTCGAACCGCGCGGCAACGCAATCCTCATCACCAAGCAGGCTAGCGGCTCGGCAAAGATCGACCCGCTGATGGCCCTGTTCAACGCCGTGACGCTCATCGCCCTGAACCCGGAGGCGCAGGGCGGCATGGCTGACTACCTCGAAAACGGGTTCTTCGACCTCATAGGCTGACCATGGCATTCAAATGGTACAACCCCGCGACTTGGGGATTTTTCGGCTATACCGACCCGGCCACTGGTGACTATGTCGAGGTTGACCTTGAGGTCGGTGGCAAGCGCACCAAAGCAGGCATACGCGTAACAGCAAAGACGGCCCTGTCCGTCAGCATGATCTGGTCCTGCGTCAAGATCCTTTCCGAGTCGCTGAGCGGCCTTCCGCTCAAGCTATACGAGGACAAGGATGGCAAGCGGGCGTTGGTCGCGAGCAACGACCGCTACGCCAAGCTGCTGCGAAAGCCCAACCCCTACATGACCATGTTGAACTTCCTCAAGTTCGTGGTCGTGAATATGGCCTTATGCGGCAACGCTTTCGCCCTGATCGAGCGAAACAGGAACGGCGATGTGATCGGCATCGTTCCTCTGGACGGCAAGACGGTCACCATCGACACAGACGAGGACCTGCTCTACTGGGTAACTCCTAGCAAGGGTGACCGGTTCCCGGTATCGCCGGAGAACATGTTGCATTTCAAGCTGTTCAGCATGGACGGCATTGTCGGCCTGTCTCCCATCGAGCACCAGGCGGAAACCATGGGCCTGGCGAAGGCAGGCCAGCAGTGGTCGGCGCGCTTCATGCGCAAGGGCGGCTTCACCGGCGGTTACGTCATTTACGAGCAGTTCCTCACCAAAGCCCAGCAAGCCCAGGTGATGGAGAAGTTTCCCGACGTGCGCAAGGCTGACGCTGACGACATCGGCAAGATGGCCATCCTTCAGGGCAACCCGAAGATCGTCCCGGCTGGTATCAGTCAGAAGGATGCGCAGTTCATCGAGTCGCAGCAGTTTCAGGAAGAAGCCCTGGCGGGCATCTACGGCGTTCCGCTGTGGCTGGCCAACCGCGCCGGCAAGACCTCGATCATGGGCTCGAACCTTGAGCAGCAGCTCACCGGCTACATCACCTTCGGCCTCAAGCCCTTCATCGACGCAGTGGAGGACGAGTTCAACGACAAGATCTTCGCGGTGCTCTCGAGGTTCGCCGAATTCGCTGTCGAGGGCCTTCTGCGGGCGGACAGTGCTGGTCGCGCTGCCTATTACAAGGCTGCTCTCGGGGGCTCGGGCGGCTCGGGCTGGATGTTCATCAACGAAGTCCGCGCGAAAGAAAACCTGCCGCCCTTGGAGGGCGAGGAATACAACCGGGTCACCCGGTGGGAGATGCAAAAAAATGGCGAGCCTTGAATGCCCGTTCGAACTCAAGTCCGTTGACGAAGCCGGCAATTTCGAGGGCTACGCCGCGGTATTCAACAACGTGGACCTGGGCGATGACGTGATTGTGCCAGGGGCTTTCACCCGGGTGAAATCGACGCGAGGCGGCAAGCTCAAGCTTGCCCTGTACCACGACCTGACCCGCCTGGTTGGTGCCGCTGATTACAGCCAGGACGACCACGGCCTGCTGGTGAAGGGCCAGGTCAACCTCAATGTGAGCTACGCCCGTGACGCCTACGAGCTCATGAAGGCCGAAGTCCTCGACAGCATGTCGATTGGCTTCAACACCATCAAGGCCGATTTCGAGGAGCGCGCCGGCCGGCGCGTACGCGTTATCAAGGAGGCTGAGTTGTGGGAAGCCTCCTTTGTCCCGTTCGGCATGAACCCTGAGGCTCATGTCCTCAGCGTTAAGTCGGACATCAGGCTTTTCGAGAGGGCCCTGCGCGAACGCATGGGCCTCTCGCAGAAGGAAGCGGCGGCAGTCGCTTCGCTCGGCTACACCGCGCTACGCCGTGACGGCGGGAGCGAGGCCACGGCGATCGTGGATGAGCTGAAAGAAATTCCCAACTTGTTCACCCAATATTTCGGAGTATCGCCATGAGCGAAGTGAAAGAACTGAAGGATTCCCTGGAGCTGCAGCTGAAGAACGGCTTCGGTGAGCTGCAGAAGAAGTACGATTCCGCCATGCAGGAGATGGAAAAAGGCAACCAGGTTGCTGGCGACCTCAAGAAGCAGATCGAAGATCAGAAGGGCGAGCTGCAAAAGGTCATCGACCAGGTCGTCGACCTGGAGCAGAAAGGCGTCAAGCTGCGCGGTCAGCCAGGCGAGGGCAAGAGCTTCATCGACCTCATCCAGGGCGATGAAGGCTACAAGTCGCTGAAGAAAGGCGGGGGCTTGGCTGAGCTCGATGTGACCAAGTCCGACATGGCCAGCATGAAGGAAATGAAGGTCACCAGCGCTGGTATCGTCGTTCCGCAGTACGATCCAGTGATCCAGCCGGGCATTCGCCAGGAGCTGCGCATCCGTGATCTTCTGACTGCTGTGCCGGTTTCTGGCCAGAACTACACCTACTTCCGCGAAAACCTGCACACCCGCGGTGCGGCGCCTGTCGCCGAGGGCGGCCTGAAGCCGACCAGCAATGTCACCTTCACCACCGAAACCGACCGCGTGAAGAAGATCGCGGTCTGGATGCCGGTGACCGACGAGGCGTTGGACGACGTTCCGCAGCTGTTCGCCTACCTGCAGCAGCTGCTGCGTTATGACCTGAAGCTGGAAGAGGAGGCGCAGATCCTCAAGGGCGACGGCACGGGTGAGAACTTGAACGGCCTGATGACCCAGGCCACCAGCTACAACACTGCGCTGAGCAAGGCTGGCGACACCGCCATCGACCTGGTCCGCCGCTCTATCTACCAGGTGCGCAAGCAGTCGAAGATGTCGGCCGATGGCGTGGTTATGACCGAGCTGGACTGGATGAACATCGAACTGCAGAAAGACGGCGAGAACCGCTACCTGTTCGCCAACCTGCAGGGTCTGGTCACCCCGATCCTCTGGGGTCGCCCGGTGATCACCTCCGACAGCATGGACGAGGGTGATGAGGACACCGGAGGCGAGTTCCTGACTGCGAACTTCGCGCGCTCTACCACGCTGTTCGACCGCATGTCGTTCCTGTTCAAGATGGGGCTGATCAACGACCAGTTCATCAAGAACGAACGCGCCCTGCTGGTTGAGGAGCGCCTGGGTCTCGGTGTTCGCCGCCGCGAGGCGTTGGTCAAAGGCCGGTTCCCGGCCGCTGCCTGATTCACCATCCCCCGACAAAGGGCCGGCTTAACGCCGGCCTTGTCGTTTCTGGAGGCAACATGAAAATCAAGATTCTGTGGGGCTTTGTTGGCAACGGAGCGCTTTTGGGGGCGGACTCGAACAAAGTCAAAGCCGGTGCGACTTTCGATGAGGTGGATGACGAGTACGCATACACCCTCATCGGCAAGGGCTTGGCCGTCGAGGTGGACGCCAATGGCAAGCCCCGGGTGGTCAAACCGAAGGAAACCAAACCATCGGCGCCCAAGGAAGACAAGGCTGCTGCCGAAAAAGCTGCCGCTGAGAAAGCCGCCGCCGAAAAGGCTGCAGCGGAAAAAGCGGCGGCAGAGAAGGAAGCTGCCGAGAAAGAAGCCGCTGACAAGGCTGCTGCCGAGAAAGCAGCGGCTGAGAAAGCTGCGGCCGAGGCCAAGTAAATGCTCGACCTGGCCAGCGTAAAGATGCACCTGCGGGTCGACGGCGACGAGGAAGACGCCTTGATTGGCGGCTACGTTGCTGCGGCCAAGGCTCATGTCGAGCAGCACTGCGACCGCAAGCTGGTGGATACCGACCCGGTCGAGCCAGAGGAAATGGGCCTGACCGGCGATGTCGAGCAGGCGATCCTGCTGCTGGTCGGCCACTGGTACGCCAACCGCGAGGCTGTTGCCGTGGGCACCATCGCCACGGCCATGCCGCTCGCCGTCGAAAGACTGCTCTGGTACAGGAAGCGATTCTGATGAGAGCCGGACCCATGCGGCACCGCGGCCTGCTGAGCAAGCCGGAACGCGTGCAAAACAGAACGGGTGGCTTCGACCAGGTGTGGGTGGCTGTCGGGAAGGTGTGGGCCGAGATCACCATGCCCACGGGCAGAGTGTCACCAGTGGCGGAGCAGATCGAGGCGGTTATCAGCGCTGAGATTCGTATCAGGCCTCGTTCTGATGTGGTCGCCGGCTGGCGATTCACAGAGTTGCTTACGGGTGTGACATACAAGATCGAGTCGCCGCTACTCAACAACGAACGGGACATGCTGCGGCTGCTGTGCTCCAGCGTCCCGAACCCCTGAGGTGAATCATGAAAATTCGAGCACTGGGCCCGCTGACGGGCGCATCTGGTGAGCGTGAAAAGGGCGAAGAGTTCGAGGTCGAGAAGGCCTATGGCGATGGCCTGATTGCCCGCGGCTATGCCGTAGAGGTCACCGAAAAGGCCGAGAAGCCAGCGAAGGCCGCCCAGGCCAAGGAGTAGGCCATGGCTCGCCGGTCCAGCATTCGTGGTGATATCCGGCTGCGCCGGACGTTGCGCAACATCCACAAGACCATGGACAACGAGCTGAAGCCGGCCATGGACCAGGCGGCCCAGCGCGTGCTGGCTAGCCAGAGGCAGCTGATACCGAAAGATACCGGGGCCGCCGCTTCAGCGCTCAAGGTCTACGTTTCGCCGAGCGGGCTTGATGCCCAGATCGGCATTCGGGGAAAGCGGGACAATCGGCGCTATTTCTACCTGCGCTTCCTCGAATACGGCACCAAGGGTTACACCGGTAGCAAGTACCAGCGAGCCGATCGCGATGCGGTGGGCGGTGTGCACACCAACAACCGCGACAAGTCGAAACTTGGCGGGCGCCGGAATTCGATTCGGCAACGCGACACCAAAAACAAGTCCGATGGTCAGCACTTCTTCGGCAAGTACCCTGACATTCCAGCCAGGCCTGCTCACCCCTGGTTGCGGCCTTCAATCGATGTGAACAGGGAGTATGTGATGGCTGACATTGAAGCCGCAGTTCGCCTGACCTTGCGCAAGGCAAGCCAGGGGGTAGGCAATGGCTGATCCATCGCTTGCCCTGCAGGAGGCCATATTCGCCCGGCTGAAAGCTGAGGTCAGTTGCCCGATCTACGACGGTGCGGACATCAACACCCCGATGCCTTATGTGTCGATCGACCGGGAGATCTCGGTGAATGCCAGCCCAATCTCTGGGCGCAAGCGCGAGGCGCGCCTGATCTACCTGTCGGTCTGGTCCGATGCAGTTGGCCAGGCGGAGGTGAAACGCATCAGCGGCGAGGTTATCGCCGCCCTGGATGAGCGCCGCTTGCCGTTGGAAGTCGGCCGCGCCGTCTCCGTTCGAGTCGAGCAGGCCGACGCTCAGCGTGACGCCGACGGCATCACTTACCAGGGCTCGATCACCGTCCGCGTGATCACCACCCACTGAATCACCTAACGGCCGCGCCGCGGCTTTTATCCAATGTGCCTTTGGAGGAATCCCCATGGCCGACGACAACCTGAACACAGCCGCCGGCTGCCGACTTGCCATTGGCAGCAAGACCGGTGCCGTCAGCGAAACCGAATACAAGGCCGACACGTATGTCCAGGTGGGCGAGATCGAAGATCTGGGCGAGTTCGGCGACACCTTCAGCGCCGTGAACTTTACTGCCCTGAGCGATGGCCGCGTGCGCAAGTACAAGGGCACCGCCGACGCCGGGAACATGACCATGGCCGTTGGCTTCGACAGCGGCGACGCTGGCCAGCAGGCCGTTTCCGCGGCGCACAAGGACCGCACCAAGGGCAACTACAACGTCAAGGTGACGCTGAACGACGGCGACCCCACCGCGAACCCCGCGATCCTGCCCACCACCTTCTACTTCGGCGTGAAGGTGATGAACAACACCGTGGCCGCCGGCTCGGCCGACAACGTGGTGCGCCGCAACGTCACCCTGGCGATCAACACCGACATCCTCGAAATCCCGGCCGGTCCGGCTGCCCCCTGATCGACGGGGCTGAGCCCCGTCCTTTTCTGCGAGAACCCCAATGAGCGAAGCCTTGCATGGCACCGTCACGCTGGTGATCGGTGCCCGCAGCTACACCCTCAAGCCAACCCTGGATGCGGCACTGCGGGTCGAGACCCGATTCGGCGGCTTGCGCCCAGCGCTGGAAGCCATGCGGATGATGAGCATCGCCGCCTGTGCTGACATCGTCGTCGCTGGTGCTGACTTAAAGCCAGACCAGCACGCGGTCGTGGCCGGCGAGGTGTTTCACACCGGCGTGGCCAAGGTGTCTGGCCAGCTGACCGAGTTCATCACCGTTCTGCTCAACCCGGTACCGCCGAGCGTGGCCGCCCGGGGAAAGGACGAGGCGGCCAGCACAGCGCAGTAAGGAACGGCAGCTACGTCGACCATCTGTTCGGCGTGGCCACCGGCTGGCTTGGCTGGCCGCCCGACACTGCGTGGCATACGCCCATCCCGCAGATCATGATCGCCCTCGACGCCAGGCTTGACTGGACGGGGCGCGGCCAAGGTCAGGGCCAGGCCTCGGCCGCTGCGACGCCACACAAGCGTGAAGGCGTGGCGGAAAAGTTGAAGAGCTTCCTGCGAGGGCGGCCCAAACAGTAGACATTGCGCCGCCTGCGGGCGGCTTTTTTGTGCTTGGAGATTTGCATGGCCGACCAACAAGTCCACGGGATGCTGGTCCAGATCGAGGCCACCACCGCGCAGCTGCGCCGCGAGCTGGCCAGTGCTGACCAGGTGGTTGAGCGCACCAGCCAGTCGATCGACCGCAACCTGGCTCAGGTCGACTCTGCGTTTGACGCCGCTGGTGGTGCAGCCCAGCAGGCCGGAGTGCTCATCCGTGGCGCGTTCGCGGCCGTGGCCGGTGCCGGGATCATCGGCGCCATCATCAAGCAGGTTGATGCCTACGGGCAGATGTCGGACCGCATGAAAGCCGCCGCCGGCAGCGCTGGCGAATATCAGGTGGTGCAGGAGCACCTGCTGCGCACCGCCCAGGAGACCTACCGGCCTTTGGCCGAGGCGCAGGAACTGTACATCCGTACGGCGGATGTGATGCGCAGCCTGGGCTTCAACACCCAGCAAGCGCTCGATATCACCGACAGCTTCAGCTTCCTGCTGGTGACCAACGCTGCCTCTGCCGACAAGGCCGGGTCCGCACTTGGCGCCTACTCCAAGGCCTTGCAGACCGGAAAGGTTGAGGCTGATGGTTGGGTCTCCATCCAGGAGGCTATGCCGACCATCGTCACGGCGATCGCTTCCGCCACTGGCAAGAGCGCGGAAGAGATCCGCAAGCTTGGCGTAGAGGGCAAGCTGTCGCTCGAGACCATCAACACCGGCCTGCTGCTCACTGTCGATGCAAACCGCAAGGCTGCGGCGGACATGTCCACCAGCGTGCAGGACGCCTTGGTGAACATCAGCAACGCCATTCAGTCCTTCCTCGGTGGGATGGAAGAGCAGACCGGTGCAGTTGCCGGGCTGTCGAACGTACTGATCGCCCTGGCCGACAACGTCGACCTGGTGGCCGTGGCCATGGGCGGCGCCGGCGTGGCGGCCCTGACCAACTATGTGGCGAAGGCTGGGCTGGCAGCGAAGGCGGCACTGGCAGATCGAGCGGCGCGCATCGCGCAGGCCCAAGCCGTACTGCAGGCCGCCATCGCCGACCAGCGCAAGGCCGAGACCGCGACAATCCTGGCCGCGCGCGAGGCCTCAGCAGCTCGCGGCACTGCGGTGCAGACGCAGATGTCGATCCAGCTGGCTCAGGCCCGGCAAGTTGAAGCGGCGGCCACCGCTGCCGTGGCTACTGCGCAAACCGGGCTCCGCAATGTCAGCGCCGGTCTGCTTGGCATACTGGGTGGCCCGATGGGGTTGGCCTTGCTCGCCGGCACCGCGGCGGCCAGCTTCCTGCTGCTGAGCACCAACGCCGATCAGGCCGGCGTCAGTATGGACGACCTGCACAAGCCGGTAGCCCAGCTGCGGGAGGAGTTCGCAAAGCTCAATAAGGACCAGCGCGAAGCATCCCTGGTCAAATGGCAGCAGGAGCAGATCACTGCTACCGACAAGGTCAAGAACGCCTATGGCGACCTGGCCCAGTCCATTCGTTCTGCCGTGGTCACTGCGCCTGCCCGCGATTCTGGCGGCCAGTACAACCGGCAGCTGGCCGAGTACCAGGGCCTGGTCGACCGACTCAACGAGGCGAGATCGGCAGGCGAGGGGCTTTCGCCGATCTTGCAAGAGGTGGGTAACCGACTGCAATTGCCGGCCGGCACGGTGCAGCAGTGGATTACCCAAGCCGGCGCTGTGAGTGACGCCGATCAGCGTTCCGGCTTGATCGCGGAAACCCTGCGCGTGCTCACCGGTGTGACCGCCGAAAACACATCGGCCACCCAGGCGAACAACGCTGCGAAAGCCGGCATGAGCTCGGCTGGACAGACCTACCTGGAAACGCTGCAGAAGCAGCTGGCCGGCCTCCAGGACAATGGCGATGCCACCAAGGCCGCAAACCGCTATATCGCGGAAAACGCCGACCTCACCGAAACCGATCGCCAGGCAATTCTTTCGGCGGCCAGCGCGATCGAGTCGCAGAAGAAGGCCAATAAGGATGCCACCGTAGGCACGAAGGACCGCACCAAGGCCCTGAAGGATGAGATCAAGGCCCTCGACGCAATCATCGACCGGGCGCTACCGGAGAAGAAGCGGCTCGCCGACCTGGCAGAAGGAGTGCAGGGCCTGCGCAAAGCTCAGGCTGCCGGCAAGATCACCGCCGCCGAGATGGAGCTCGGCATCAAGAACCTGAACACGGCGTACGCCGATACCACCATCCAGAAGCGGACGGAGGAAGAAAAGAAGCTTGCGGAGATCCGGCGCAACAGCGCCGAGGCCTACCGCAAGGCCATGGAAGTGGTGCTCCAGACCCGCCAGGACGCCATCAACGCCGATGTAGCGGGCGTTGGGATGGGCGACGACCAGCGCGAGGAAGCCGATCGGCTGAATGCCGTGCGTCAGAAGTATGCCGAAGCGCGCCGGCAGCTGGAGGAACAGCAGGAGGATGTGTCGCGTCGGCTCAGCCAGGACGCCTACCAGCAACGGCTCGCTGATCTGGCTGACTACCAGGCCCGCGAGCTGCAGATGGAGGTCGATGGTTTCGATGCAAGGCTGCAAGCCCAGCGGGACTACCGCAACGGCGCCAAGCGGGCCTGGGCCAATATTCAGGCCGATGCGGCGAACGTCGCCGGTGCCACTGACGACATGCTGACCACCGGCTTCAACACTGCCAGGGACGCCGTGGCCGAGTTCGCCATGACAGGTAAGGCCAATTTCAAGAGTTTCACCGTGAGCGTTCTGTCGGATATGGCCCGGATCGCCAGCCAGCAGGCCGCGAGTTCACTGCTCAGTGGCCTGGTCGGCCTGGGCGTGTCTGCGGTAGGCAGCTACTTCGGCGGCGGGTCCGGCAACGGCATGACGCCTGGCTCTGCGGGCGCAGTTTCGTCGAACCTTGGTGCTTCACAAGCTGGCTATGGCAGCAAGTACTTTCCGCAGGCGCTGGGTGGCGCATGGTCTGGCGGCGTGCAGATGTTCGCCAAGGGCGGTGCATTCACCAACAGCGTGCTGAGTCGGCCGACTGCCTTTGGAATGGCGAATGGCGGCCTTGGTGTGGCCGGCGAGGCTGGGCCTGAGGCAATCATGCCGCTGGCCAGGGGCTCGGACGGAGCACTTGGTGTTCAGGTCGTTGGAGGCAACGGCGGCGGGGCTACGGTGGTTCAGCTCAACGTACCGGTTTCGGTGAACGTTGAAGACCGGAGTGCTGACGGCATGGAGTTGGACAGCACCGCGCTTCAGCAGAACCTCCAGCAGCAGATGCAGGGGGTGGCAGAGCGGGCCATTGCCGCTTCCTGGCGGGCCGGGGGCGTGAGCTATCGAAACAGTAACGGGAGACGCTGATGGCGATCGAAACCTTCACCTGGGCGCCAGATGATGAGGCGAGCAGTGACAGCACCTTGCGCACCCGGAAATCACAGTTCGGTGACAACTACGCCCAGGTATCCACTGATGGACTGAACGCCGAGTCTGACAGCTGGTCGCTGTCATTCGGCGGCCTGGCTGACGAGGTCGCGCCCATTCTGGCGTTCATCCGGCGGCACCGGGGCGCCACCTCTTTTCTGTGGGCGAACCCCGAGGGCGTGCTCGGCTTGTACCGGTGCGAGACGTTCCGGCAGCAGCGCAAGCCGGGTGGGGTGACGTTGCTGACAGCCACCTTTGAAAGAGCATTTCATCCATGAGCTTGATCACTCAGCTGCAGAAGCTGGAACCGGGTGCGGAAATCCTACTGTTCGAACTGGACGGCTCGGATTTTGGCGCTGACACGCTGCGATTCCACGGGCACGCGATTCCACACACGCCTCAGGAGCTTGCAGCGGCTGGCGCGAACGCCGACCAGCTGCCGGCCAAGTCGATC